>REBP01000195.1 GCA_007692665.1 Gemmatimonadales bacterium | reverse complement strand
TTCCGCCGTCCTCGCCCCCTCGGGCTCGACCTCCCCGGCGCCGCATGCCGCCTGTTTCGCCGTGGAAGGGCTCTCGGCCGAGAGCCGGGCCCGGGCCGATTCGATCCTGGCCGGCGGCCTCGACAACGAGGCGCTCTTCACGCTGGCCTCCGACCCCGACCGCGGGCTGCCGCTCAAGCCGATCAGCTCGCTCACCCAGCGCCGCATGGGGGTCGCCCGGGCGGAGGACACCCCTGCGGGGGCCCGGGATGTGACGAATCCCGAGCATCCGGACCTCGCCGAGGTCAGGGAACTCCAGGAGGTGATCCGGGCGCTCGAGTGCGGACCCGTCCGTGCCGTGCTTCTTCCCTACCGCGCCACCCAGGATTCCACGCGGACGGTTCAGGTCGTGATCGTTCACCAGGGCCGGCTGGACGACATCCTGGACCGGGATGCCGCGTTCTGGGGGCAGTGGGGACTGGTTCCGGGAGCCGATCCCGCCACGGTGGTCACCGTCGTTGAGTACGAGACGTCCGGCGCCAGGTTCCGGGGGTACGGGTACCTGTTCGGCTACCCGGAGCACGCCGTCACCTTCTTCACGGAAGCCGCCGCGGAAATGGCCGAAACCGGCGATTTCGTGTCGCGGGACTTCTTCCAGATCCCGGTGCACTCCAGGGAAACGGGGCGGTTCGTCTACGCCGTTCCCGAGGGTTACGAGCCGGCGGAAGAGGACCTCGCCATTCGCGAGGAGGCCGCCCGGGTGCTCGAGGCCTACCGGACCCGACGTTCCGCCTTCACGAATCCGGACGGGACGCTCCGGGCTGTCGAACTCCTCCGGGCCTGGTACGCCGAATCCGGGTTTCCCTGACCGGGCAGGGATGCGCCTCTGTCGCAGTTCACGCCGCTCACGCGTTTCAGACAGATTGGAGTCATCGGCTTCGCCCCCTCCCGCATCCCATACCGAGTTCCCATGACCGTCCGTCTTCCTGCCGCATGCGCGCTCCTTCTGTGCCTCCCCGTGGTCGCTGCGGCCCAGGAGCCCGTCTGGACCTTCGCGACCGGCGGCCCGATCTACTCGTCGCCCACCCTCCACGAGGACCGGATCTACGTGGGCAGTGGCGACGGGCATCTCTACGCCGTCGACGTGGAAACGGGGACCGAGCAGTGGCGTCTGGGCACCGGAGGGGCCGTGGACTCCGCCCCGGCGGTGGCGGAGGGCGTGGTCTACGCCGTGAGCCGCGACGGGAGCCTCTACGCCGTCGAGGCTCTTGATGGAACGCTCCGGTGGACGTACGCCACTGCCGGCGAGCGGACGGTGGATTTCTGGGACTTCTACCTGTCGGATCCGCTGGTAGTCGGCGACCTGGTGGTGTTCGGAAGCGGCGATGGTGCCGTTCACGCCGTCGACAGGGTTACCGGCGGACTCCGTTGGCGGCACGACACGGGCGAGGTCGTGCATGCCGCGCCTGTGCAGGGTGACGGGCTGATCTACGTGGGAGGGTTCGACGGGATCCTTCGCGCGCTCCGACCCGAGACCGGAGAGGTGGCCTGGCAGTTCGAGACGGAGGGGAACCCGGGCTTCCCCCGCGGCGACATCCAGCGGGCGGTCGCCCTCGCGGACGGCGTCCTCTACTTCGGAAGCCGGGACTACCGGCTCCATGCCCTCGACGCCCTGGATGGTCGCCTGCTCTGGAGCATGGAGGAGAGCGGCGGGTGGATCATCGCGACTCCGCTGGTCACGGCGGACCGCATCTTCTTCGGCGCGTCGGACGGTCAGCGCTTCTACGCCCTCGAGCGGTCGACAGGAGCCGTCGCCTGGACGCTTCCGGTCTTCACACGCGTGTTCGGGACTGCCGTTTCCGTGGGCGGGGACGTGGTGTTTGGCGGCTTCAACGGGAAGCTCATGGCGGTGAATCCGGAGTCCGGCGCAATGCGCTGGAGCTTTCAGACCCCGGCCAGCCGAGCCCTGTTCGAAACGGTCTACGATGCGGAGGGCAGCCTCACCGAGGAGATGCGCGCCATGTACGGGGATGGGCGCGGCCGCGAGGCGGAGATGAGGCTGCTCGAGCTGGGGTCGATTCCGGCGACCCCCGCAGTCCGCGGGACGATGGTCTATTTCGGTTCGACGGAGGGTGTCCTGTACGCGCTGGACACGGAGGGGCGTGGGGGGGCCGGCACGAGAAGCGTCTTCCGCTGACCGCCTTCAACCGGCGGGAAGATCCCGGGGGCCGCGTGGGGGGGCCTGGACCCGCAGCTCGGTTCCCCATGGGTCAGGGACCCGGCCGATCCCCGGTTCGCTGCGGGTCACCGCATGACCGGCTTCCTCCAGCCGGGTGAGGGCGGCCTCGACCGCCTCGGAGGAGGGCAGTTCGAGGGACCAGGAGAGGAGCCGGGCGTCGTTCGGCCCGGCCGCCCCCGCCCGGCGGGCCCACGTGTTCACGCCAAGGTGGTGGTGGTAGCCACCGGCCGAGAGGAAGAGGGCCCCGGGGTAGCTCCGGACCTGCACGTCGAGGCCCAGTGCCTCGGAGTAGAACGCCTCGGCGGCCGCCAGGTCCCCCACGTGGAGATGGAGGTGCCCGACACGGGCGCCTGACGGAAGGCCGGTCCATGGCGCGTCGCCTCCGGCCCGCCCCAGCTCGTCCAGCGCCAGGGGATTCGACGCCATGGCGATCTCGCCCGAGGATGTGCGGGCCCACGATGCCGGCGGCCGGTCGGCATACACCTCGAACCCCAGGCCGTCGGGGTCGTTCAGGTAGAGCGCCTCGCTGACGAGGTGGTCGGCGGAACCGGCGGGGATCCGAAGGCGGCCCAGGTGGGCCACGAAGCGTCCGAGACTCGCCCGGTCCGGGAGGAGGATGGCCACGTGGAAGAGCCCCAGGTGGCCCCCGCGAGGGACCGGGGCTGCGCCGGGACGCTCGACAAGTTCCACCAGGGGGGCCGCCGGGTCGGCCGCCGGGTGGGCCGCCGGGTGGGCCCCCAGGCGAATCCAGCCCCGGCCGGAGTCGAGGACCCGCACGCCCAGGACCTCGCCATACCAGTCGAGTGACTGCGAGAGGTCCGCGACCTGCAGGCGCACCGGGCCCGGGCGGCTCGTGGGAGGGAGCCGGGTCGGGTCGGACGGCTGGTCGGACGGCTGGTCGGTCCCTGGTTCCGGGCGGATGTTCGGCATGGTCGGGGCCCTGATTCGGCGTCAGACGGCGATCCACTCCGCCCGGTACGTCCGTGCCCCCTGCGCCCCCGAGAGATACCCCGTCTGGTGCACGTTCGGGGCCCAGTCCTCGCGGTGTTCGAGGGCCCAGCAGCCGACCCGGGCCTCGATGGAGCCCGGCACGTCGGAGCCCGCCAGGTCGGAGTCCTTCACGCTGGCGGCGGCTCCCGGAGCGCCGGCCCCGGCCCCGGCCGTGAGGACAAGCGGGAGCAGGAGGGCGAAGGGTGTCTGGATTCGTTTCATTCGAGGTCCTCCACCTGGTGATGACTGCGTCTGGACGCCCCCCGGCGAACCGGGAACCGATCGTCAGACTGTGCCGTGGCGCAGGCCGGCGCAAGGATGCCAGTGGCGGGCCGGGTTGATGCCCACCGCCTTCCCCGAGGGGGCGTCTGCGGAGGTACACCGGATCGGCCGGCCCGGGTCGCCGTGCACCGGAACCGCCGTGTGCCGGAGTTGCCGCAGCGCAGCGCCAGGGGCAGATTGCGGATCTTCCCCCGACAGCGTCGCATCCCGACAAGTGCTCCGCGCAATCCCCCTCACGCCCCAAGGTATGCCCATGTCCACCCGTCGCAATTTTCTCAAGCATTCGATCCTGGCCGGAGGTGCCGTGGGGCTGACGGGAGTGGCAGGGTTCGGTCCCCACGCCCATGCCAACGCCGACGCCCTCGCTCTCGCCCTCGCGCACGGGATCCTGGCGGAGGGACATGCACCTCGCGCCCGGGCGCCTCGAAGGCTCCGGATCCTGCTGCTCGGCGGGACCGGGTTCATCGGGCCGCACCTGGTGAAGCGGATCGTGGACCGGGGGCACGAGCTGACGCTCTTCAACCGGGGGCGGAGCGAGCCGGGAATGTACGAGGAGCTCTTCCCGGCGCTCGAGACCCGGGTCGGAGATCGGAATGACGACCTGGAGTCCCTCGAGACGGGGGAGTGGGATGCGGTCATCGACAACTCCGGCTACACGCCGGAGCAGGTCGGGGCGACGGCGCGGCTCCTGGCCGGGCGGGTGGGGCACTACCTCTTCACCTCGACGCGCGGGGTCTACGCGGGCTTCACGCGGGAGGTCATGGACGAGGATGCGCCGCTGGGGATCGCCGGGGTGCCGGACACCGAGTGGACGGGGTACGGGCCCCTCAAGGCGCTGGCGGAGCGCGAGGTGCAGGCGGCGTTTCCGGAGGGGACGGGAATCGTGCGGCCGCCCATCATCACGGGACCGGGCGACAACACGGACCGGTTCACCTTCTGGTACGATCGGGTGGACCAGGGAGGCGAGGTACTGGCGCCGGGGGATCCGTCGGACCCGATCCAGTACGTGGATGTGAGGGACCTGGCGGACTTCGTGGTGCACATGGCGGAGGAGGGGATCCGGGGGATCTTCAACGTGGAGGCGCCGGCTGCCCCCCTTAGCACGGCGGAGTTCCTGTACGGGCTTCGGGCGACCACCGGGAACCCGGTGCAGTTCACCTGGGTGCCCTGGGACTTCCTCGGGGAGCATGGGATCCGCGGGGGATCCGAGGTGGCGGCCTGGCGGGCGCCGGTGGGGGAGAACCTGAACTACGGGCGGGTGGACAACCGCCGGGCGATCGCGGCCGGGATGACGTTCCGGCCCCTGGCCGTCACTTCCATGGACACGATGGCGTGGTTCCGGGAGCGGGTGGCGTCGGGTGGGCCGGGGCTCCGGTCGGGGTACAGCGCGGAGCGGGAGGCGGAGGTACTGGCGGCGTGGCGGGGGCGGTGAAAGCTGGGGCTGGGGCTGGAATTGGGATTGGGGCGGCACCCGTCATTTGCGGCGGGCGCCGGGGGACGTGTCACCCGGGAGCCCGCGCAGG
>REBP01000255.1 GCA_007692665.1 Gemmatimonadales bacterium | reverse complement strand
GCCAGCATCCCCATGTAGTCCGCCGTGACGCGGTCCATCCCCTTCTGGGAGGCGATGGCACCCCGGACGATGTTTCCGCCGCCGACGACGAGTCCCAGCGCCACCCCCATGGCGTGAACCCGCTTCACTTCCTCCGTGAGCCGTGCCACGACCGGCGGGTCGATTCCGAAGCCTCGCTCTCCGGCGAGCATTTCGCCGGAGAGTTTCAGGAGGACGCGCCGGTACTTGAGGGGCTCCGCCGCTTCCGGGGCGGGGTCATCCCCTGGGAATTCCGATTCAGATGTCATGGGCAATGATTCACGGGCATGAGGGTCGTATCGATTTCGTGGTCCGGCCGGCCGGCCCACCGCGCCAGGGTCCGAAGCGTTCGGATCCCTGCCCGCAGATCAGTTCGCCTCACCCACCGCGTATCGCACAAACCGAGCCACCTCGATCTTCTCCCCCGTCCTGGCGGCCACCTCGATGATGAGCTGTTCCACCGTCTGATCGGGATTCTTGACGAACGGCTGCTGCAGGAGCGTGACCTCCTCGAAGAACTTCCGGATCTTTCCCTCGACGATCTTCTCCTGGATGTTCTCCGGCTTCCCCTCGTTCCGGACCTGCTCCAGATAGATCGCCCGCTCGCGCTCGACCAGTTCCGCCGGAACGTCGGCCGCCGAGACCGAGACCGGGTTGGTGGCGGCCACGTGCATGGCCAGGTCCCGGGCAAGTCCCTGGAACGCTTCGGTATTGGCCACGAAATCCGTTTCGCAGTTCAGCTCGAGCATGACGGCGATCCGGCCCCCGTGGTGAATGTAGCTTCCGATCGTGCCCTCGTTGGCCGAGCGCTCGGCGCGCTTTGCGGCCTTCGCCGTCCCCTTGCTGCGAAGGAGATCGATGGCCGCTTCCATGTCGCCGCCGGTCTCGGTCAGGGCCTTCTTGCAGTCCATCATCCCCGCTCCGGTGCGGTCCCGGAGTTCCTTGACATCTCTTGCCGTCACGCTCATCTGGCCTCGAGCCTCTGTGGTTCAGTTTGAATTCTGGTCACGAAGAGAGGCGGTCGCTGCGGGGCGCCCCGGCGTTCAAGCCGATGCGCCCCGCGACGAAGCCGCCTCTGGAAATCACGGGTCGCTGGACCCGGTCATGCAGGTGGAGAGAGGGTAGCCTACCCCGCTCACGCCTCCGTTTCGGCGGAGTTGTCATCCGTGGCCGGCTCTGGTGCGGGGGCCGCCGGAGCGTCCTTCCCGTCCTGGGCTGCGGGCGACTCGCCGGAACCACCTTCCGGCTTCTGGAGCTGAGCGATGACTTCCGGACGGGGCCGACGACGGCGGCGCACGCGGCGATGTGCGTCGTCCTGCTGCGGCTGCTGGGGTGCAGCGGCCTTCTCGCCGGTCTCCGTCGAGTAGATCGTGGCCTCGGCCTCGTCCACCCGGCGGCGATCCTCTTCCGGAATGTCGCGGCGGGCGGAAAGCATGGCGTCGGCGATCGCTCCGCAGATCAGGCCAACCGAGCGGATCGCATCGTCGTTGCCGGGGATCGGATAGTCGATCCGGTCCGGGTCGGCGTTCGTGTCGGTGATGGCGATGACGGGGATCCCGAGGCGGTTGGCCTCCTTCACCGCGATGACCTCGCGCTTCGCATCCACCACGAACATGGCCCCTGGCACCCGGCTCATGTCGCTGACACCCGAGAAGTACTTGGAGAGCTTGTCGCGCTCACGCTCGAGCATGAGGCGCTCCTTCTTCGTGTAGAACTCGAAGGCGTTCTCCTCGTGTCCCCGCTCGAGCTCCTTCAGACGCCGGATCTGCTTCCGGATGGTCTGGAAGTTGGTGAGCATGCCGCCCAGCCAGCGCTCGGTGACGTGGAAGGCGCCGCAGCGCTCCGCCTCCTCCTCGACGATGCCGCGAAGCTGAGGCTTCGTGCACACGAAGAGGACGCGCTCACCCTTGAGGGTGACCTTCCGCACAACCTCTTCGGCCGCGCGAAGGCGGTCGAGGGTCTTGCGAAGATCGATGATGTGGATCCCGTTGCGCTCGGTAAAGATGAACCGGCGCATCTTCGGGTTCCAACGACGAGTCTGGTGTCCGAAGTGAACACCGGCCTCGAGAAGCTGGTTGAGGCCCACCTGCGCGTTTTCCTGCTGCTCCATGATGCCTTGTTCCTCTGGGGAAATTAACGCTTGCTGAACTGGAACCGCTTGCGTGCCTTGGGACGCCCGGGCTTCTTCCGCTCGACCTTGCGGGAATCGCGCGTCAGGAGGCCACCTCGGCGAAGGGTCGGCCGGGCTTCCTCGTCACGCTCGACGATGGCGCGGGCAACCGCAAGGCGCAGGGCGTCAGCCTGTCCGGTGATGCCACCGCCGCGGACACGGGCGACGACGTCGAACTGCCCCTCCACGTCGGTAACCTGGAAGGCTTCCTCGATACGCTTGCGGTGAAGCATGCGGGGGAAGTAGTCGGTCAGGGTCCGGCCGTTCACCGACCAGGTGCCCGAGCCGGGACGAACGATGACGCGGGCCGTGCTCGTCTTGCGACGGCCGACCGCGTGGATCTTGTCAGTTGACTGCTCAGTCATGCGGATGCCTGTTGCGTGAACGCCATTCAGAACTCGAGGGGCTGCGGCTGCTGCCCCGCGTGGGGGTGCTCCGCGCCGGGATAGACCCGAAGCTTCTTCCGGATCTGGCGACCCAGGGCGTTCTTCGGGAGCATGCCCTTCACGGCGAGCTCGATGACGCGCTCGGGATGCGAGGAAAGCATCCGCTTGAAGGGGATGTGCCGCTCTCCACCCATGAAGCCGGAGTGGCGGAAATACGTCTTCTGGTCCGCCTTGTTGCCGGTGAGCTTCACCCGCGACGCGTTCAGGACCACCACGTGGTCCCCCGTGTCGAGGTGGGGGGTGAAGATGGGCTTGTGCTTGCCGCGAAGGACGCGCGCCACCTCTGTGGCCAAGCGTCCAAGCGTCTTGTCGGCAGCATCGACCACCCACCACTGGGCGTCGATTTCGTCGGTTTTTGGTGTGTAGGTCTTCATGAATCCGGGTCCGGTCAGCTGCTGGAAAACAGAGCTATGAATGCTACGACCGGAAGCGGTAAAAGTCAACGGCCTGCCGGGACCATTCGATACACCCGGGATCCGTCATGGACGGGGGATGTCGAGAAACCTGGACCTCGATGCATGGCGCAGCCGATCCAGGGCCCTTTCCTTGATCTGGCGCACCCGCTCCCGCGTGATTTCCAGGAGGTCCCCGATCTCCTCCAGCGTCATGGGTTCCTGGTCATCGAGGCCGAAATAGAGCCTGAGCACCTTCGCTTCCCGCGGATCGAGGGAGACAAGGACCCCTTCGACGGTTTCCTTGAGGGCAGCGCCATACGCCGCTTCCTCGGGGTTCTCCGCGTAGCGGTCGGGCAGGTAGTCGGCCAGCCGGTGATCCTCTCCGGAGGGCATGGGGGCGTCGAGGGACAGGTGGGACTGGGTGAAGACGAGGGCGGATCGGACCTCCTCCTCCGTGAGTCCGAGGCCCTCGGCGATCTCCTCCGCGGTCGGGGTGCGTCCGAGTTCCTGGAGGAGCGCCGCGGAACGGCGTCCGATCCGGTGGAGTGCACCTGCGCGGTTCAGCGGAACCCGCACGATCCGGCTCTGCTCCGACATGGCCTGCAGGATCGCCTGCCGGATCCACCAGACGGCGTAGGAGATGAACTTGATCCCCTTGGTCTCGTCGAACTTGTGGGCCGCCCGGATGAGCCCGACGTTTCCCTCGTTGACAAGGTCCGAGAGCGGAACCCCCTGGTTCTGGTAGCGCTTCGCCACGGACACGACGAAGCGAAGGTTGGCCCGCACCAGCGCGTTCAGGGCCTCCGCATCCCCCTCGCGAATCCGGCGGGCCAGGGCGGCCTCTTCCTCGCGGGTGATGAGAGGGAAACGCGAAATCTCGGAAAGATACTGCTCCAGGAGCCCCTCGGCGACGTTCGACTTTCGAGGTGTGAGACTCATGGTGCTTCCAGTGGCAGGGCGCGCAGCCGGTGGGTCAGGCGGCAGATCCGGGGTGTTCGGGAGCTCCCGTTCCTGATCATTGAACGTCGCGCCCGAATCCGCAACTCCCTCCCCCCTCGCCGACCGTCCAGGCCGCCCGCCTCTTCCCCACCTCCCGCCATCCGGAGCGTGGGCCCGTGCTACTCGATTCGTCCCCCGATGCGGGTCCATCGGACATCTCTCATGAACTGGAACCGCCCTGCGGGATCCATTGCGGACGAGTAATAGACGATCCAGGGGCGACCGCGGATCGATTCCCTCTCGACAAACCCCCAGTACCTGGAGTCCTCCGAGTTGTCACGATTGTCCCCCAGGACGAAGAACCGGCCGTCGGGTACGACGAGGGGGCCCCAGTTGTCGCGGGTGGGGTTGTACCGCCCCGAGCGCCCGACCCGCGCGAGAAAGCGTTCCTGCCACCGCATCCCGGGGTGGACAGCGTCCCCCACCAGATCCGAATACCGGGCGTAGGGCTCCGGGATTTCCCGACCGTTCAGGAAAAGGCGCTTCTCCTTCATGGAGATGGTGTCGCCTGGAAGCCCGATGAGTCGCTTCACGTAGTGCTTCGTGGGCTCGTGAGGGGGGTTGAAGACGATCACTTCCCCCCTCATCGGTTCCGCGAGGGCCGGAAGCGTCATGCCGAGCCCGGGGATCTCGGCCCCGAACACCGCCTTGTTCACGAGAAGGAAATCGCCGGCGAGCAGCGTGCCCTCCATCGACGAGGTCGGAATCTTGAAGGCCTCCACCACTGCGGTTCGGACCACGAGGAGCACGAGGAGCGCGAGGATGACCGAGCGCGTTGCCTCCCCCAGGACACGAAGGGCCCTGCGGCCCCGACCCGGAGGCAGGGGCGCCAGCACCTCCCCCCCCGGGTCACCACCCCGCGACCCGGAAACCGGGTCGACGGGAGCGTTTCCATGGGGAGGCGGCGAATCCGGAGGCAGTTGCGTCATCAGGTATCCTGAAGGAGGATCCGGAGCGAGGAGGTTTCCCCGGTTCCCGCCCGCCGGCGGTCGGCGGG
>REBP01000253.1 GCA_007692665.1 Gemmatimonadales bacterium | reverse complement strand
GTCGGCGGGGTCCATCGGGTCGCGGGGGTCGGTCATCGGTCGCCCCCACGGCTCCGGACCACGCGGACCCGGTCCCCGTCGGCCACCTGCTGCTGGCCCACCACGACCAGGAGGTCGCCGGGATCGAGGCCGGTCAGGACCAGGACCCTGTCGCGCTGGGTGGGCCCGAGTTCGAGGGTGCGGACCCGTGCGGTGCCGCCGGCATCAGCCTGCGCGCCGTTCGACCACCCCTCCACGACGAAGGCCACGAACCCCTCCTCGGTGCGGACCACGGCGTTTCGGGGCACGACCACGACGCCCTCGCGGACCTCGCGGAGGATCTCCACGTTGGCCACCATCTCGGGCTTGGCGATGCCGCCGGGGTTCGGGAGCACCACCTCGGCCTCGAAGGTCCGGTTCCGGGCGCTCACCGTGGCCCCCACGTAGCTCACCTGTCCCTCGAAGACCTGCCCCGGGAGGACGTCGAAGCTGATCCGGGCCGGGGAGCCGACGCGGACCTCGCCGGAGAGGCGCTCGGGCACCCCGGCCGAGACCTTGACCGGGTTCACCTGGACCAGGCGGGCCACCGGGGTTCCCGGCGCCACGCTGGTCCCGACCTCCACCATGCGGTCCTCGAGGACCCCGGCGAAGGGTGCGCGGATCACGCTCCGGTTCACCCGCTCCCGGAGCGTCTCGGCGGTGGCCTCGGCCTGCTCCAGCTGGAAGCGGGCCTCCAGGTACTGGAGTTCCGAGCCCACGCGGTCCTCCTCGAAGAGCCGGCGGCGGCGCTCCCAGTTCTCGGCGGCGAGGCCTGCCCGGGCATCGGCCTCGCGGAGCTGGGTCGCCAGGATCCGGTCATCGATGCGGAAGAGGGGAGCACCCTGGGCCACGGTCCGGCCGCGCTCCACGATGACCTCGCGGATCACCCCCGATTCCTCGGCGGACAGCGTCACGTCGCGGGCGGCGCGCACGACGCCGGTGAGGCGGATCTCCTCGCGGAAGTCGGAGGGTTCGACCGTTTCCACCTCCACGTTGATGACCCGCTGGACCCCGCTGTTCGCAGGGGCAGGGGTCGCCTGCGTGCCGGCCACGGCACCGCCCTCGGCCTGGCCGGCGAGGTTGGCGTCGGCGTCGCCGCCGCAGCCGGCGAGGAGCGCCGCGAGCGCGGCTCCGGCGAACACGAGTCTCCGATTGCTGGACACCGATCGAACCCTGGACGTCGACCTCATTCCCAACCTCCCGAAACGGCGCGTCATCGACGGATCCCCCCCATGGGGACCTCTCCCCCCAGCTCGTCGAGACGAGCCCGGGCGGCGAGGTAGTCGAACACGGCACCTGCGTAGTTGAATTCACTCTGACGGAGGGCCACCTCGGCGTCGGTGAGCTCGAGCTGGCTCCCCAGCCCCTCGCGGTACTGGGCGCTGGCGATCTGGTAGCCCCGGTCGGCCTGGCGCACGGCCAGCGCCTGGCCTCGCACGCGGAGGAGGGCTTCCTCGGTCTCTTCCAGCAGCCCCATGAACTGGTCGTGGAGGCGGTCGCCCACCTCGTCGATCTCGATTTCCGATGCACGAAGGGCGGCACGCCGCTGCTCGACCCGCGCCGTGCGCTGGCGCCCCGTGAAGATCGGGAGGCTCACCTGGATGCCGACATTCCTGCCGTAGGCCCGCTGTCCCGACCGCCCGAAGAAGGCCGGGCTCCCGTCCTGCTGGGCCTGCACCTGGTAGTTGCCGAAGAGCGAGACCCGCGGAAGGAACTCGGACTGCTCGGCCCGGAGTTCGGCCTGGCGGAGCTCGCTGTTCAGCTCGACCTGGCGGAGGGCCGAGGCCCCCCCCCGCACCTCGGCGAACCGGGCGGCCACGGCCGCGGCGTCTGTCGCGTCAGGGGGCGGCGGGCCCATGAGTTCCACGATCTCGCGGTTGGCCCCCTCGTTGGCGGCGGGGTCTTCGAGGTCGAGCTGAACCAGGGCGCCCTGGACCTCGACGCGCGTGCCCTCGGGGAGGTCGAGCTCGGTGACCAGTTCCCGCTCCCGGGCCCGGGCGTCGTTCCGGGCCCGGCGGAGCTGGGGCTCCAGGTTCGCCACCTCCACCTCCAGGCGAAGCACGTCGTATTCCGAGGAGAGACCGGCGCGGGCCAGGGCGCGGGTTTCTTCCAGCGACGCCCGAACCCGCTCCACCGAGCGCTCCAGGAGCCGCGCCTGTTCCTGCGCCAGCAGGAGGTCGTAATAGAGGAGCCGGATGCGCGTCACGGTCTCGAGTTCGCTCCCCCGGAGAACCTCCTGCTGGAGCGCACGGAAACGGGCGGCAGCGCCGATTCCGATGAGGGCGCGCCCCTCGAAGATCGGCTGCTCCAGCGAGAGCGTGGACGACCACTGGTTGTCGGCCCCGAAGGCCACCCGCACCAGTTCGTCGGGCGGCGCCGTCTCGTCGAAGAAGATGGCCGGGAAGAACGACGACGGCACGGTGAGGTTCCGTGTCCACGCCGCATTCAGGTCGAGGCGGGGCAGCACACCGCTCCAGGCCTCCTTCACCTGCCCCTCGGCCTCGTCCAGCGCGAACCGGGCCCGGGTCAGCGTGCGGCTGCCGTCGAGGGCGCGGGAGAGGGCCTCGCCCAGCGTCAGGGAGCGCACATCGCCGACCCCGGGGGCCACCCGTTCCTGGGCCGCCGCGGGGAGTGCAACCACGAACCCGGTCCCGAGCACGAAGAGGACCCTCGCAAGGCGGACTCCCTTGGGGGTCCTGGCGCTGCCGGTTCGTGGGACGCCCTGCGAGGATACGGCGGGTTTCTGAAACGGCACGGAAGATCTCCGGGAGGATTGGGGCTTCGGTGGCAGGGGCGGATCCGCCCACCGGGGTTCAGGGCGTGGAGGTTTCGTGGAGGAGGTCGGCCGCCGGATTTCCGGACGGAACCCCGGGAGCCGGGGTATCATGCGGCAGCGCGCCGGGGGCTGCGATCCCGTTCAGGATCCGGATGCACGACGCCATGTACGCACCGCGGACTTCGTCTTCCGAGAGTCCCAGGGCCCCGCCCAGGTACAGGGAGACGAAGCCGTAGGCATGGGTCCAGAGCGTGAGCCCGATCTCGTCAGGGGTGCCGGGGCGGAAGGCGCCGGTCTGGAGGCATTCCCGCACCCGGTCCTCCCAGAACCGGGCCACCGACTCCACTCCCTCGCCGACCTCCGCCTCCATGGTCTCGGGGTCCAGGCGCTCGCAGAGGCTGGCGTAGAGCAGGAAGTACCGGGGGTGGTCCAGCGCGAAGTCCAGGTACGCGGCGCCGGCCCGCCTCAGGCGGTCCATGGGCGACGTGCCCGCCAGCGCGCGACCCAGGTAGGCAAGCATGGTCTGCGCGGACTCCCGGATCAGCTCCATGAGGAGCGCGTCGCGGCTCTCGAAGTGCCGGTAGAGGGCCGGGGCCGTGACGCCCACGCGGCGGGCCAGCTTTCGCATGGAGAAGCCGTCGAGACCGTCCTCCAGGTAGAGCTCGCTGGCGTGGTCCAGGATCAGGTCGCGAGATTCGGTCATGTGAACAGTGTAAACTGCCAGCACCCCCTGATCAAGCACTTTTTCTTCGGGCGAAGGAACCTCCCGCGTAACAGTGTTCACACCCCCGCGGGCCCTCTCGCGTGGGCTGTCGCGTCGTCCTGCCGAGTTGTCCCGCAGAACCGCAGGATCATGAGGACCAGGGTTCTGGCCGCCGCCTCCAGTTCCGCGAGGGCCACCGATTCGTCGGGGGCGTGGGCGAGGCGGATGTCGCCGGGCCCGAAGAGCACGGTGGGGATGCCGCCCTGGTTCACCAGGAGGTGCATGTCGGCGCCATAGGGCATGCCGGTGATGCGGGGGGTTCGGCCGGTGGCGGCGGCGGCCGCCCCGGCGAGCGTCGTGACCAGCGGGTGCTCGGGGTCGATGGCCGCCGGCGCGAAGCGGGCGCCCCACCAGGTGACGTCGGGGGGGTGAAGCGTGAGCCAGGGGTCTCCGGCCGAGGCGGCCCGGACGGCCTCCTCCAGCTCCCGCCGGGCCGCGTCCGGAGACTCGCCGATCCCGACGCCGTACCTCCCCTCCAGCACCAGGGACTCGGGCACGGTGGAGGCCCAGATGCCGGATTCCACCCGGCCCACGCAGATGGCGAACGGGATGGGGAGGTCCCGAAAGAGGGGGTGCTGCAGCCGGGTGTTCCGGCGGGTCTCGAGGTCCCGCAGGCACCGGAGGATGCACTCGAGATGCTCGATGGGGTTCACCCCCTCGGTCCGAAGGGCGCCGTGGGCCGCCCGCCCGGAAAGGGTGATGCGGAAGCTGAGCGCGCCGGCCTGGGCGGGCGCCACCTGGCCCTCGGTGGGCTCGAGCACGATGGCCGCATCCCCGGTGTGGCCCCGGACGAGGGTCGCGAGGGTGCCCAGCCCCCCGTCCTCCTCGCCCACCACGCTGTGAAGGGCCACGGTTCCGGCAAGGCGCACCCGCGCATCGCGAATCGCCGTGACGGCGTGAAGGGCACAGGCGAGCGCCCCCTTCATGTCCACCGCGCCCCGGCCCCACAGACGGCCCCCCTCGACGGTCCCCGTGAACGGGGGGCGGGTCCAGCGCCCCGGTTCTCCCGCCGGGACCACGTCCACGTGGGCGTTGAGGATGAGCGTGGGCCCGCGCCCCGATCCCCAGCGTCCCACCACTCCCAGGGCGTGCTCCCGTTCGAGTTCGGCACTCACGGCCGGGTGGCGGGACAGCCCCGCGAGGTCCAGGTCCCAGCAGTCCACCTCGAGTCCCGCATCCCGGTAGCGCCCGGCCACGTCCTCCTGGATGGGGACCTCGCGCCCGCCCCAGCTCTCGAAGGCGATGAGTTCGCGGGCGGTGGCGACGAGGGCGTCCATGTCCAGGGCCTCGAGTGCCAGCGACTCCAGCGTCGTCAGCCCGGTGGCAGCGGTCGCGGTGGAAGCGATGGCGGCGGCGTCCGTGCCGGTCCGGTGCGGCTTAGCGGCCTCCCTGTCGGGCGTCATCGGCTCAGGCGATCCGGGCCAGGGCCTGGGCCAGGTCGGCCTCCAGGTCGTCGGCGTTCTCGATGCC
>REBP01000252.1 GCA_007692665.1 Gemmatimonadales bacterium | reverse complement strand
GACAGCTGCGACGAACCGAAGAAGGCCTGGATCACGGCGGACACGGTCCGGGCGTTCACCAGGTCGTCGATGGAGACCTTCTCGGGATCCGTGTTGATGGACATGCGCTCGCGGACGAGGCGGGCCATGCGCGACAGCCCCACTGACAGCTGGTTCGCGATGAGCTCGCCCACGGTCCGGACCCGGCGATTCCCGAGGTGATCGATGTCGTCGGTGAATCCCTTCCCCTCGGAGAGGTCGATGAGGTACCGGAGAATCGCCACGAAGTCGTCACGCGTGAGCACCGTGGTGCTCTTCGGAACTTCGAGACCGAGCCGCTGGTTGATCTTGTACCGGCCGACCCGACCCAGGTCGTACCGCTTCGGGTTGAAGAACACCCGCTCCAGGGCCTGCCGCGCGGTCTCCACGTTGGGCGCATCGCCCGGGCGCAGGAGGGAGTAGATGGCAAAGAGCGCCTCTTCCTCCGACGTGGTGGGATCCTTCTGGATCGTCCGCTTGATGATGGGGCTCTCGCCGCGGTCCGTCTCGGACCGTGCCGAGTAGACCGTGACCTTCTTGAGCTCGGCCCGCTCGACCTGCTTGAGGACTTCCTCGGTGAGCTCCGTGCCGTGCTCGAGCAGGATCTCGCCCGAGGTCTCGTCGACGATCTCCTCCGCCAGGACCGACCCGAGGAGCTCGGAGCCAGGCTGGAAGTGCGCCTTGACGAGCTTGACGGAGCGGGTGTCGTAGAAGAGGGCGTAGAGTTCCTCGTCGCTCCCGAAACCGAAGGCCCGAAGGAGGGCCGAGGCCGGGAACTTCTTCTTCTTGTCGATGTGCACGTAGCACACATCGTTGATGTCGATGGAGAACTCGACCCACGACCCCCGGAAGGGGATGATCCGGGCGCTGTGGAGCCTGGACCCGTTGGGGTGGATGTTCTCCTCGAAGATCACGCCCGGCGAGCGGTGGAGCTGGCTGACCACCACGCGCTCCGCACCGTTGATGATGAAGGTGCCGAGGCTCGTGAGCAGCGGAAGATCACCGAGATAGACCTCCTTCTCGATGATGTCCTTCGGGCGCTTCTCACCATCCTCCAGCTCCTCCCAGACCACGAGGCGCAGGACGGACTTGAGGGGCGCCGCGAAGGTCATGTCGCGTTCGATGCACTCTTCCACGGAGTACTTGGGCTCTCCAAGGGAGGCCGAAACGTACTCGAGGGTGAAGTTCTCGTTCGCGTCGGAAATGGGGAAGATCTCGCCGAACACGCGGTCGAGACTGAAATCCCACTTCTTCTCCGGATCGTCCTCCTGCTCGATCAGCTTCTCGAAGGAGCGGAGCTGGACGTCCAGGAGATCCGGCATGGGCATGACCGGCTGGAGCTTTGCGAAATTGATGATGGGCCGGGCGGAGATACGAGGTTCCAACGGGATCCCCCCTTCAGGGACCGAATCCGGGGGACGGATCCGGTCGTGTGGTCATGAGGATGATTCAAGCGCGGAAATCCCCGACGCCCAATGGCACCGAGGACCTTCCGCGGAAAGGGCGGCTCCGCCAGACGACGGAGACCCTCTCGGTAGGCCGGGGCCGGGGGGACCGGCACAAGGTGCGGCCCCCCCGGATCCGTCCGTCCCCGGAGACATCAACCCCGGGGCGCGGGAAAGGCTCCCGCATTGTTACTTGAGCGACACCTTGGCGCCCTGTTCCTCGAGCTTGGCCTTGACCTTCTCGGCCTCGTCCTTGGAAACGGCTTCCTTTACCGCGGTCGGTGCACTTTCGACCAGGTCCTTGGCTTCCTTCAGGCCCAGCGAGGTAACCTCGCGGACGGCCTTGATGACCTGGATCTTCTTGTCGCCGGCGGACTCGAGGATGACGTCGAACTCGTCCTTCTCCTCGACGACCTCGGCAGCACCACCGGCCCCGGCTGCGGCCATGGGGGCTGCAGCGACGGCGGTGACGTTGAACTTTTCCTTGAACGCGTCGACGAACTCTGAAAGCTCGAGAACGGTCATGCCCCCGATGGTATCGAGGAGCTCTTCCTGGTTGTAAGCCATCTTCCTGACTCCTTGGTTTCCCGGGCGCGGTGCCGGGTGTTGACGTACATCTTCCCGCGAATCCGGGGACCTGCCCTCACGGCCGGCCCACCCGCGGTGCTCGAAAGGTTGCGGACCGAGCCTTTACTCGGCCGCCTTCTTTTCGCGAAGGGCGTCCAGCAGACCTGCGGTCTCCTGAACCTTCGCTTCCAGCGCTGCGGCCAGCATGGCCATCGGCGCCTCAAGCGCCCCCGCGAGCTCCGCGAGGAGCTGCTCCCTGGGCGGAAGCTTGGCCAGCCGCTCGAACTGGGCGGCGGCCACGACCTTCTCATCGAGAAGTCCAACCTTGAAAACGGGACGATCTCCGTTCTGCTTTGCGAAATCCGCCAGCGCCTTGGCAGGCCCGACGGGTTCCTCGTCCACCACGATGACCCCCGTGGGGCCCTTCAGCTGGCTCGTGAGCTCGTCATGAGCCATGTCCAGTTCTTCCAGGACACGAATCACGAGGCGGTTCTTCACCACCATGTACTCGGCCCCGGACTTCCGGATCTCCCGCCGGAGGCGGGTCATGGCCTTCACGTTCAGCCCGGAGAAGTCGGTCAGGTAGAGAACCGGTGCTTCCCGGACCCGATTCGTGAAACGGGCCACGAAGGATTCCTTGTCAGTGCGCTTCATCAGGCCCTCCGGCGGTACAGGTTCGCGTCCACCGGAATGCCCGGGCCCATCGTGCTCGCAACGGTGACGCTCTGCACGTAGGTCCCCTTGGCGGCGGCGGGACGGGCTCGCACGATGGAATCCATGATCGCGGCCAGGTTCTCGGAGAGCTGGCCGAGCTCGAAGGAAACACGCCCGATCGGCGCATGCACGTTCCCGGTCTTGTCCACTCGATATTCGATCTTTCCGGCCTTGATCTCGGATACGGCGCGGCCGACGTCAAAGGTGACGGTGCCCGCCTTCGGCGTGGGCATGAGGCCCCGGGGCCCGAGGACGCGACCCAGCGGACCGACCTTCCCCATCTGGTCCGGGGTGGCGACCACGACATCGAAGTCGAGCCAGCCTTCCTGGATCTTCTGGACATAGTCGGAACCGACGAAGTCGGCGCCGGCATCGGTGGCTTCCTGGGCCTTCTCACCGTCGGCGATGACGAGAACGCGGACGGCCTTGCCCGTCCCGTGGGGGAGCACAACCGTGCCACGCACGATCTGGTCCGCCTTTCGGGGGTCCACGCTCAGTCGCGTGGCCACCTCGACGGTCTCGTCGAAACGGGCGAAGGAGAGCTCCCGCACCAGTTCCAGCGCCTCGTCGGCCTGGAGCTTGAGACCCTGGGGCACCTTCTCCAGGGCGTCGCGGTACTTCTTTCCCTGCTTTGGCATATGGTCAGAGCCGACTCATGGACATCCTCCCACCCCTGGCGGCTCGCAGCGGGTGGTTGATCGGATGCCGCTTCGACCGCCGAGGCGGTCGTTTCGGAAAGGAGGATCCGGGCGGTCGCCTCAGTCGGCGACCTGGATCCCCATGGAGCGGGCAGTGCCCGCGATCATCCGGATCGCCGCGTCCACATCCACGGCGTTCAGATCCGGCATCTTGGTCTCGGCGATCTCCCGGAGCTGCTCCCGGGTCACCTTGGCCACCTTGTCGCGGTTGGGAACACCGGACCCCTTCGGGATTCCGGCGGCCTTCCGCAGAAGCACCGCAGCAGGCGGCGTCTTCGTGATGAACGTGAACGAACGGTCCGCGTAGACCGTGATCTCCACCGGCGTGGTGGTACCACCGGCCTGCGCGGTCTGCGCGTTGAACTGCTTGCAGAACTCCATGATGTTCACGCCGTGCTGGCCCAGTGCCGGACCGACGGGGGGAGCAGGATTTGCCTGCCCACCCGGAACGTGGAGCTTGATGAAACCGATTACCTTCTTAGCCATTGATCAATCGCCCCGCTCAGTAGCCCTTGAGCTGCGTGAAATCGAGCTCCACCGAGGTGGGGCGCCCGAAGAGGGAAACCTCGACCTTCACCTTCCCCTTGTCAGGGAAGACCTCGTGCACCGTGCCCGAGAAGTCGGTGAAGGGTCCCTGTGTGATTTCAACCACCTGACCGGCGTGGAAGGGAACGTCGCGGACGTCCTCTCCCCCACCGTCTTCCTCGATGCCGAGGATCTTGTTCATCTCCTCCTCGCGGAGGGGACGGGGATCCCCGGCTCCGGAACCCACGAACTTGATGACGCCCTGCACGCTGTTGACCAGGTGCTGGGTGCGCTCGTTGTACACCATCTTGACGAGGACGTATCCCGGGTAGAGGCGCCGCGTGACCTGCACGCGCTTGCCGTTCCGGATCTCCGTCGCTTCCTGCGTCGGGACCAGGACCTCCTGGACTTCCCGTTCCTCCGGGGGGATGTCGCCCTGCTCCAGCTCGATCCGCTGTTCGATCAGCCGCTGGACCTTGTTCTCATGTCCCGAATAACTCTGGACTGCATACCACGCTGGTTCTGCCATGACTCGGGCCTCAGGCTCCGAAGATTCCCATGATCACATCAATGAAGAACCGGGATGCGATGTCCATCACCCAGATCACGAGGGAGACGAGCAGGCAGAAGACGATCACCACCAGGGTGGCGTTCTTCAGCTGGGGCCAGTCGGGCCAGGTGACCCGCTGGAGCTCGACCCAGCATTCCTGCACGAAAGTTCCCGTCCGCTTGATCGTAGACATCGTCCGCCGGCCTTACTTTGTTTCTTTGTGGGGCGTGTGCGTGCGGCACCGGGGGCAGAACTTCACGTACTCGACCCGCTCGGGGTGAAGACGCTTGTTCTTCGTCTGGTGATAATTCCGCTCGGCGCACTCGGGACATGCGAGAGTAATCTTGTCGCGGGCCATGGTCCTTCCTCACAGTTCGTTGTTTCAATGCCGGCGACGGTCAACCTCCCCGCAGCCGCCCTGATGATTCCGGGGAGCTCCGGGGAGGCTGACAAACCGCCGGCTCACCTGCCGGGGAGCTTCGTCAGTCGAGGATCTCGGTGACGACGCCGGCGCCGACGGTGCGGCCA
>REBP01000112.1 GCA_007692665.1 Gemmatimonadales bacterium | reverse complement strand
GGGCAGGTCGCCGCCTTCCTCGGCGCCGCCCACCACGAGATCGCGCTCTCCCCCTCCACCTCGGTGGCACTGTCGTCGGTGGCCGAGAGCGTGGACTGGCGCGCCCGGCCCCGGGTCGTCATGACCGAGCTGGACTTCCCCACCCTCGGCTACCAGTTCGCGGCCAAGCCCGACGTGGAACTCGTGGTGCTCCGGAGCGAGGACGGGGTGGGCATCCGTCCGGAGCAGTTCGCCGAGGCGGTGGACGAGCGAACCGCATTTCTCGCAACCTCCCACGTCTTCTTCACGACGGGGTTTCGGCAGGATCTCACCGCACTGGGACAGATTGCCCGTGACGCCGGCGCCATCTCCCTCATCGACGGCTACCAGGGCGCCGGGCAGGTGGCGCTGAACGTCCGCACCGCCGGCATCGACGTCTACACGACCGGCCCGCTGAAGTGGCTCCTTGGGGGGCCCGGCCTCGCCTATCTCTACGTGCGGGAGGGGCTTCTTCCTTCACTCCGCCCCCGCATCACCTCGTGGTTCGCGGCCGAGAACATGTTCGATTTCGACCTCGAGGGGTTCGATTACCGGGCCGACGCCCGCCGCTTCGAGATGGGGACCCCGGCGCTGGCCACCGTGCACATGGCCCAGGGGGGGCAGGAGATCGTGGACGAGGTGGGGATGGCCCGAATCGAGGCGACGAACCGGGCGCTGACGGACCGGCTGGTCTCCGGCCTCGCAGACGCCGGCTTCGGCATGACCATGTCGGCCGACCCCGCGGCGCGCACCGCCCTGGTCATGGTGCAGCACGCTCGCCCGGCCCAGGCGGTGGCCGAACTGGCGCGCCAGGGGATCATCGTCGACCACCGCCCCGGTCACGTCCGGGTCTCGCCGCACTTCTACAACACCACCGACGAGGTGGACCGGTTCGTGGCGGCGCTGACCCCGTGACGGTCACCCCTGGCCGGGACCAGGCCTGGGGCTTCCTGACCCACACGCGGCCCATTACGTCCCAAACGGACACGGCTGCGACCCGTTGCCTGCAGGCAGCCCGGTTCGGCGCACCCCAGGGGACGGCTCGCGTTTTCACAACAATCGACGGGTCTCCACGGTCCCTGCCGGCTCCTGACCTCGCGCGGCCGGAGGAAGCCGGGCGGCGGCATCCCCCTTGCCCCTCTGTCCCCGCATGGCCGGGGCAGCCCGGCAGGGGACCGGTACGGTCCCTCGACCCTGGCAGGCACGGTCCGCGCCCGTGCCTGGGGAATGAACCCCGGACACGATGATGTTTCGCTCCAGCACCTCGATCCTCCCGGCAGTCCTCGTGGCCGCCGGCCTCTCCCTTGCCCCCCCTGGGGCCTCCGCCCAGGCGGCCCCGGGCTATGACACGTCCGGCACGGTTCGCGTGGACGGTGGTTCCACGCTCCGGGCCTGGGGATGCGACGCCCGGAGGCTGAACGTCACGATCGCGGCGACGCCGGAAGGCACCCTGGCCCTGGACGAGCTGGAGAACGCGGTTTCCGCCCTCAGCTTCGAGATCCCGGTCGCGGAACTCAGGTGCGACAACGACAGGATGGACGGCCATATGCGGAGCGCCCTCGGGGCGAGCGATCACCCGAGGATCCTGTTCCGGATGACGAGCTACACGGTGGGATCCCCGGCCGGAGGTTCGGCCCCGCTCCGGATCCAGGGCCAGCTCGAGATGGCCGGGGACGCCCGGCCCGTCACGGTCGTGGCCGAGGCGTCGGAGACGAACGGCGGTGCGGTCCGGCTCCAGGGCACCCACACGCTGAACATGACCGAGTGGGGCATCCGCCCTCCGAGACTCATGCTCGGAACGCTCCGCGTCCGCGAGGACGTGGAGATCGCCTTCGACCTGCGGGTGGCACCCCGGTGAGGACCGCCGCGTCAGGCGTCCGGGGCCTTGTCCGCCGACGTCGGGGCGGCGGCCGGCCGATCGGTGCCGTCCTTCCGGACCCACCGCGTCGAATCCCGGACCCTGTACTTCTCCAGCGTGCGCTCCAGCGCCTCCGACAGGTCCACGCCCTGCTCGTTGGCCAGCGCCAGCAGCACGAAGAGGACATCGGCCATTTCCAGCGCCAGGTCCTGCTCCGGTTCGCCGGGCTTCTTCGTCTTGGCACCATGCCTGTGATTCAGCTCCCGGGCCAGCTCCCCGACCTCCTCCATGAGGCGAGCCAGGTTGACCAGGGGAGGCCAGTAGCCTTCCTCGAACTGCGAGATCCACGCGTCGACGCGGGCCTGGGCTTCGGTGAGATCCATGGGCGGCGGGGCCGAAAGTCGGGAGAGGAGGAGCGAGGTGGGGGCGGCAGCGGGCCGGCGGCCCGACGCAACCAATCTCGCCCCAGTGCTGCCTTCGTCGACAGGGGGTGCTGGCGCGAACGCCCGACGTGTTGCATCCTGTAGCGCGGAAGTTTCAACCAGGCCCGTTCCCAGCGCCCCGGGCCACCAGATCTGGCGACGACCTCATGTCCCCGAGACCCGGAGTCCCCATGCCCACAGGACACTCCTTCTCCCGCTCCCTGGCCACCGTCGAGTCCGACGGGACCGTCGAAGAGGCGGCCCTCCGGATGAGCCGACTGGGCGTCGATACGCTGGTCGTGGTGGACGGCGACGGAACGGCGCTTGGCGTGATCACGGACCGGGACCTGGTCGTCCGGTGCCTGGCCCTGAGGCTGCCCCCGGCGGAGACCTTCGTGGCGGAGATCATGACCTCTCCGGTTCCCAGGGGCATCGGTCTCCAGTTCCTGGAGCTGACGCTGGGCCGACAGGCGGAGCGGGAGAACGCGGCGGCGGCGGGAGAGTACGAGTCCCTCCCGAGCCTCCTCGCCCTGAACGACGCCCTGCGGATGGTGGACATGGAGCTGGCAAAGCGGGGCGGAGCGCCCCTGGAGGATTCCGTCGGCAACGGCGGTATGACCCGGGACGACCAGGCGCGACCGGCCGACCGGGAAAGGGAAAAGGAGCGGCGCGGCCGTTCACGCCCGGCCGCAGAGAGAGCCTCCCGGGCCTGGGAGTAGCCTCCCGGACCGCGTGGCCTCCCGGGCCTGAACCAGCTTTCCGGAGGAGGCCCCCTCCGCCCGGCGGCGGGCTTCAGCCCTCCGCCACCGCCCGCAGCACGTCGGTGGACGTGACGATCCCCACGAGCTTCCCGTCGTCGACCACGAGGGCCCTGTGGATCTTCCGGTCCACCAGGAGGCGGGCCAGGTCACGGATCCGGGTGGAAGAAGGTGTCGTCACCGGGTCGCTGGTCATGATGTCGGCCACCTGGTACCCGTTGAACACCGATTCGGGGAGTTGCCGGATCCGGTCCCTCAGGTCCACGAATCCGCCCCCCGGCATGACGTAGTAGGCGAAGAACTCGCCCTCGAGGGGGAGGTCCATCGAACCCACGCCTTCGTCCGAGAGCAGGGTTCCGAGCCCCCACCGGGCGGCCTCCGGCACCTCCGTGGCCTCGCGTGCCAGTCGCATCACGTCCCGCACCGTCACGATGCCGAGGAGCACGCCCTCGTCGTCCACGACGGGGGCACCGGTGATGCCCGCCCGGTCCAGCAGGGTTGCCAGCTCGCTCACCGGCGTGCCCGGCGGCACGGTGATGAGATCGGATTCCATGATCTCGCGTACTCTGTCCACGTTCGGCCTCCCTCGGATGGGCGGAACGCCGGCCCGGATGACCGGCTCACACGTCTGCTGGCAAGGTGCAAGGGGTGTGCCCGCGAACGGGCCCGCCGCTGGGCCGCCGGAGACCCGGGGACGGGTCAGAATGCCCCGGGCGGGGGCGGGGTGTCCCCCTCGGGGGCGCCCGGGGGGACATCCGGCAGGGGGTCCGGGGGAACCTCCGGGAGGTACCCGGATTCCACGAGCAGGCCCCGAAGGGAGTCGGCCAGCACGTTCCGGGCTTCCACGAGCCCCCGGCATTCCTGCTGACGGTCCTCCAGGACCCCGCCCCGGGTCTCCCACCCCTCGATGGAGGCGTTGAAGCGCTCGACGGTTTCAAGGTATTCCGGGTAGGAGTCCGCCGGAACGCCTCGGGGATCCATCGCCTCGAGCCGACGGATCCTCCCTTCCAGCACCTCGGTCTGGCGTGCCTGGTCCCGAAACCGGGTCTCGCTCACCGCGAGGCGTGCCAGGCAGGTGTCCACCGCAGACTGCGCCGCCCGAACCTGGGCCCTGACCTCCTCGGCGAGGACGAGGGGAGAGTCCCGGGCCTCGCGGCGCTCCGACCACGCCGAGTAGAGGGTGGCGAGGACCATGAGCCCCGCCACCCCCCAGAAGGCCCAGCGCCAGCGACTCCGGCGCTTCACCTCTCCCATGGCTCCCACCGGGCGCTCCGGATCCGAACGCCCTCCTGGATCGTCTCGAGATGCTCGAGTCCCCCGACCACAACGCCGAACACGGTGTAGTCGTGGTCCAGCCGGAGGTTGTCGACGACGTTCACGAAGAGTTGCCCGTCTCCCGTGTCACGTCCGCGCGTCGAGACCCCCACCGTCCCCTTCCAGTGACCGATCTGTCCGATTTCGTCCCGGGTGTAGGGTCCGTGTCCTGCGTACTCGTTTGCCCCGGGGCTCCCTCCCTGGACCACGAAGTTCGGTGCGACGCGGTGAAGGGTGAGCCCGTCCAGCACCCCGTCGCGGGCAAGCGCGGCAACCCGGGCCGCGCTGGTGGGGGCCTCGAACGGAAGGAGCTGGATGTGCACCTGTGCCCGGCTGCCGAAACCCAGGCCGCCTCCCTCCAGCTCCATGACCAGGAGGCCGGACTGGAGCGCTTCGAGCTCCCGCCACTCCGGGAGGGGGAGGCGCGGCAGGGCCCCGTTGGGCGCCGGTTCATGGCGAAGCCCGGTCCACCGTTCGAGGGCCACCGCCGCGGCCATGGCGACGCGGGGATCGGGATCGGTGAGCCACCTGCGGAGGTGCCCCACGTCCGCAGGCGATCCCTCCCAGACGTCGCCCAGCCGATCGAGCACCGCCACCCTGGCGTCCCGGTCGGTGGCGCGGCCGGCGGCGGTGAACCGCTCCAGCGCGCCCATGAGGGCCGCCGTGCGCTCCTCCGTGGCCGGGCTCCCGGCGAGGAGCTGCGCCG
>REBP01000044.1 GCA_007692665.1 Gemmatimonadales bacterium | reverse complement strand
CCCGGCGCATCCCCCGCACCCGGCGCATCCCCCGAACCCGGCACGTAGGCGTACATCCCCACCTCCCCCGGCAGGATGGCCTCCCCCGGCGCCGGATAGTCCGAAAGCCAGAGCCCGTCACCCTCCTCGTACAGGTCCTTCTCGTGGTACAGCGCAATGGGCTCGAGGAACACCACCACCCGTCCGCACGCCGCGGCCAGCGCCGCACACCCCCGGAACATGCGCACCGCGTCGTCCCCCCGGGCCGGCGTCGCCAGCACGAGCCCCGGAATGTCGCGCAGCCCCCCGATGGAGTTGTCGTTGTGAAAGTGCCCCCCGAACCCCTTCTGGTACGCGAGCCCCGCCATGCGCACCACCATGGGGTTCCGGAACTGCCCGGCGCTGAAGAACTGGAGCGACGCCGCCTCCCCCCGGAGCTGGTCCAGCGCGTTGTGCACGTACGCCAGGTACTGGATCTCCGGGACCGGGAGGAACCCCGCCAGCCCCGCCCCCTGCGCCACGCCGAGGATCGTGGTCTCGTCCAGGAGCGTGTCCAGGACCCGCCCCACGCCGAACCGCTTCTGGAGCCCGGCGGTCACGTAGTACACCCCGCCCTTCTTCCCCACGTCCTCCCCAAACACGAGGATCTCCGGTCGCCGGAGCATCTCGTCGGCGAGCCCGGCGCTCAGGTGGGCCGCCATGGTCCGCTTGACCGGGTTCGCGGTCTCCTCGGGAAGCTCCTGCCCCCAGAAGGCCCGCCTCCGCTCCGGATCCACCTTCCCCTCGGCCTCCACGCGGACGGCGGCGGCATCGAAGGGGGCCAGGGGCGCCATGACCTCGGCCACGGACTCCAGGGGCCTCCGGCCGGCGGCCTCCTCGCCGGCGGCCCGAACCCGCTCCCGCGTGGTTTCGAGGATGCGAAGCAGGTCGGCAGGGGCGGCGGCCCCCGTCCCCACGAGCCGGCGGGCGTTCCGGAGAATCGGATCCCGGGATTCGGTGTCGTCGATCTCCGCCTGGCTCCGGTACGCCAGCTCGATGTCGCTTCCCGCGTGGCCCCAGAGCCGCACGGTGGCGAGGCGCAGGAAGACGGGGAGCTTCCGGGTGCGGCAGAGGTGGATCGCCTCCTCGACCACGTCCCACACCTCGTCCACCTCGGCGTCGAGATCCGCCTCGAAATACCTGAGGTTTCGCATCCCGCCGAAACTCTCCCGGATCCACCGCGAGGGGGTGTCAACAGAAATGCCCAGTCCGTTGTCCTCGCAGATGAACAGCACAGGGACGGGATTGCCGCGCCGCAGCGCGTACCGGGCCGAGTTGATGCCCGTGAGCGCGGTGGCGTGATTTGCGGATGCGTCGCCGAAGGTGCAGCATACGATGGCGTCGTCCGGCAGGCCGTCGGGATCGTGTCCCAGCCGCCGTGCGCGGCCCAGGGCGAAGGCCATGCCCACCGCCTTCGGAAGGTGGGATGCGATGGTGCTGGTCTGGGGCGGGACCCACAGTCTCCGGCTCCCCCACACCTTGTGGCGCCCCGCGCTGATGGGATCGTCGGCGCGGGCACAGATGGAAAGGAGCGTGTCCAGCGCCGGATCGACCTCCGGGGCCTTCCGGGAGCGGGCCATCATGAGCCCACCGGAGCGGTAGTGCAGGAAGCAGGGATCGGTGAGGCGGAGCTGGGCACCCACGACGGCGTTCTGCTCGTGGCCGGCGCTCGAGATCGTGTAGAAGCTCCGGTTCGTGGCCTTGAGCCGACGGGCCTCGGCGTCGATGGACCGACTCAGCACCTGGTCCGCCCACAGTTCCACCGCGCGGGAGGCGGTGAGGCTCGAGCCGGGTCGGATGGGATCCTCCGGCCCGAGGATTGCAGCGGGAGAAGATGCAGATCCGGAGGATGTGGTCTCCGCGTCCTTCAGGAAGCGGACGAGTTGTTCCTCCACGAGGCTGACACGATCGATGGCCACTGGGATCGGAACTCCGGGGGTCAGGCAGACGGACGAAGAGGACGGGGTGACGTTCACCCCATCGACGAGCGCAGGAACCTACGAAACGGACGGGGGCGTGTCGACCCACCCCCGCTCCGCCACCGAGACGAAGGCAAAATGAATCGAAATGGACCAGCCGGGAAGCGGGTGACGCGTCGGAATCTCTCTCCCTCCGCACTCGTGCTCGGCCTTTTTCTCGCCTCGCTCCTCGGGCTCGGGGTACTCGCGCCGGCCCCCGCCACGGCCCAGCTCACGTCGCCAGGGCTGACAACCGCGCCCCCGCCCCGTGTCCGGGTCTTCCTCGACTGCCAGGCCCGGAACTGCGATTCGGACCATTTCCGAACGGAGATCCCCTGGGTGAACTGGGTCCGGGACCGGGCAGATGCGGACCTCCACGTGATCTTCACCTCGACCTCGGTGGGGGGTGGCGGCAACCAGTATACCTTCGACTTCATCGGTCTGCGTAGCATGGCGGCGATGACCGACCGGCTCACCTACACGTCGGCGGGCTCGGACGTCAGGACCGAACTGATGGACGGACTGACCCGGGCCTTCTCGCTGGGACTTGTCAGGTACGCGGTGGAATCCGGCCAGGGGAACAACTTCGATCTCCGTTTCCTCGGATCCCCCACGGCCGAGATCGTGGAAGGGAATGGCGACGGCGAGGCCGGCGAGGAGTTCTTCGACCCCTGGAACTCCTGGACCTTCCGCTTCGGGCTCAGCGGAAACATGGACATCCAGGAGCGGCGCTCCGAGCAGCGCGTGAATCCCAGCCTGTCCGCGAACCGGGTGACCGACGAGTGGAAGCTGGACTTCTCTCTCTGGTCCAACATCCGCCGCCAGCGCATCGAGCTCGCGGACGGTCGAGAGATCCGCAACGATACCGATTCCTGGCGCGTGAGCGGTCTCGTCGTCCGATCCCTCACCGATCACGTGTCGGTGGGATTCGACACCAGCGCGCGGAACGCCATCACGCAGAACCAGCGCAACCGCATGACCCTCCGTCCGGCCGTGGAGTGGAACTACTTCCCCTACGCCATGGCCAACCGCCGCCAGTTCATCGCCCACTACGGGGTGGGCGTGGAGTACTCCGACTACTACGAGTCGACGATCTTCGGTTCCACCGAGGAAACGCTTCCAACCCACCGCTTCGCCTTCCAGTACCGGGTGCGGGAGGCATGGGGAAATGCCGGGGTGGGCTTCGACAGCTCCCAGTACCTCCACGACGCGTCGCTCTACTCGTTCGGGCTGAACGGCGAGGTCAGCTACCGGATCAGCCGCGGGCTGGACCTGAACCTCTCCGCCGATGCCTCACGGGTGAACGACCAGATCCACGTGGCCGCATCCAGCTACTCCGACGAGGACATCCTGCTGGGCCGGGTGAACCTCCCCACGGGGTACCGCTACCAGGCCTCGGTCGGTGTCGGGTACAGGTGGGGATCGGCCCTCACCAACGTCGTGAACAATCGATTCCCGGGGTCGGTGCGGTAGGCGGCGAGGGAACCCATACGGCGCCCGGCAGGGCTCGGCCTTCAGGCCCCGCCCGCCGTCTCGCTCCAGCCCGCCCGGGCCAGGAGGAGGAGCCCCGTCACCAGCAGGAATCCCCCCGCTGCCATGACCGGGATCGACACGAAGCCGAAGACCGCGAGGTAGCGGGCCGTGCAGGGGACGCCGGTGCCGCACGCCACAACCTCGAGCGCCGGCCGGAACTGGATCAGCACGTGGTAGAGCGCGATGACCAGCCCGATGGCGGAGAGCGGGACCCCGTACGCCCACACCCCCCGGTCCCGGCGAAGGAGCCCCACCGCGAGCACGGGAACCAGGGGGTACATGGCGATGCGCTGGTACCAGCAGAGAAGGCAGGGGACGAAGCCCACGACTTCCGAGTAGTAGATGCTCCCCGCGGATGCGACGAAGGCCGTCAGGGCCGCGATCCCGACAAGAAGGCCCTCGCTCCCGGACACCCGGACGGCCAGGGCGCGGCGGGATGCAGGAACGGCGAGGGCCCCCAGGAGGAGGATCCCGATCACCCCCGACAGGAGCGCGAGCGACGCCAGCGACTGCGTGACGGCAACGAAATTCATGGTTCAGGGCCCGCTCGAGAAGGCGTCTCCGGTTCCCCGGACTCTTACCGGATTCATCGAGGCAAGTTCGCATCTTCCGGCCCCGGCGGCGAGGGCCAGGTGCGTCCGGCCAGCCCGCTCCCCACGGGGATCACCAGGAGCATGTCATCCCACGCGAGGGCGGCTCCCGTCCCCACGTCCGCGGAGCTGGAGCCACGCTCCAGTTCGGCAGCCGCCTCCGCCAGGGACCGCCCCCGCATGGCCTCGGCCACCCGGCCGAAACGCTCCGCATCCTCCCTGGAGACAAACCGCAGGTGGCGCCGGGCGAGGGCGGCGACGTGCCAGTGCGCCGTGCGGAAGAGGATGCCGTCCAGGGCGAGGCCGCGGCAGAGGGTCACGAGCCAGGCCACGACGTCGGCCAGCCCACCGAGCCCGGGGTGTTCCTGCCCCGGCAGGGGGGGACGGGCCTCCGTGAAAGAGGCGCGGGGGTCCTGGAGGAGGAGCCATTCCACGCGGAGCATGGGGTGGTCGACGAGGGTCCCCCGGTCCAGCTCGAGGCGCAGCTCCACCAGAAGGTGTGTGCGCTCGGCTTCACCCCAGACGCGTACCACGGGGCCGAGACCGGTTGCCGCCTGAAGCTCCACCTCGGGGTCCGGATAGCCCCGGTTCCGGAGGTGGGCGAAAATGCCGAACCGCTCCAGGTCCTTCCGGACGGCGTGGACGTCGTACCTGCCGAGAAGAAGGGTCGGGGCGGAATCCGGGGCGCCTGCAGCCGAGAGGTCCCCGGGCTCCAGCGTCCACTGGAACGGGTCGTGTGTCGCCGGCGCCGGCGGTTTTGCGCCCACCCGGTCCCAGCGGCGGTCGGCGCGCTCCAGCGCCACGCGCAGGTCGTCCGGGGGCTCCTCCACGCTGCCGGTGGCGAGCCACGCGGCGTAGCGTGCGGTGGCGCGCCAGGCCGAAGCCCCGTATCCGCCGGCGAGAACCACGGCCAGGGGCGACCCCACCGTGTCGGTGACGAAGCGGTCCCGCTCGAGGAGCGCGGAGCGGGTCAGGCGGCCATCGCCGTACCCGTCGTCCGCTCCCGCATCGACGCCGGCGACGTAGACGGTGAGCCCCGGTCGATGGGCCGCGACCACGGGGGGGAGCTCCCGGCGAAGGAGCTCCAGGTAGGGGCCGTCCTCGATGCCCGCCCCGAAGGCGATGGAGGTGTCGGCCACGGCGTCGGGCTCGTCCCAGTGCTGGTTGTGGAGGGAGAAGGTGTGAACCGTGGGGTCGTCGGCGAACACGGTGCGCGTGCCGTTTCCATCGTGAAGGTCCAGGTCCACCACCAGGATCGGTTCGTCGAATCCACGGGCGCGGATGCGGCGAATCGCAACGGCCACGTCGTTCAGGAGGCAGAACCCCGTTCCCCGCGCAGGACCGGCATGGTGGAACCCGCCGCCCAGGTGGAAGGCGACGCCCCCGGTCCGGAGCGCGAGGCGGACGGCCTGGATCGTGCCCCCCGAGGCGAGGCGCTGCATGGCCAGGGCCGCGCGGGCCTCCTCCGGGTTCACCCGGAGACCGAGGATGCGTCCCACGACCTCCGGATCCTCGAGGGAGCGGAGATAGCCTGGCGCATGAACCCGGAGGAGATTTTCCAGGGAAGCAGGCCGGGGGACGAGGACCCGCCTCTCCCGGAGCCACCCCTCGTCCAGGAGCCAGGTGAGGACACGTTCGCCCCGCATGGCGTCCATGGGCACACCGGTGAGCCCGCGGCGGTATGCCGCGTGGTAGAGGAACCAGGGGAGGTGCCCCCTTCCGGGGGAAAGGAGACGCCGGCCGAGGCGGCGGAGCCCGCGGAGGTAGTGCATGGAGCAACCTCCCCCCTCGGGGGGCGCCGTGTCAACGGAAGCGGTTGCACCCTCAAGGACCATGGACGCGGGAACGCGGGGCCACCTTTCGGGTTTCTTCGCCCATGACCGCTTCCGTTACCGCCATCCGCCTCGAACTCCGCCCCTCCCGACGCCCGGAAGCCATCGACCTCGGAGCGCTGCTGGACCAGGCGCTGGGCGAGGGGGGGACCGATTCGGCTCGACACTTCTTCTTCATCTCTCACCATACGACAGCGGGGTTCCTGGACCCGGGACTCCGCCAGCGACTGGCGGCGGATCCGAAGCGCCTGGCTGAATTCCTGGCGGCGCTGGGGTCGGTGTTTCCGCCCGACGCCGGTTACGAGCACGACCAGCTGCACCTCCGCGACGAGCTCACTGCCGCCCAGAGAGAGACCGAACCGCTGAACGCGGATGCGCACCTTGCCTTCATCGGGGGCGGGTTCACGAACTGCATCTCCGTCCCCGCCGGCGATCACCGACCGCTCTGGTTCATCGACCTGGACGGCGTGTACCTGGACCGGAACAACCTGACGATTCGGCGGACCCGGAGTGCCACCGTGGTGGGGTACCACCAGGAGGAGCTGACCGAGCGGGTCCGCCTCCATGTGCCGGTCCCCAGGGGAGCCGGGGTGGTCCGCCTGGACGACCCGGAGTTCGGCATCTTCCCGCGCATCCGGGAGACGCTGGACCGGGAGGGGATCTCGTCGGGACGTGTCGGGATTCGGCTCTCGGACCCCTCCCCGGGTGTGGGGATCACGGTAAACGAGTTCGAGGCCCTGCTCATGGGTCGGGACCTGACCCGGGCCCTGGCGGATCCGCTCGGCTTCGCCCGGAGCGGAGCGGAGGCGCTCGCCGGGACGCTTTCTGCCCTCGGCATGGCGAGCGGGCGCCTGCGCCGCCTGATGGACCGGGCCCTGGCCCACCCCGCAGGACGCTTCCTCCGCATGCAGCGGCAGGTGTCACTGGGCGTACTCCCCCCTGAAGATGAAGCGGGGAGCCTGGCCATGGATTCCGGGCAGCCGGGGGTCCTCGTTTCCGGAACCTACCAGAGCCCCCTCCTGGTGCAGCGCGCCGGCACCGCCGGGGGCAGACGAGCCCTGGAGGTGGAATTCCACCGCTTCGGGTGAGCCCCTGACCCGTGGGTCCGGGGTGGGTCCGGGAGGGCCGCCTGGGAGCCGTGACCAGGCGAGCGGTGCTTCAGATGAGCGAGTGACCCTGGCTTCCGTCCACCGGAATGCACGTGCCCGTCAGGAGAGAGGCCCGGTCCGAGGCGAGGAAGGCCACCAGGTCGGCCACCTCCTCGACGGTCCCGAACCGTCCCAGCGGCAGGTTGTCCTCCACCCACTTCGCCATCTCCTCGGGGTTCTCCTTGACCCTGCGGTCCCAGCTCCCCCCGGGAAAGCGGATCGAGCCGGGCGCCACGCTGTTGACGCGAATCTTCTCGGGCGCGAGTTCGAGGGCCATGATGCGGGCGGCGCTGATCATGGCGGACTTGGTCGTGTTGTAGATGGAAAGCCCGGGACCGCCCGCCTCGCGGCCGAAGATCGACGCGATGAACACGATGGAGCCACCCCCTCGTTCGCGCATCTGGGGGATCGCCGCGCGGGTGACCCGGAAGGAGGTGGCAACGTTCAGGTCGAAGAGCTCCTGCCAGTCCTGGTCGGTGGTTTCGACGAACGGCTTGCGCCGGTTTCCGCCCACGTTGTTCACGACCACGTCCACGCCACCGAAGGCCGCCTTCGCCGCGGCGACCAGGCGCTCCCCCGCATCGGCGTCTCCCAGGTCCAGGGCAAGGGTCTCCACCCGGGAGCCCGCATCCCTCAGTTCGGAGGCCGCGGCCTCGAGGGCCTCCTCGCCCCGGGCGCAGATGACCAGGTCCGCGCCCTCCCGCCCCAGCGCTCCCGCGATGCCCCGCCCGATGCCGCGGCTGGCTCCCGTCACGATGGCCACCTTTCCGCCCAGTCCCAGATCCATGTGCAACCTTCCCTTCCGCTGCGAGTCTCGATGTGCCGGCCCCCCGGTCCCCCGGCCGTCCGGCGGGCGAGTCGGGAGGTCGGTCATGTCGCGGGCTACCCTCGCCCGAAGTTCAGGATCCGGGCCGCCTCACGCAAACCACCAGATGACGCCGCCGCAAAGGGTGGCGATTCGGGGCGGCCCCCCTCGGGCACGCCGTCCCGCGAACCCCACCACCTCGACCCGGGACTCGTCGGGGAAGATGCGGACCACCGTGGCCTCCCGGTCGGCGAGGGTGAGAATCACCTCGCCATCGCACCCGCGGTGCAGCCCCGAGGCCAGCGGTCGCCCCGGCTGACCGATGGCGGATCGGGTCTGCGGGACGGCCCGGGACAGGAGATCCGGGGGCAGGCCGAACGAAGCCAGGGGGGAGCCGTCCGGGGCGAAGGTGCGGATCATCCCCGAGCGGTTGGAGAAGAGGATGAGGCGCCCCCCTCCCTCCACCAGCAGGTTGGGGTGGAGGCCGGGCCCGGAGCGGGCACGCGAGACGGCCGGAGCCTCGACCGGAGCGCTGCGGGCGAAGGGCCTGGTGGACTGCATGCGGGGCCCGGCGGACTCCACCGCGAACTGTTCGAAGGTCGAGGCTCGAAAATAGACCCGCCCGTCCGGGCCGGGCACGAAACCCGCCGGCACCGGGCGCCGGATCTCGTCCTCGCGGCGGAGAACCCCGTCGGGGTCGAGCACGGCAACCCCCGCCCCGGGGACCGACAGGTACAGCCGGTCCCCCATGGCGCGGACTTCGCCGGCGTGACGAGCCCAGGGACCGAGTTCCACGGTCCGGACCGCCCCGCCGGATCCCCGGAGAGGCACGAAGAGGATGCGCGCGTTCTCGGGACCTGCGAGAATCACCGCGGTATCGCCGATCACGTCGAAACTCACGGCTCCCTCGGCCGGGAGGGCCCGAACGGGCGCCTCCGCAGCCCGGGCCCCCTCCCCGTCACCCCCGCCCGAGCACCCCCCCACCCCCGAGGCCAGCACCGTTCCCGCGAGGAGGGCCGTGCCGGTGACGAACCGGACTCGCCGGCCACGCCGGCTGGACGACGGTCCTGCGCTCCGCGCGGAGCGCCGGACCGCAGTGGTCACAGGTCAGTCCAGCGGCCGGAGGTTGGCCTCGATGGCCTCCCTCCGCGCCTCGAGAAACGGGGGAAGTGCAACCTCTTCCCCCAGCGTCTCGGGCGACTCGTCGACGGTGAAGCCGGGACCATCCGTGGCGAGTTCGAAGAGGATCCCGTTGGGCTCCCGGAAGTAGAGGCTCCGGAAATAGTACCGGTCCACGGGCCCGCTGTTGGCCACCCGGAGTTCGTCGAGGCGGTCCGCCCAGGCCTCGTACTCCGCGTCGGGTACGCGGAACGCCACGTGATGCACCCCCCCGGCACCCGGCCGCACGGGCTGGAGGTGAGGTTCGACCGCCAGCTGCACCTCGGCGTGGGGCCCCTCCCGGCCGTCCATGGCCCACCGTTCGATGTCGACCTCCCGCCCCGTGCCCGCGGAGTCTCCCTGCCGGAAACTCCCCGATCGGTGCATTCCCAGGACCTCCTGGAGCACCTCGCGGGTGGCATCGGGGTCCGGGACACTCAGTACCACCGGCCCCAGGCCCCGGATCTGGTGTTCCTCCGGGACCGGTCCCTCGGCCCAGGGTACCGGGTCGTCACCGGCACCGCCGTCCTCCACCAGCGCCAGGCGCTGCCCCTCCGGGTCCTCGAAGTCGAGGGTGCCGCGTCCCTCCACGACCTCGATGGCCTTGATGGCGGGGACCCCTGCCTCGAGGAGCCGCTTTCGCCACCACTCGAGGGACGCCCGGTCCCGGACGCGCAGTCCGGTGCGAGTCACGCTCCCCGTCCCCCTGCGCTCCCGTGGAACGGGCCAGTCGAAGAAGGTGAGGTCGGTGCCGGGTGTCCCGACGGCGTCGGCGTAGAAGAGATGGTAGGCGGTCACATCGTCCTGGTTCACGCTCCGTTTGACGAGTCGCATGCCCATGACGTTGGTATAGAAGGCGTAGTTGTCGCGGATTCGGGCCGAAACGGCCGTGAGGTGATGAAGTCCGAGCAGTTGCATTGCTTGAAAGTCTCCAGGGTCGTTCCGGGTGATCCTGTTCGGGATGGCTTCAACGGTCAGATCCCCCGAGGCCCGGGAAGGATCCACCCCGGGCGGGCGCGCGGCGCATCGAGCGCCCGGCGCCACCCGCTCAGCGTCGCTTCCGGTAGTAGCGGCGGCGATAGAGGATCAACCCGAGAAGGGGGAGGACCGATGCGAGCCCGACCACGAGGAGGACCCAGCCGGCAAGGTCCACCGCCCACGTACCCACCAGCGTGTAGAACACCGTGCTGGGCACGCTTCCGGCGGCCATGGCCACGAGGAAGGGAGCCCAGCGAATTCCGGTCACACCGGCGGCATAGCTCACCAGGTCGGGGTTGATGAAGGGCACGATACGACCGAGGAAGACCGCCAGCATCCCTCGGCGGGCCATGAACGCGTCCACGCGTGCCAGGCTGGCCTCCGAGACGATGCGTTCGACTCCGATGCGCCCGATGCTTCGCGCGATCCCGAAGCAGAGGGCGGCCGCCAGGATCGCGCTGCCGAAGGTCAGGAGCCCGCCCAGCAACGGTCCGAAGATCATGGCATTCACGATGCCCAGCAGAAACGAGGGCCCGGGCGGAAAAACCGACGTGGCGACCTGGAGACCCGCGGAAACCACCGGAGCCCAGCCTCCGAAACCGAGCATCCACGCCCGGATCGCATCCGGGTCCCCGTCCCAGAGAAGCCCCCATGCCAGAAGGAACTCGTTGCGCAGGGAAGGGTTGAACCCCACAAGAGCGCCGACGCCACCGACGACGACCACGGTTGGAAGAAGCGCAAGCATCACGGGACCGGAGCGGGACCGCCAACCCGTACCAATCTCCCCCTCCGCCCCGGCGGGCCGGGGACGAGGTTCCTCCCCGTCGGTCATCTCCCCCTCAGGTTCCGGACCCATGAATCGCTCCCCGACTCCCCGCGTGGTTCACCGACCCGCACCCCTTGCGGGCGCGCTGGTTGCGCTGGCCCTGCTCGCCTCCGCGTGTGCCTCCGGCGGCATCGGGACGTCCGATCCCTTCGCACGAGGGGGCGGCGATGCGGTCTCGGAAGGCGCGCGCGGCCTCGGATCGTCCGCGCGGGCCCCCATCGAACTCCGGGGGACCGTGACCGGAGGCCGGGATGGAACCGCGCTCGCCGACGTCAGCGTCACGCTGGAGGCCACGCGCACCGACGCCGAAGCCACGAGAACGGACGACGAAGGGACCTTCGCCTTCGAGTCCCTCGCACCGGGCGTCTACACCGTGAAGGTTTCGGCTGCCGGGTACGAGCCCCTCGAGGAGCGCGTCGACGTCCAGGGGCTCCCCCCGGTCCGGCTCGAGATCCACCTGCGGGCCCAGGGCGATGTCGAGGACGCAGCCTCCGTGAGGATCCAGGCGCGCACCGACCCCCTTCAGACGGTTCGGTTCTACGACCGCCGAGAACGGGAATCCGGCTCCTTCCTCGTGGCCGAGGACATCCGGCGTCGCGGGGCCGGGAGTGCGGCCGAACTCGTCCTCTCCCTTCCCGGCTTCCGGGTCCTGCCCCAGTCCTCGATCGTGGTGGGCCGCCGGGGCTGTCCTCCCAGCCTGTTCATCGACGGGCTCGAGGTAGGCGATCTGCGACAGGTCAACTTCCTCGTCTCCGTCGGGAGCATTGCCGCCCTCGAGGCCTACCCGGGAAGCAATCCCCCGGCAATGTTCGCCGGCCTCAACTCCCTCTGCGGCGCCGTGGTGGTGTGGACCCATCGGGGTGGTTCCTACTGACCCCACCGACCCGTCCCCCGGCCGTTCGCCGGCCGCAGGCAGCGTCAGTCCACCGGGAACAGGAACCGAACCGCGCGAACGCGGTCCCCTTGGACTTCGAAGATCGCGGGTTCGGGAGGTCCGATGCAGCTTCCGCAGCGGTATTCGAGTTCGTCCGGTCCCTCCTCGTCGGGTGGCCCGAGGAGCCGCCGCACCTCCGCGACGGAACTCCCGATTCCGATCTCGGGGAAGGTCAGGTACCGGTTCCCCGTCACGAGGGCGCCGGTGAGAAGCCGTCGCCCGTCCGCGGTCCGATAGATCTCCAGTTCCACGTCCGAGTACTGCCACGTGAGGATGGTGTCGGTGACGGCAGGATCGTGAAGGTTGCTCACCGTACGGGTGGAGACATCGTCCGGAACCCCCAGCTGGGTCCGGATCTCCACCCCCGTGCGGGCACCCAGCCGAAGACCCCGCTGAATGAACACATCCCGCCGGGCCTCCTCGGTGAACGCCCGGTTTTCGAGGAGCCGGGCCTGCGGGTCCGGGCGAGCCTCTTCCCCGCTCCCTCGCGGGCCGCAGGCCCCGGCCACGAGAACCAGCCCGCCCAGTGCCAGCAGCGCCCGGGCTCCCCGGCCGCGCCCCCCCAGGCGCCCGTTGATCCTGCAGGCCACCGGCCCACGCCTCAGCATCCTGTCCACCATGTAACAGCTCCCAGTCAGCGGTAGTTGCCGAACTGGAGTTCGACGCCGTAGTCTCCCTTCCGGAGGAAGGCCATGACTTCCTGGAGGGTGTCGCGGTCCGGGCTGGTTACCCGGAGTTCGTCCCCCTGGATCTGGACCTGCAGCTTCTTGAGCTTCAGCTCCTTCACGTCCTTCGAGATCCGCTTCGCGGTCTCTGCGTCGATCCCCTGTCGGAGGGCCACCTTCTGTCGGGCCCTCCCAAGGGAACCCGTCTCGGGGTCGGAAGGGTCCAGATTCTTCAGCGGGACCCCCCGCTTGGCCAGCTTTGCGACGAGGACTTCGTAGACCGCCTTCAGCCGGTAGTCGTCATCGGCCTCCAGCTCCACGGCGCCCGCCTCCCGGTCCAGTTCCACCGTGCAATCGGTGCCGCGAAAGTCGTAGCGCTGGGCGATTTCCTTCCTGGCCTGGTTGACGGCGTTGTCGACTTCCTGAAGGTCGACGCCGGTCGTCACGTCGAAGGACTGGTTCTGTGCCATGGCAGAGCGTCCGATCTGGAGGAAAAATGCGAGGGGCCCGGGGCCCGGGATTCCTGGTGCCGCGCGTCGGCGGGCCGGCGGACCTCCTGCCCGGACCGCGGCGCGCCTGGCGGGACCGGCGGAGGGCCCGGCGGAGGGCCCGGCGGAGGGCCCGGCCGGACCGGCGGAGGGTCGCCCCCTGTGCGAGCCCAAAATAACCCCGTTCCCCCGAATTCGTCACCGCCGCGGGCGGAGACCGACCGAGACCCCGAACCGCCAGAGCAGAAGGTCGGCTTCGGAGCGACGCACATTGAGCTCGAGCGAGCCCCCCGGGCCCTCGCTGATGTCGCCCTCGGTAAGGTACTCCCGCAGCCCGCTGCCGAGCCTTCTCACCCCCAGGTCGAGGGAGACGGGGGTCTCCCCGCGGGTGAGGGGGACCCGGACTCCCCCTGCCGCCGTCCAGGCGAACCCGGCGTCGGAGTAGTTCCGCGTGGTGGCAAAGGCCGGGTCCGCCGACTGGGCACCCCGGACTTCGGAGTCCGTGGAGAAGTAGCTGAACCCTGCGCCGACCCCCATGTAGACGCCGCCACCGCGGCCACCCAGGGGGACGGCGATTTCGGGCCCGATGCCCATGGACAGGATGTTGTTGGAGGTGGTGACGTCGAGCTGGATGACGCATCCGACGGTGCTGCTGAAGCAGACCCGGTTCGTCTCCCGCCCGTAGGTCAGGAAGGCGGCGTCCATTCGAAGACTGATCCACCCTTCCGGGTCGAGCGCGATGCGTCCGAAGGCGTCCAGCCCGAAACCCACGGACACGTAGTCGCCGAACTCGCCCAGGGGCTGCCCGACAACGATTCCGCCTCCTGCGAGCATGCGCGGAGGACCCTCGGGGCCCATGCCGCTCCCGCCGAAACCCTGGGCCGCGAGCAGGGCTGGGGCTCCGGGGAGAACCAGGGCCCCCAGGGCAAGGCGCAGGGTGAGCCCAACGAGTCCGGGCCCGGGGAACGGGAACAGGCGGGCGTGCCGTGAGGCGAAGATCCGCGAAGCCGACATGGTCAGGCGAGTCCGGGCGGGCGGTGGAGGCGGGTGTGCCGGACGGGCACGGCGGATGGCAGGGGCCCGTGCCCCGCCGCCCGGTGGACCGGGCTTTCCCCGATCCCCGCGTCAACTACGTGCCGCCCTCGCGGAAGATTCAATCCGGAGCCGGCCGGCCGAACCCGGCAACCCTGTCAGGGAGGTCCCCCACCCCGGCCCCCGGTGTCAGCGATTTCGGGGTCGGACACCCCGGGCATGCCGGAGAGGGTTCTCGAGCAGGTGGGTGGGGATGAGGAGCGTGAGCAGGAAGAGCACCAGCGCCACGAGGAGACCGGCCAGGAGCAGCCACACGTTCCTGATCGCGATGAACAGGACCGACGAGATCAGCGCGGTGGCCGTGGCGAAGACGGAGAGGAGAAGCCGGCGCGCCTGGAGGTGAAGGAATCGCTCCTGCGCCTGGGCGTCGCGGGGGTGAACCCGGACCCGGAACTCCTCCCGCTCCAGCCGGGCAAGAAGATCCCTGACCGAACGAAGGGACTGGACCCCCTCGAGCATCAGGTCCTTCGCCAGGTTCATGGGTTCCCGGGAGGTCTCCTTCAGAAGTTCGGCGCGGTGGCGCGCCACGACCCGACGGATCATGTGGAGCCCGTTGAAGGCCGCGTCGTACCGGAAGCCGATCCCCTCCAGGAGCACGGCGGCCCGGAGGAAGTACACGAGTTCCTGCGGGAGGAGAAGGGGCCAGGTGTAGAACGCATCCCAGACCTCCTCCATGATCTCCTGCATCCGGTCGCGGGAGGAGGTCCGGGCCTTCTCCATGATTCGCATGATCTCGAGGGCGCCCTCGCGGATCTCGCCCCGGGCCACCTCCGGAGAGATCATGCCGAGGCGGTACATGCCGCTGATCATGCCGTCCAGGTCCTCGCGCTCCACGGCGAGGGCCACGGAGAGGATCGCCTCGCGCGCCGGGCGGGGCACCTCGAGGGCCATGCCCCAGTCCAGCACGACGATGTTTCCCCGTTCGTCGACGAGGAGGTTCCCCGGGTGGGGGTCGGCGTGGAGAAATCCGTCCATCAGCATCATGCGAAGATAGAGACTCGCGAGACGCTCGATGATGTCGTCGAAGCGGAGTTCCCCCGAGGCGAAACGGTCATGCAGCCGGTCCACCTTCGTGCCCCGCATGTACTCCATGACGAGAATCCGGCGTCCCGACACTTCGTCGTGCACGTGAGGCACGCGCACTCCGGACGTCCCGCGGAAGCTCTTCCGGAAGCGGTCCATGTTCCTGGCCTCGCTTCGGAAATCCATCTCCTCGCGGACCCGGACCGAGAACTCCCGCACGACGTTCGTGATCCCCTGCACGTGGTGGTTCGGGAAGAGGACGTTGAGCCAGAAGAGGATGCGGAATGAGAGGTCCAGGTCGAGCGCGACCATCTCCTCCACCCCGGGGCGAAGCACCTTGAGCACCACGTCCTGGCCCCGGTACCGGGCCCGGTGCACCTGGCCCAGGGAAGCGGCGGCAAGGGGGGCGTCGTCAAAGTCCTGGAAGACCTCCCCCAGCGGCCTCCCCAGCTCCGTCTCGATGACCGCCCGCGCCGCCTCCGCGGAAATGGGCGGCACCTGGTCCTGGAGGGTTCCGATGCTGGAAAGGTAGGGCTCGGGGAAGAGGTCGGCCCGGGCGCTGAAGATCTGGGCCAGCTTGATGAAGGTGGGCCCCAGGGACGCGATGCGGGCGGTCAGCGCATCGGCCCGCTTCTGGTGATGCGTATCCGAGCGTCGGGCCGCCGAGCCCAGCAGGATGAAGCGGCGGCGATCCCGCAGGAACGCCCAGACGAAGGGCAGGAAGATGCCGAGAATGCGGAGCCCCCGGAAGATGCGCCTCATCCGAAGACCTCGCGGACCACGGCTTCCTGGAGCTGGTACATCTCCGAGTCCTCCCGTCCCGCGGGGTCATCGGGATGCTCGTGGCCGAGGAGGTGGAGGGTGCCGTGAACGGCAAGGCGGACGAGCTCCTCGTCGAGGGGGACGGCGAGCTCCACCGACTGCCTGCGCGCCTGGTCATAGCCCACGTAGACATCGCCAAGCAGGGGCGGGGCGAGGCTGAAGGAGAGCACGTCGGGGACCCAGTCGTGAGCCAGGTACCGGACATTCAGTTCCCGGATCGGGTCGTCGGCGAGGAAGGTGACCGAGAGTTCCCCCGACTCGACTCCCTCCCTGGCAAGCAGGGACGCAAGTGCTCGCCGGAGTGCCTCCTCGGGGAGTGGCTCCCTCCCGGGAGACGAGAGCACGATGTCGAGCTGGGGGGGCTGGGGATCCCCGCTCTCACCCGTCACGAGCCGGGCTCGGTGTCGGGAACTTCCACCTCGCCCAGAGGAAAAAGGGACGGCTCCGGTTCGGATGGAGCCGGGGACCGACGCACGGCTGACGGTGGCTCCTTCTTCACGGCGGGGAGGGCCACGGGCTCCGTCGTGGTGTCCCTCCGGGGCTCCGGTCCATGGCCCTGACCATCGACCCTGACACTGCCGGCGTCCGGCGCCGGTTCCCGTGCCGGATCCTTCGCCGGCCTGGGGTCTCCCGCCCGCCTCGACTGCCCGGCCGGGTCCACTCCGGTCGGCGCAGCCCTCCCCGGTTCCTCCGGTCCCGCGGGTCCGTCGCCTCGGGCTCCGGTGATGTGGCGGGTCTGCGGGTAGTCGACGCGCTGGTGGTACAGACTGGAGAGGACCTTGAGGAAGGCCCCCTTGATGATCCCGATGTCGCGCAGCGTCAGCGGGGCCTCGTCGAGCTGTCCGGCCCGGATCTTCCCTTCCACGATATTGTCGATGAGTTCCGCGATCCTGGCCGGCGTCGGGTCCTGGACGGTCCGGGTGGCCGATTCCACCGAATCCGCGAGCATGACGATGGCGGTTTCCGCACTTCGGGGCCGGGGGCCGGGGTACCGGAAGGTCTCGGGGTCGAGGGTTTCGCCCTCCGCCAGTTCGCGCTGAGCCCGGTCCAGGAAGAAGGCGATGTCCTGGGTTCCGTGATGCTCGGGAATGAAGTCCACCAGCACGTCGGGAAGATTGGCCTCGCGGGCCAGCCGGATCCCCTCGGTCACGTGTTCCCGGACAATCGCCGCCGACGTGGCCGGCTTGAGCTTGTCGTGGGGGTTGCGACCGCTGGGCTGGTTCTCGATGAAGTACTGGGGCTTGATCATCTTCCCGATGTCGTGGTAGTAGACCCCGACCCGGCAGAGCAGACCGTTGGCCCCGATGGCGTTGGCCGCCGCCTCGGAGAGGTTCACGACGTTGATCGTGTGGGCGTAGGTCCCCGGGGCTTCCATGGAAAGCCGCTTCAGGAGCGGCCGGTTGGGATCGGCCCACTCCAGCAGCGTCTGGTCCGTCGTGATGCGGGTAAACCACTCGAAGACCGGGAGGAATCCCATGGCGAGGATCGCGCTCACCACGGTGTTCCCCGTCGCCCATCCCAGGGAGAGGACGATCCGTCCGGGCTCCCGGCCCGTCATGAGCCCCAGGGCGACGATGACGCCCACGTACGCCGCCGCGATGATGGCGATGAAGATCCAGGTCTGGGACCTGCGCCTCACCGCACGCACCGAAAGGGCGGCCGCGCTTCCTCCGACGAAGACCGGGAGCCAGGCCCCGGCGGACTGGAACGGGATCTGGGCGCCGATCACCGCCGCGAGACTGATGGCAAGGACGAGGGCGAGCCGCCCGTCCCACAGCACCGCCGCACCGAGGGCCACGAAGGCGATGGGCAGGAGCTCGACCGGAAGCCCCTGGCGGGCCACGATGGATGCGGCCCCCATGAAGGCCAGCGCCATGGCGGCCTGCAGCAGGACCCACCGGAGGTTGCGGTAGATCCTGGGACGGAAGAAGAAGAGGTAGGCGCCGAAGATCCCGAGGAGAAGCAGGTTCAGTCCGAAGGCGCCGATGGAGGGGAGAACCCTCGGCCCGAAGTCCTCGAGCCCGCCCTGGCCCCGGAGGGCCTCCTCGTAGGCCCGCAGACGTTCCACCTCGGCGTCGCCCACGACCTGGTGCGCCCGGACGATGGCCTCGCCCTGGAGCACCGATACCCGGCTCGTGGGCACGGCCCGCCTCGCCGCGTCACGATCCTGCTGGGTCGCCACCGGATCGAACCGGAGGGAGGGCGCGAAGAAGTGGATGAGCGTGAGACGCACGAGGTCATCCACATCCGTCTCGGACTGCGGGATCGGCCGTTCGAGGGCTGCCTCGAAGAACTCCCGGGAGGTTCGCACCGAGTCCCGGAGCACGTACCTCTCGGTCCCGTCGGGATCCACGACGAGAATGCGGCCCACGGAAGCCTGGATCCGTTCGGCATCGTCCAGGACTCCGGCGGGGAGGAGTTCACGCACGGCCCCCAGGGCCGCTCGGGCGATGGCCTCCCGGCTATCGTCGTCCTGGAGGCGGCTCACCCGGGTGGGGGTGGCGGGCATGCCCCGGGCCTCGAGCACCCGGGAGAGCGCGATTCCGGGTTCCTCTTCTTCGGCGGCGCTTTCCACCCGCTCGAAGAACGTCTGGAGCGCCGTCTCCATGCGCTCCACGGCCTCCGGGTCCGAGACGAAGGTCGGGGGGACCGAAGCTGCCGCGCCATCCCGCTCGCGCTCGAGTTCGTCGCGGTTCTTGGGCACGTCGAAGGGAATCGACGCAATGACATCCTCCGGCGCCGCCGTCCCCACGTCGAACCGCGCGACCTGCACCCCGGGTGCGGGAGGAAAGAGGAGCGTGACGATCAGGGCCAGGCCCAGCAGGATGGCGAGGCGGGCGCCATGGTGGATCGCCCCGTCAGGCCAGCGCCGCGCCGGAGGGGTCGACAGCAGCGCCAGTGCCCCCTCGTCGCGTCCTCGGTCCGAGCGTGCCCGCTGGCTCACACGCGCTCCCCGTTCGTGTCCGACAAGGGTGGGGAAGCCTCCCCACCTGCGGCCGATCCTGCGCCGCCGAGACCGCTGCCCTTCGGGTTCCCCGACTCGTTGCCCTGCCCGCTGCCCGGCCCCCCGGCGGCGTCCTCGTCGGCTTCGGCGTAGGCCCGGATGATGTCCTTCACCAGCCGATGCCGGATGACGTCGGCCCCGTCCAGGTAGACAAAGGCGATCCCCTCGATACCCTGGAGAATCTGCTCGACCTGGAGCAGACCCGAATCCGCCGGCTTCGGGAGATCAATCTGCGTCTTGTCTCCCGTGATCACCACCCTCGAGTTCAGCCCGAGGCGGGTGAGGAACATCTTCATCTGGGCCGTGGTTGCGTTCTGGGCCTCGTCCAGGATCACGAACGCATCCGAGAGGGTGCGCCCGCGCATGTAGGCCAGCGGCGCGATCTCGATGGTCCGCTCCTCCAGCGCCCGCGCCACCCGCTCCGCGGGCATCATGTCCTCGAGGGCGTCATAGAGAGGCCGCAGGTAGGGGTCCACCTTCTCCTGCAGGTCGCCGGGAAGGAAGCCCAGGTTTTCGCCGGCTTCCACGGCCGGACGGGCCAGGATGATCCGCTTGACCCGCTTCCGATACAGGGCGTTCACCGCGGCGGCCACCGCCAGGTAGGTCTTTCCGGTCCCGGCTGGGCCGATGCCGATGACGACGTCGTTCTCCTGGATCGACGCCAGGTACCCGGCCTGCCCCGCGCTCTTGGGCACGATGACCTTGCGGGTGCCAGGAAGCGCAATGCGGAGCTGCGCCTCCTCGGCCGCAGGCGCCTCGCCCCCGCGCCGGCGGAAGTCCTCGGCCATGCGCGCAACATCGGATGCGTCGAAGGGCGCCCGGAGCCGGGACAGCTCGATGAGATGCTGCGTCAGGGGTACCGCCTCCTCCAGCCGTTCCAGCTCTCCGGAGAGGATCAGGTGGTCCCCCCGCATCACCACGCGGATCCCGAAGATCCTGGCCAGTTCCTGCATGTTGCGGTCGTTGACGCCGGCAAGAAGAAGAGGGTCCGCCCCTTCCGCGTCCAGGCGATGTTCCACGGTGGTCCGGGTGCCGTTGGCCATGGGCCTCCAGTGCAGTGGGTTCGGTGCCTTGAAACTCAGGTGGTCGAGTCCGCCTCCGCGGGGCTCCGCTCCACGCGAAGGCGGAGCTCCTTCAGGTCCTCGTTCGAAACCGGCGACGGTGCACCTTCGAAGAGCGCGCGTGCCGCCGTTGTCTTGGGGAACGCGATGACGTCCCTGAGGCTCTTCACCCCCAGGAAATCCTTCACGATCCGGTCCATGCCCAGCGCGATCCCCCCGTGGGGGGGGGCGCCGGACCCCAGCGCCTCGAGCAGGAACCCGAACTTCCGGTCGATCTCGTCGTCGGAGAGTCCCAGGGTCCGGAGCACCCGCCGCTGCAGTTCAGGGTCATGGATACGCAGGCTCCCCGAACCGAGTTCCGAACCGTTGTACACCAGATCGTAGGCAAGTCCCCGCATGGAGAGGGGATCCGAGTCCAGGCGGTCCAGGTCGTCGGGGTGCGGAAGGACGAAGGGATGGTGGTTGGCCCACATCCTCCCGTCCTCCTCCTCGAAGAGCGGGAAGTCCAGGACCCAGGCCCAGGCATGCGCCCGTTCCATGGGAATCCCGAGGGCCTCGATGGCGGCCCCCCGGGCAGCCGAAAGGGCGGCCGAGGTCATGCGGTCCGCGCCCACGGCGGCGAGAAGGAGGTCGCCTTCCGCGGCGCCGACGGCGTCCCAGTGCCCGGGCTCCATCCAGCGGCTCAGGGGACCGCTCCCTCCGTCGGCGGTGCGCTTGGCCCACAGGAGACCCGGCGCGCCGGTGGCCTTCGCCTCGGCCTCGATGGCCTCCACCTGCTTCCGCGACAGCGTCGAACCCCCGGCCAGCCGGAGCCCGCGAATCCGGCCCCCGTCGGCAATGGCGCCCTGCAGGAGGGCCGAATCGGCCGTTCCCAGCGCCTCCGACCAGTCCTCGATCTCGAGCCCCCACCGGAGGTCCGGGCGGTCCGAGCCGAACCGGTCCATGGACTCGGCCCAGGTCATGCGCACGAAGGGGGGCGCGGCGTCGATGCCGGCGACCCGGGCCAGCTCCACCGCCAGTCCCTCGATCCAGCTCACCAGGTCCTCCACGGCCACGAACGACGCTTCCACGTCGATCTGCGTGAACTCCGGCTGGCGGTCGGCCCGGAGGTCCTCGTCGCGGAAGCAGCGGGCGATCTGGAAGTACCGGTCGAAGCCCGCCGTCATGAGGAGCTGCTTGTAGATCTGCGGGCTCTGCGGAAGGGCATAGAACTCGCCGGGGTGCACACGGCTCGGGACCAGGTAGTCCCGCGCGCCCTCGGGGGTGGGCTTGGTGAGGATCGGGGTCTCGACCTCGAGGAAGCCCAGCGCCGAGAAGTAGTTCCGCACCGCCAGGACCAGTTCGTGGCGGAGCACCAGGTTCTGCTGCAGCTCGGGGCGCCGGAGGTCCAGGTTTCGGTGCCGGAGCCTGAGTTTCTCCGAAGGGAGCTCGTCCTCGGGCCCCCGGTGCACCGGGATCTCCGGGGTGCGTGCCGGATTCAGGAGGACCACCCGCGTCGCCCGGAGCTCCACCTCGCCCGTGGGCATGTCGGGGTTCTTCGCATCCCCCGGCCGAAGGCCCACCTCTCCCTCCACCAGGATCACGTCCTCCGCCCCCAGGTTCCGGGCCACGGCCAGGCTCTCCGCCTCGGTCCAGTCCGGCCCGATGGACACCTGCAGGAGGCCGCTCCGGTCCCGGAGGTCCACGAAGAGGAGACCGCCCAGGTCCCGGCTCCGGTGGACCCAGCCCGTCAGGGTCTCGACCCGGCCCTCGTGGGCGGCGCGCAGGCTTCCGACCATGCGGGTGCGAAGGGAGGTGGCCTCGG
>REBP01000191.1 GCA_007692665.1 Gemmatimonadales bacterium | reverse complement strand
GTGGTGGCCAAGATCGAGATGGCCCGGGCCATGGGCCAGGTCGACGCGATCCTTGAGACCTCGGACCTGGCCATGGTCGCCCGGGGCGACCTGGGCGTCGAGCTTCCCTTCGAGCAGGTTCCCCTGGCCCAGAAGCGGATCATCCAGCTGGCCAATTACCATGCACGCCCCGTCATCACCGCGACCCAGATGCTCGAGTCCATGATCGAGAACCCGAGGCCTACCCGGGCCGAGGCCTCCGACGTGGCGAACGCGGTGCTGGACGGAACCGACGCCGTCATGCTCTCGGGCGAAACGGCGGTGGGGAAGTACCCGGTGCAGGCGGTGGACGCGCTGGTGCGGATCATCCGCGAGATCGAGTCCTCCGGGGCCCTCGAGGCCGGCCCGCGCTATCTGAACATGGATGACCACACCGTCCCGCGTTCCGGGGCCACCCGTCGCGAGCACGCCGTGGCGGCCGCCACGGTGGATGCCTCCCGCGACCTGGCCGCCGCCGGCGTCCTGGTCATCACGCGGTCGGGCTTCTCGGCCCGTCTCGTGGCCTCGCACCGACCCGGTGTCCCGATCTTCGCGGTCACCACCGACCCCGCCACGCTGGGCCAGCTCGCCGCAGTCTGGGGCGTCCGGCCCGTCCTGGCCGAGGACGTGGAGATCAGCTACGAGAGCCTCACGGACTTCGGAAAGGCCGTCATGCGCCATGCCGGCTGCGGCGTCGAGGGCGACGCCATTCTCGTCACCGCCGGCTTTCCCTTCCACCAGTCGGGCACGACCAACACGATGCGGGTGGAGTCCCTTTGACCGCCGCCCCCCCGCGCCCGCTGGAGCTGACCTTTCTCGGCACGGGGACATCGTTCGGGGTTCCGGTGGTGGGGTGCGACTGCGAGGTCTGCACCTCCTCCGATCCCCGGGACCGGCGCACCCGGCACGCCGCGTTCCTGCGGCTCCCGGGCGGGGGCGAACTCCTGGTGGACACGCCCCCCGAGCTGAGACTGCAGCTCCTCGGCGCGGGGATCCGGCACGTGGACGCGGTCTGGTACACGCACGCCCACGCCGACCACCTCCACGGCATCGACGACCTCCGCATCATCTCCCTGAGAGAGCGGCGGAGCGTTCCGGTGTACGTGCCTGCCGAGGCCCTCGACATGGTGGCGCGGCGCTTCGACTACATCTTCGACCCGGACTACCGCCCCGACGAGGGCGCAACCCGGCCCGAGCTCTCGCTCAACGGCGTGGACCCCTCGAGGCCCCTCGAGCTCCTGGGCGAGACCTTCCACCCGCTGGAGGTTCCCCACGGCTCCATGAACCCGCTGGGGTTCCGGGTCGGCGACCTGGGCTACGTCACCGACGCCAAGCGACTCCCCCCGGCCGCCATGGAACGGCTCGAGGGGGTCCGTCTCCTGGTCATCAACGCCCTCTGGCACGGCAATCCCCACCCCACGCACTTCAACGTGGAGGAGGCGGTGGAAGCGGCCCGGCAGGTGGGCGCCGAACGCACCTACCTGACCCACCTCACCCACCGGCTCGGCCACGCGAAACTGACCGCTTCGCTTCCCCCCGGCGTCCGACCCGCCCACGACGGGCTCACCGTCCGGCTTGCTCCCGGGCGTCCGGTGGAGGAACTTTGAGGGGTCCGCCTCTCCCCCCGAACCCCTTCCGACCATGACCCCCACCCACGACGACCCCTCTCCCGAGGGCGCCCCCCCCTCCCGCGTCTCCCTCGCCTATGCCAACCTGCTCGGGCCCGCCATGGACTCCGGCGGGGGCGTGGATCCCCTGCGGCTCGCGCCGGGGGGCGACCTCGACGCGCGATTCGCGGAAGCCCTCGGGGTCTTCCATGAACGGGAGGCGGCGGGGGAGCTGGGATTCGTGGCGCTCCCCGGCGACGCCGAGGCCCGGGACACGGTCCAGGAACTCGCCGACTCGTTCGGCCAGTGGTTCGAGGACCTGGTGGTGGTGGGGATCGGCGGATCCACGCTGGGAGGACGGGCCCTGGCCGACGCCCTCCTGGGGTCCCACTGGAACGATCGGACCCCGGACGAACGGGAGCACTACCCGCGGATCCACTTCCTCGAGAACCCCGACCCCGACACGGTGACGGCGCTGCTGGCCCGTGTGGACCCGCGGACCACCCTCTTCAACGTCATCAGCAAGTCCGGGTCGACGGCCGAGACCATGGCACTCTTCCTGGTCATCGAGGAGGCGGTGGAGGCGGCGGTGGGTCCGGAGAAGGCCCGGGGGCACTTCCTCTTCACGACCGATCCGGAGGACGGGGTGCTGCGGCGCCTGGCACGGGAGCGGGGCATCCCGGCGCTCTCGGTCCCTCCCGCGGTGGGGGGGAGGTTCTCGGTGCTCTCGCCGGTGGGGCTGCTTCCGGCGGCCGTGGGCGGGGTGGACCTGGCAGAGCTTCTGGGCGGGGCAGGCGACATGCTCGGGCGGTGCCGTTCCCCCCGCCTCGCCGAGAATCCCGCAGGCCTTCTCGCCGTGCTCCTGCATGCCGCCGACCGGGAGCTCGGCGCGCCCATTCACGTGATGATGCCCTACGCGGACCGCCTCCGCAGCCTGGCCCTCTGGTTTCAGCAGCTCTGGGCCGAATCCCTGGGCAAGGCCCGGCGGACCGACGGGACGTCCGCGGGTACCGGTCCGACGCCCCTGGCGGCGCTGGGGGCCGTGGACCAGCACTCCCTCCTCCAGCTCTTCATGGAGGGACCTGCGGACAAGGTGGTGATCTTCCTGCGGGTCGTGGAGGCCGGGGTGTCGGTGACGATCCCCCGGCGCCACCCGGCGGAGCCCGCCCTGGCCTACCTGGGGGGCCACACGCTGGAATCCCTTCTGGAAGCGGAGCGCCGCGCCACCGCCGAGGCCCTTCGGGTCGCCGGCCGGCTTTCGGCGACGCTGGAGCTCAGCCGACTCGATGCCCGGACGCTGGGCGGGGTCTTCATGCTCTTCCAGGTGGCCACCGTCCTGGCCGGCGCGCTCTACGGGGTGAATCCGCTGGACCAGCCGGGGGTGGAGGCGGGGAAGGGCTTCACCTACGGGCTCCTCGGCAGGGAGGGCTCGACGGCGCCCACGCTGCGCGACGAGGACGAGGGGGGGTTCCGGGCCTGAGGCTCGGGCTCCCGCCGCTTGCGGCGCCTCCCGGTCCCCGTCCGCCGATGGCCGACGGGAGATCCGGAACCCGCGACACCCGGCCCTAGTACTCACCACTGGCGGCCGAATCCCCTAGATTGGGGTAGAACCGATTTCGACGAATCCCAACTCTGAACGCCCAACAGGAGACCTTGCATGCGCGAACGAGACGATACTCCCTACTTCATCATCGAGCGCGATGGCGGGAGCGGGGTGGCCCCTTTCCTGATCGGGGCCCTGCTGGGCGCCGGCGTGGCGCTGCTCTACGCCCCTCGGTCCGGAGAGGAGACACAGGCAGACATCAAGGCGCGGGCGACCCGGTTCCGCGACGCGGCGGAAGAGCGTTTCCGGGATGCGCAGGCCCAGGTCGAGGAGCGTCTCGAACAGGCGCGCGAAGAACTCATGGAGCGGGTCGAGGCGGTAAGGGACGCCGTCGAGTCGGGAAAGGTCACGGCCCATGAGGCTCGCGCCGAACTCGAGGAGAAGATCGAGCGGTCCAAGGCTGCGTATCGGGCCGGCGTGGACGCCGCCCACGACGTCGCGGTCGAGGGCGAGGACGCCTCCTGACACGACGGAAGGCAGTCGTTTCCTTCGGGAAGGAATTCGGAGAACGCGTCGGTCGCAGTGATCTCTTCTTCCTCGCGGGAGCCATCACCTTCAACGTGCTGGTCGCCGTCATCCCGCTGGTGATCCTGGCGGCCGGGGTCTCCGGGTTTCTCGTGGGCGATCGATTCGGCCGTGTGAGCCCGGACGTGGTGGAGGTGGTGGTCGGCTACCTTCCGCAGGGGGCGGCTGTCGGTCTGCAGGATTTCGTGGACCGGGTCCTCGAGGGGCTCGTGGCCGACCGTGCCGGGCTCTCGATCATCGGGTTCCTGGTCCTGGCCTGGATTTCCACGCGCCTGGTGGGAACGGTTCGCGTGGTCCTCCGCCTCACGTTCGACGTGCCGGAGGAACGGGGGATCGTCACGGGCAAGCTCTTTGACTTCAAGGTCGTCCTGGTGGGAGCCACCCTCATCATCCTGAACTTCGGGATCACGGTGGGGGTGCGGACGCTGGAGGCGGTGGGGGCGATCTTCTTTGCCGCCGAGGGGTGGAGCGCGCGCCTCCTTGGCGAGGTGGTGGGGCGCGGGCTTGCGTTCGCCTCCTCGTGGGTGCTCTTCTTCCTCCTCTATCGCTTCGTTCCGGCGAGGCGGGTCGAGTTCCGCACCGCGGTGGCCGGTGCCACCTTCGCGGCGGTGGGTTTCGAACTGCTGAAGGAACTGTTCGCGTGGTACGTGACCTCCGTGGCCGACTATTCCAACGCCTACGGAAACCTGGCGGCAGGCGCCGTTCTCTTCTTCTGGATCTACTACAGTTCCATCGTCTTCGTGCTGGGGGCCGTCCTGGCCCGCACCTACGAGGTCCGACACGAGGCTGCAATGACCGATCGAACCGAACCACCCGCGCCTTCGGGCTCGCCGCCGCCCCCTGCCACGCCGGGTTCGGGCGCCACGACCGCGGCGGTGATCCTCGCCGCCGTGGTGCTGGGCGCCGGCGCGCTGCTCGGGCTCCCCTCCGACGTCCGGGCCCAGCAGGGCCCCTCGCTCTTCGGTGGCAATGGCGCCGAGGCCGGGCTCCTCGATCCCGGGGACGGCGTGGTCTTCGGCACCCGCTCGCTGGAGCGGGAGATCAGTCTGGACCGCCCGCTGGTCCAGCACGACGGGCTGTACATCGTCGTGCACCTCGCGGAAAACCGCGTGCTTCTTCTCGACGGCACCGACATCGTCTGGTCCGCTCCTGCCGGGACCGGCAACGGCTTCGAACTCGCCGCCGAGGGCCGGGAGTGGGATTTCTCCACCCCCATCGGGATGTTCCGGGTCCTGCGGAAGGAAAAGGACCCGGTGTGGATCGCGCCGGACTGGTGGTTCATCGAGAACGGTCGCCCCATTCCCGCCGCCAATCACCCCTCCCGCTTCATGGGGGGGACCCTCGGGACCACCGCGCTCTTTCTCGGTGACGGCATCGCGATTCACGGCACCGACCGTCCCCAGCTCCTCCTGAACCCGGACCCGGAAGCCCGACGTGTCTCCCACGGGTGCATCCGCCTCACCAACGAAGCGGCGCGCCAGCTGTACCACAGGGTGGACGTGGGGACGCCGGTTCTCATCTACTGAACCCCCCGCGGAGCCCGATGACCCAGCCCGCCCAGCCCGGCCGAAAGCTCATCGCGAGCAATCGGAAGGCGCGCCATGAATACCAGATCCTGGACCAGTGGGAGGCCGGCATCTCCCT
>REBP01000039.1 GCA_007692665.1 Gemmatimonadales bacterium | reverse complement strand
ACCAGCTCCACCGGGACCTCGTACCGATCCGGGTCACTCTCCCAGAGGCGCTCGGTTTCCAGCGTCCGCAGGTTCATCCGGTCCAGGAAGGGCTGCTCCCCGTCCGGCGTGACCCCGTCGCCCTGGAGGAAGATCCAGTCCCCCTCCCCGAGGAGCGTGGCGCCCCTGGTCACCGGCGTTCCGGGCGCTCCGAACCGGTCCTCCGCACTCCGGTCGTCCACGATGCGGCTCGACCATCCGTCGCCCTCGGGCGACACCAGCCAGCTCCGGGTCCAGCTCGCCGCTCGACGTGGAAAACGGTCGATCTCGGTGATCATGCCACGGCCGTCGCGGGTCCAGGCCATCCGATCGAAATGGTCCTCGAGCTCGAGGATGACCTCGGGTTCGTCGGTGGGGGTCGCGATCCGCATGACGCGGTCCTGCGCCCCGCCTCCGCTCCCGACGGCCTCTTCCACCCAGACCAGCGCGGCATCGGCCCCGGGCTGCCAGGTGACGCCGCGGGGGCCGGACCGGGAATCGTCCACCGCCACGTTCTCCTCCAGGGGGAGCGAGGCCACCTTTCTGACCATCTCTCCGCTCCGCGACCAGAGCTCCATCTCGCGGGGGAACCAGTCGTTCGTCCGCCAGCGATCCGGCACCACGTAGGAAAAGGGCCGTACCGTGCGAACCACGTAGAGGTGGGACCCGTCGGGCGAGGGGGTCACCGCGTCGAAGATGGCCGGCGCCCCCACCGGGGTCGTCTGTCCCGAAGCCACGTCCACGTAGGCGAGCTGCGACGTGAAGTAGAACTCGAACAGGTCGGCATCGTGCCCGTCCTGCAGGAGATCCTGGAAGGTCCGTGCCGGTGCCGGCTCCCCCTCCGCATCCTGGATTCGCGGGGTGGAGGGGACCCGGGGCCGCTCCGGTGCCGGCCCCCGCCCTTCCGGCACGAACCTGCAGATGGCCTCGCGACCATTCCCCATCCAGCGGCAGGGATCGCCGTGGGCCGCGTTCAGGTACCCTGCGCCTACCCGGCTGGGGGTGGCGCTGCCGGCATCCAGCTTCCAGAGCTCGTATCCTCGCTCTGCCACCATGGCAAGGAGGAGGACCGACCCGTCCGGCGACCACGACACGTACTCCACCGCAGCTCCCGGGGGGAGGGTCACCGGCACCCGGCCCTGGTCGCCGAGCCGGATCAGTTCCATGGACTCGATGGGGGCCCGACCCGCCACGGCGGGGCCATTGGTCCGGGGGTTGAGCCGGTAGCCGGCCAGGTGCAGGCGCGGCTCCGCGATGTCCTCCAGCCCGACCATGCCCGGCCGGGTGAGCAGTGCCGCCCAGCTCCCCTCCGGCGAGACTTCCAGGTTCGGGAGGCCCGGTGCATCGAGGATGCGGATGATCTCGTCGGAGGGCGCGCGGTACCCTTCTTCCTGGGCTGCTGCAGTACCGAAGGGCACCAGGGCGGCAACAGCCGCGAAGGCGAGGGCCCGGAGACATGCCGCCCGCGGCGGCGTCGAGCTGGATCGGTTCATGTCGGTCACCCGGAGATGTTCGGGTTGTCGAGGCGCTCCTGGTCGGGGAGCGGCATGCCTCAGCATAAGCCAGGGGAGCGGGTGAAGCCAATGCATCCGTGGATGCCGAAGGGTATCCGGTTCCCGGTTCTCGTGGGCGGCCCCGGAGATTCTTGACCCCGAGGAACTTCGGGCATAGCCTCGGAAAGCGGCCGAGGCCAGCCTCCATCCGACCCCGTCGACCTCTCGCCTCCCTTCCCATGCGATCCCGCCGGCACCGTCCTCCCCCTCCTAGCCGGCGCTCCCCGGGGTGACGGCCCCGAATCCCGCGCCCTGGAAGATGCTCGCGGCCGCCCTGGTCCTCGGCGCGGCCACCGCCGTGGGTGTCTGGCTGTTCAAGCAGACCGTCTACCTGATCGCCACCGGGGGCTGGGGCTGGGTCGACCCCGCCGGTCCGCTCTGGATGCGCTGGCCCCTCCTGGTGGTGCCCGTCGCGGGCGGTCTCCTGGTGGGCCTGATCCTTCACTGGACGCGCTCGCCCGAGGAGCCCGGGCACGGGGTCACCGAAGTGATCGAGGCCGTGAAGCTGGATGCCGAGGACATGCCGTACCACCGCATCGGCGTAAAGGCGCCGGTGGCCGCCCTTTCCCTGGGATCCGGGGCGTCGCTGGGGCCGGAGGATCCGGCCGTGGAAATCGGGGGGAGCGTGGGGGCCCTCGCGGGCGCCCGCCTCGGATGGTCGCATGACCGGGTGCAGGACCTCGTGGCCACCGGTGCCGCGGCCGGCATCAGCGCAGCCTTTCATGCCCCCCTCGCGGCCATCCTGTTCACGGTGGAGGTCTTCGGCGTGCGGCTTCCGAGTCCCCGGATGGCATGGGTGGCTGCGGGTTCGCTGGCGGCGTGGACGGCCATGCGGGTCATGGCCCCGGACCTGGTCTTCCGCATCCCGGAGCAGGACCGCCTCACGCTCTGGTCGCTCCTGTTCGGTGTCCTCCTGGGGGTCGTCGCGGGGGCCGTGGGGGCGCTCCTCGTTCGAACGATGTACGCCATCCAGCACGCATTTCTCGGCTGGCGATCCATCCCGCGGTGGGCAAAGCCGGGCATTGGGGGCGTGGCGCTCGGGCTCGTCGGGCTGTGGCTTCCCCAGGTCCTTGGCATCGGGTACGAAACCATCCAGGGGGTGGTGGACGGAGACCGGCACGGGCTGCTCCTGCTGACGACGCTGCTCGTCGCCAAGCTCGGGCTGATGGCGCTCAGCTTCGGGAGCGGGTTCCTGGGCGGATTCTTCGCCCCCGCGTTCTTCGGCGGCGCCGTGATGGGCGCCATGTTCGGCCTCGGCGTGGAGATCCTCGTGCCGGGCGATCCCGTGACCTTCGCGGTCGTGGGGATGGCTGCCCTGCTGGCAGGCATCGTGCATGCTCCCCTGACGGCGGTCCTCCTCGTTGCGGCGGTTTCCGACAACTACGCCGTCGTCCCCCTCCTTCTGCTGGCGTCCCTGATCGCGTATTCGGTCTCCGTGCGGCTGGTCGGTGCCTCGGCCTATACGTACCCCCTCGTGCACCCCCCCGATGCTCACCCCCGCCCATGACACGCAAACGGCCCTCCCCTACCTTGCGGATCCCGATCAGGCGTTGTCCCTCACACCCCGGAGCCCCCCCGTGTCAATAATGTCGGCCCGACCCGCGGGCGCCCTGAACAGGTCCGACTCTTGACGGAGCCCTCGCCCCGGGAGGCCGAAGCCCCCCCGTCGACGGGTGCCGGGCTCGGCACCTTCGGCGGGGTGTTCACGCCGTCGATCCTGACGATCCTCGGCGTGATCATGTACCTGCGGTTCGGGTGGGTGGTCGGAAATGTCGGGCTGCTCGGGACCCTGCTGATCGTGGTGATGTGCACCACGCTGACCCTGATCACGGCGCTCTCGATGGCATCCATCGCCACCGACCGACGCGTGCGCGCAGGGGGTGCCTACTTCATGATCAGCCGCTCCCTGGGCCTCGAGACCGGAGGCGCGGTGGGGATCCCGCTCTACTTCGCGCTGACCCTCTCCATGGCGCTCTACATCCTGGGATTCGCCGAGATCGTGGGCGACGTGTATCCGGACCTGGACCAGCGGTGGGTAGGCGTCGTCACGGCCATCGCGGTGGCCGGGCTCGCGATCAAGTCCGCCAACCTCGCCATCCGGTCCCAGTACATCGTCATGGCGGTGATCGTGCTCTCGCTCCTGTCGTTCTTCCTCGGGGGACCGGTCGAGGAAAGCCAGATCGAGCTCACGAGCACGGCACCCGACCGGATCTCGGTGGGTTTCTGGGTGGCCTTCGCCGTCTTCTTTCCGGCCGTCACCGGGATCGAGGCCGGTGTGAACATGTCCGGCGACCTGAAGGAACCGTCCCGCTCCATTCCCCGGGGCACCCTCGCCGCCCTCGGTGTGGGGTTCGTCGTCTACATGACCATGCCCTTCTTCTTCGCTGCATGGGCCGACAGCGCGACCCTCATCGAGGACTCCTTCATCATGCGGCGGATGGCCTACTGGGGCCCGCTGATCCTCCTGGGTGCCGCGGGTGCAACGCTCTCCAGCGCCATGGGCAGCATCCTGGGTGCGCCCCGGGTCCTCCAGGCCATGGCCCGCGACGGCGTGCTCCCCGGTCCCCTGCGGTTCCTGGGCAGGGGGAGTGCGGAGGACGACGCCCCGAGGATCGGAACGGTGGTGACCCTCGGCCTCGCGCTCCTCGCGGTCTTCTTCGGGGAGCTGAACCTCGTGGCCCCGATCCTCACGATGTTCTTCCTCACCTCGTACATGACGGTGAACTTCGCAGCCGGCATCGAGGGCTTCCTCAAGAGCCCGTCCTTCCGGCCTGCATTCAGGGTCCACTGGGCGATCCCGATGTTCGGCGCCCTCGGGTGTCTCCTCGTCATGTTCCTCATCAATGCCGTCGCAACCATCGTCGCGGCGGTGGTGGTCATCGGCGTGTTCGTGTGGCTGCAGCGGAGAGGACTCGCCGGGGCGTGGGGCGACGTGAGAAACGGCATGTGGATGGCCCTCATCCGGATGGGACTGCTCCGGCTCGGCGACCCGGATGACGCCCGAAACTGGAGGCCCCACCCGCTGGTGCTCTCCGGAGAGCCCACCCAGCGCTGGCCCCTGGTCGACTTCGCGAACGCCATCACCCACAACCGGGGCCTGGTCACCATTGCCAGTGTCCTTCCCGAGGGCGCAAGGGAAAGCGGCGAACAGGCCAAGGTGGAGAAGGAGATCCAGGAATACCTTCATGGCCGCGGCGTCGAGGGATTCGTGCGCCTGGTCACGGCCCCGGACCCGTTCACGGGTGCGAAGCGGCTCGTCGAGGTCTACGGGTTCGGCCGCCTGATCCCGAACACCGTGATCCTGGGTGCGAGCGAGCACGTGGATCGCCGCGACCGGTACTGCGAGATGATCGAGGGGTTCTACCGCAAGCAGCGGAACGTCATCATCATCCGCGACCCGAAGCGCATCGGCTTCACCGACCGCCGCCGGATCGACGTATGGTGGGGCGGCCTGCAGGCGAACGGTGGCCTCATGCTGGTCCTCGCCTATCTGCTCCGGACGAACGTGGACTGGGAGGACGCCGAGGTCCGCCTGAAGCTCGCCGTGAAGAGCGAGGAGGCGGCGAGGTCGGTCCGGCAGGACCTGGGCGACATGATCAGGGAGCTCAGGATCGGGGAGGTGCAGCTCGACGTCATCGTCGCCGGTGGACGACCCTTCCCGGAGGTGCTTCGGGAGGCATCCGCCAACGCCGACATCGTGTTTCTCGGCATGGCCCCACCCGCCGAGAACTTCCGGGAGTACTACGACCGTCTCCAGGAGATGTCCGAAGGCCTGCCCCCGACGGCCTTCGTGCTGGCCACCGGAAACCTGGAGTTCTCGGAGGTCCTGGTGGACAGGGC
>REBP01000118.1 GCA_007692665.1 Gemmatimonadales bacterium | reverse complement strand
AGGGCGGGCAGCGGTTTGTCGAAGTGAGCACCGGAGGGGCGTTCACCTGTGCGCTCACCGACGCCGGAGAGCTCTACTGCTGGGGGGCGAACCCCTTCGGGCAACTCGGGATCGGCACCACCACGAACGCGAGCGTCCCGGCTCCCGTGCAGGGCGGGCAGCGCTTCGAGACGGTGAGTGCGGGAGCTTCGCACGCCTGTGCCGCCGAGCGGTCGGGGGGAATCTACTGCTGGGGGAACGGCGCCCTCGGTCAACTCGGCACCGGCACCTCGGCGCCCAGCAGCATTCCGGTCCAGGTTCCGGGAATTCCCCGCTGATGGGGTGTCGCCCCCGGAAGCGTTCAGCCCCGCCCCCCTCCCCATTGCCCCGCCCGGCGCCGCGTGAGAGCTTCGGAGAGACGGACGCATGAGGGGAGTCAGCCCCACCGCATCCCGCTTCCCGCCACCTCCGGAGGACCCGATGACGCCGCCCCGAAGCCCCGAAACGGCCGCCGACCCCCGAGCCACCCCGGAAGGGCGTGCCCACGCCACACCCGGAGCCCCTCGCGCACCCGGCGCCGCGACGCGAAGCGTGCTCGACGAGGCTGATCGCTTCAGCGCGCACAACTACAAGCCCCTTCCCGTGGTGCTCGAATCCGGCGAGGGCGTGTGGGTACGGGACGTGGAGGGCCGTCGCTACCTGGACATGCTCGCCGCCTACTCGGCGCTGAACCAGGGGCACCGGCATCCGGCCATCCTGGAGGCCCTCCAAGCCCAGGCGGGCCGGATCACGCTGACCTCCCGGGCCTTCCACAACGACCAGATGGGCCCCTTCCTCCGCGAGCTCTGCGAGGCGACGGGCTTCGAGAAGGCGCTCCCCATGAACACCGGGGCGGAGGCGGTGGAGACGGCCATCAAGATGGTGCGGAAATGGGGCTACGAGGTGAAGGGGGTGCCCGAGGGCGAGGCCGAGATCATCGTCTGCACCGGCAATTTCGCCGGCCGGACCACGACCATCGTCGGATTCTCCTCGGAAGAGGCCTACCGCCGCGGGTTCGGTCCGTTCGCGCCCGGGTTCAGGATCGTCCCCTACGGGGATGCGAAGGCGCTGGAAGACGCGATCACGCCCAGCACGGTCGGCTTTCTCGTGGAGCCCATCCAGGGCGAGGGAGGCGTCGTCGTGCCGCCCGACGGCTACCTGGCCTGCACCCGGGAGATCTGCCGCGAGCGGAACGTGGCCTTCATGGCCGACGAGATCCAGACGGGCCTGGGGCGCACCGGCCGTCTCTTCTGCTGTGACTGGGAGGACGTGCGCCCGGACGTGCTCATCGTCGGCAAGGCCCTGGGGGGCGGGGTCTACCCGGTTTCGGCGGTGCTCGCCGACGCGGCGTACATGGACGTCTTCCGCCCCGGCGACCACGGCTCCACCTTCGGGGGCAATCCGCTGGGGGCGGCGGTGGCGCGGGCGTCCCTGCGCGTGATCCTGGAGGAGCGGCTTTCCGAGCGGTCCGATGAACTGGGGAGCTGGTTCATGGAGGAGCTCCGCGCCATCGACGCCCCCCACGTGGCCGAGGTCCGGGGAAAGGGGCTCATGATCGGCGTGGTGATCCGGAAGGAGTCCGGCCCCGCGCGCCCCTTCTGCGAGGCGCTCATGGACCGGGGCATCCTCGCCAAGGAGACCCACCACCAGGTCATCCGGTTCGCCCCCCCCCTGGTCATCGAGCGCAACGAGCTGGAAACGGCTCTCGAGGAGATCGCCCCGGTGCTCCACGGCGAAGGGGTTCGCCGGGGGGACTGACGGTCACCAGGCGATGGAGCCTTCCTTCGAGGTATCCACCGACTCGCCGGCGCCGTCCCCGAGGAGGACCTCGTCGATCTGCGTGTAGAGGAAGGCCCGGGACTCGGGGTCCCGGGGATCCAGGCCGTAGTGGTTGATGAGCGCGGTCTGGTGCTTCAGCCATTCGCCCCAGCAGATGCTGCAGACGGACGCCACGATGCGCGCCCCGCGCTCGTCACGAAAGGGCGGTTTCTCGAGGGCGGGGCGGGGGGCGTCGCAGCGCCGGCAGTGGATCTCCCCCTCGGGGGCTTCTTCGGGGGTGTCGGGGTTCGGGCTCACGGAACGGTTCCTCTCGCGGTCGGATCAGGCGGGGTTGGGGACAGGGTGTCACGGACAGGTCCACGCAGTGGACGTCACTTCCCCGTACAAGTAGATTTTATTGCTTGCTCCGGGAGGCAACAACGTTCTTCACCGGGGCTTGGGTGCTCACCCCTCATCAAGGGCAGGTCCGGGTCATGCTCACCAAGGTCCAGTTGGAACATCTCGAAAAGCGCCTCCTGCAGGAGCGGGCCAAGGCTCTCCGGGCGCTCGGACTCTTCGACGCCATGACCAAGGCGGACCGCGAGGCCGGCGACACGGACTTCTCGGCCTACACGGACCACATGGCGGACCAGGGGACCGAGGCCCAGGAGCGCGAGAAGGCCGCGCTCTTCGCGACGAAGGAGGGTCGGTACCTCTATCGCATCGAGGAGGCGCTCCGCCGGCTCTACAGCGACCCGGACAACTTCGGGCGGTGCCACGGCACCGGGAAGATGATCGCCTTCGAACGCCTCGACGCGCTTCCGCATGCGCGGTACAGCATCGAGCACAAGAAGGAGCTGGAGGCACGGGGCGAGTGATGCCGGCAGGGGCGTAACGCCTCTGCTGAACCGCATCTCTCGCTGGCTTCGTTCCTCCGGACGCAGCCCGAAACGCAGGCACCGCCCCCGGAAGGGCCCCATCCTGCGGGGACCCATCCGGGCGGCGGTGCGAGTCCCGACCCACCGGCTTCAGCTGGCTTCGTCGAGCGCCTCTTCTGCGACTTCCTCTTCCTCCCGCTCCTCGCGGAAGAGAGGGCTGGCCTCCCGCCAGAGTTCCTCGACCTCGTCGCGAATCTGGCGGATCCTGCTTTCCACCTCCTGGTCCTGCAGGTGGTACCGCGCCGCACTCAGCGCACGATAGGCCCGCCAGAGAGCCGCAGAAGCGGGCGTCTGCTCGTGGCTCCGTCGCTTCTCTCCGCGGACTCGCGCCAGGACCCAGTCCGACATTTCCTCGTCCAGGAGCATGACGTCGCCTTCGGACTTGGATTCGGTCCCGACGAACTTCTGGAGTTTCTTCTTGAAGCTCTTGGGTACGCCTGCCACCACGTAGATGGACAGGTCTTCCCTCTGTAGCATTTCCGAAGCCATTCGACCTCCGGTCGTTGGTGTCATTCAGGTGTCGGAGGCGACCTTCTCACCCTGCCTGTCCCCCCCGCTTCGTGCATCCTCCCAGGACCCGGCCCCGCCGGGCCGCCCTGTCGTTGCTCCAGGTCAGCCGTGTCTGCGAAGCGTCTCGATCAGCTCGTCGCCCAGGACGCCTGCCTGCCACCGCCGAAGTCCCGGTACCGAGGCCAGGGCCTCGACGGACTCGGGCGGTTCATCGGCCATGGCCTGGATCACGGCATTCGGGAGAAGTGTCCCCCGGTCGATTCCGAGTTCCTCGGCGTGCTTGTTCCGCACCGCCTTGAGCCGCTGGAATCGTTCCTCCACTTCCGGGAGGGGCCTCCCCCGCCCATTCCCACGGGGACCCCGCGGAAAGGGGGTCAGACCGGACTCCGGGAGATCCGCGATCCGGGTGATCTCTTCCACCAGCGGCTCCCCTTCGCCCCGTGCCAGTCCCCCGTTCATCCCCTGGATGTCCGCAAGCTGGGCAACCGACGTCGGACCCTGCCTGGCCACTTCCACGAGTACCGGATCGCCGGCCACCCGAAAGAGCGCCTTGTCCCGATCCTTCGCGATGGCGTCCCGCCAGCGCAGGGCGGCGCGGAGCCGCTCGGACTCCCGGGGCGAGAGGTCCTTCGCGCCCTTCACGCGGGCCACCGGGTCCTCGTCGCTCTCCGCCGGCGTCCATCGGAGCTTTTCGAGCTCCCGGAACTCCTCTTCGGCCCACGCCATGCGCCCGCTCGTCTCCAGCCGTTCCTTCATGAGGTCGGCGAGCCCGGCCAGGTGCAGGGTGTCGTGGGCGGCGTATTCCTTCATGCCGTCGGAGAGCGGACGCTCGGCCCAGTCCGCCCGCTGGTACTTCTTCGTGAGCTTCACGCCGAAGTACCGGTCCAGGAGGGCGGAAAGCCCGATGCCGCTCTCCCCCAGGAGGGAGGCGGCGATCTGCGTGTCGAAGAGACCGGTGAGACGGAGGTCGAGATCACGGTCCAGGAGGCGGACATCGAAGTCGGCTCCGTGCATCAGGACCTCGATCTCGGGATTCTCCACCAGGGGGCGGAGGACCTCTCGGGGATCCAGCGAAAGGGGATCCAGCAGAAAGGTCACGGGCCCGGCGGTGAGCTGCACCAGCGAGAGCCGATCCGAATACCGGTGGAACCCCGCGGCCTCGCAGTCAAGGGCCACGCTGGGAAGGCCGGCGGTGAGTTCACGGGCCTCGTCGAGATCGTCGTCCCGGTCGATCAGGCGGATATCCATTCAGTAACGTCTGTCCCCACTCATCTCCCCCGTTCGAACGTACCGAGATCCGTCCCCGGGGAAGAAGGGACATCTCGCAAGACCTCCATTTTACGCTGAAAACCGCAGAATGTTCCCCTCGTGGCTGCGTCACCCCGGTCACGGTCGTGCCACATCCGCGGGTGCAGGGCCCCCCCCCGCCTTGCCCGCATGGAGAGCCCCGGCCAACTTCAGGGCTTGCCGACAGCGATGCACCCCCCTTTCGAACCCGCGCTTCCGGACGCCTGCATGCTCCGAACGAAGATCGTCTGCACCCTGGGTCCCGCGTCCTCCGACCCGTCCCTCCTCGAAGCCCTCATCCGTACCGGGATGGACGTGGCCCGGATCAACATGTCCCACGGGGACCGGGAGACCCATCGAGCCACGCTGCGGGCCGTCCGGGAAGCCGGGCGGGCGGCGGGCCGCAAGGTGGGTGTCCTCGTGGACCTGCAGGGGCCGAAGATCCGGGTGGGCAAACTCCCCCAGCCCCTGCAGCTGGTACCGGGCAGCACCGTGGTCTTCGTGCCCGAGGGCAAGGAACGGGGCGACGAACTGCCCACGACCTACGAACACCTGGCCCACGATATCGGAGAGGGTGACCAGGTTCTCCTCGACGATGGCCTCCTGGAGATCGTCTGCACCGGGACCGACGGGGACCGGGCCACCTTCGAGGTGATCCGTGGTGGCCTGCTCTCGAGCAACAAGGGGATCAACATCCCGTCCGGGACGCTCTCCGCCTCGAGCCTCACGCCCAAGGACCTGGAGGATCTGGACTTCGCGCTGGCCGAGGAAGCGGACTTCGTCGGGCTGTCCTTCGTTCGGGCCCCCGAGGATGTCCTCGCCCTCAAGGACCGGGTCCGCGGACGCGCGCTCGTGGTGGCCAAGATCGAGATGGCCCGGGCCATGGGCCAGGTCGACGCGATCCTTG
>REBP01000251.1 GCA_007692665.1 Gemmatimonadales bacterium | reverse complement strand
TCCCCTCGGCCCGCCTCCTCAAGGTGATTCCGGTCTTCAGCCAGGACCCGGAGACCGGCTACGGCTACTCCGAGGAGACGAAGCCCCTGCTCCGGACCAGCTACGGCGACATCCCCTGGGATGACTCCCACCACCCGGTCCTCTCCCGCACGAACGGGGTGGCCGACGGCAGGTGGATCTTCATCAACGGAAACAACACGCCCCGCATCGCCCGCATCGACCTGACCAAGTTCGAGACCGTGGAGATCATCGAGCTTCCGAACACCGGAGGAAACCACGCCTCGTCCTACGTGACCGAAAACACCGAGTACGTCTTCGGTGCCACCCGGTTCTCGATCCCGGTGGAGCAGGACCTGGACGTTCCCATCGACTCGTACCGCGAGAACTTCGACGGCGCCCTGACCTTCATCAAGGTCGACCAGGACACCGGCGAGATGGACCTCGAGTTCCAGGTCCAGGTGCCCCCGTACCACTACGACCTGGCCCGTGCGGGCATGGGCGTCTCCGGGGACTGGGTCTTCTTCACCTCGTACAACACCGAGCAGGCCCACACCCTTCTCGAGATCGAGGCATCGCGGAACGACAAGGACTTCATCCTCGCCGTGAACTGGCGGAGAGCCGCCGAGGCGGCGGCCAACGGCGCCGGGCGGGACGTGCCCGGGACCTACCTGCACAACCGCTACGACCCGGGCGTGGGAACCACCATCTCCGAAGAGAAGCAGGGCGTACGCATGCTGCAGCCCTCGGAACTCCAGGGCGCCATGTACTACCTCCCGACCCCGAAGTCGCCCCACGGCGTCGACATCGATCCCACCGGCGAGTACATCGTGGCCGGAGGCAAGCTCGCCACCGTGATCCCCGTCCACTCCTTCTCGCGGATGCAGCAGGCCATCTCCGACGGCGCCATCGTCGAGACCATCATGGGCATCCCCGTGCTGGACTACGACGCCACCATCGCCGGCGAGGTCCAGAACCCGGGCCTCGGACCGCTCCACACCGAGTTCGACGGCCGCGGCTATGCCTACACCTCGGTCTACATCTCCTCCGAGATCGTGAAGTGGTCGCTCGAGACCTTCGAGGTGGTGGACCGGATCGACGCCTACTACTCCATCGGTCACCTCATGCTGACCCACGGCGACACCCGGGACCCGCAGCCCAAGTACCTGGTGGGCCTCACGAAGACGGCCCGGGACCGGTTCCTCCCGGTGGGCCCGAAGCAGAACCACCCGGCCCAGCTCTACGACGTGTCGGGCGACCGCATGGTCCTCCTCAAGGACTTCCCCACCATTGGCGAGCCCCACTACGCCCAGGCGATCCGGGCCGACCTGATTTCCGGGAACTCGATGCGGATCTACGAGCTTTCCGACAACCAGCACCCCCGGGTCACGCGCCGTCCCGGCGAAGCCCGCGTGGAGCGGGAGGGGAACGTGGTCCGCGTCTACATGACGAGCATCCGGAGCCACTTCACCCCCGACAACATCGAGGGAATCGAGGTCGGCGACACCGTCTACGTCCACGTGACGAACCTGGAACAGGACTGGGACGTGACCCACGGCATCGCCATCAAGGGTGCGACGACCGCCGAGGTCCTCCTGGCGCCGGGGCAGACCAAGACCATGAAGTGGGTCCCCACCCGCACCGGCATCTACCCCTTCTACTGCACCGCCTTCTGCTCGGCGCTCCACCAGGAGATGCAGGGCTACATCCGGGTGTCCGCGCCCGGATCGGGGGTGCCGATCTCCTGGCGAACCGGAACCCGCGGTTCGGCCAACTGACCTGACTGCACGGCTCGAGCGAACGGCTCGAGACTGAACGGAACGAACCGGGTGACCGGGGAGGCGGGCACGTGGCCCCCTCCCCGGCACCTTCCTCCTCACCTGCCGGAGACCCGACCATGCGCGCTGACATGAAGAGCCGCCTTCTCATGGTGCTCGCCGCGCTCCTCCTGCTGCCGGCGTTCATCACGCCGCTCTGGAGCATCGGGCTCGTGGCGCCCCAGTACCCGGACGGGCTGGGCATGAACATCTACGTGCACGACGTTCGGGGTCACGAGCGTCACGACCTGCAGAACATCAACATCCTGAACCACTACATCGGCATGCAGCCCATCGAGCCGGAGACCATTCCCGAGCTCGAGATCATGCCCTGGGTCCTCGCCGGGATCATTCTGACCGGGGTCCTGGCCGGCGCCCTGGGGCGTCCGCGGATCATGCTCGGGTGGCTCGTGCTCTTCGTGGCCGCCGGCGTCGCGGGCATGGTGGACTTCTACCTCTGGAACATCGATTACGGTCACAACCTGAGTCCCGACGCCCCGATCCGGATCCCGGACATGACCTACTCGCCCCCCATCATCGGGACGGCGCAGCTCCTGAACATCCGTGCGTCCTCCTGGCCCGGGCTCGGCACGCTCTTCATCACGGTGTCGATCCTGATCTCCGGGTGGGCGGTCTTCCGGGCGTTCCGGGGGACTCCTGCGGAGGATGCGCAGGCTCCGGGTCGCGCGCCGGGGAGCCGTGCCGCCCTCGCCCTGGTTCTCGTGGCGCTGGTCGCCGCGGCGTCCGGGTGCGACCAGGACGGGTCCTTCGGGAACTCCGCACCCGGAACCTCCGCCGCGTCGTCGGCGGCATCGTCGTCGTCGGCGGCGTCGGCGCTCCAGCGCGCCCCGGTCCAGCCGCCGGCAAGCGACGCGGACCGCATGGCCTTCGACGGGAAGGTGGATCCCTTCTGCCAGGTCCCCATCGAGGAGATCCGCTGGGGCGGGGTCATCGAGACCACCGGGGGCGAGACGCTGGCCTTCGCCTCGGCGGCCTGCCTGGCGGGGCAGCTCCTGTCCGGCGCCACCCCGGCCTCGCAGGTGGCCCGGGTCCGGGTCGTGGACTTCGCCCAGGGCGAGAAGCTCGTCGAGGCCGCCTCGGCCCACTTCCTCCTCTCTCCCAACCGGAAGGCCCCGGCCGGCCCCGAGGGTCCGTCCCTCCTGGCCATCGAGACCGACCGCATGGCGGTGAACCTGCAGGAGGCGTATGCCGGTCGCCTCATGAACTGGGACGAGGCCCTCCGCGTCGTGGCGGAGGCGTGGGGGCTCCCGGCCCCTGCGGGCATGCCGGCCCCGTACACGGTGCCCCGATGAACGGCGTGCCGATGAACGGCGTGCCGATGAACGGCGTGCCCATGAACGGCGTGCCGGTGCTCAGCCGTCGCCGCGTGCTCCGGCTCCTCGCCGCGGCGCCCATCGCCCTGGCGTTCGCACCCCTGGCCGGCTGCCGGGCCGAGGGGCCCCGGGCCATCCGGATCGGCGAGGAGGAGTGCGCCCACTGCCGCATGCGCATTTCCGACGAGCGTTTTGCCGCCCAGCTGGCGAGTGACCGCGGGCGGAGCTGGGCCTTCGACGCCGTCGAGTGCCTGGTGGCATGGGTCGACGAGGAATCCGAACTCCCCCGGGACCGCATCGCCGGCTGGTGGGTCACCGACTTCGAGAACCCGGGAAGCTGGCTCGATGCCGCGCGGGCGACCTACCTCCGGAGCGACGCGCTCCGGAGCCCCATGGGGCTGGGACTGTCGGCCTGGGCCGACTCGCCGGCCGCCCGGGCCCAGCAGGGCGCCCACGGCGGAGACGTCCTCGGCTGGGAGGAGGTCCGAACCCTGGTCGCCAGCACGACGGTGCGAGGCGCGCACGGTGGCATGCGGGGTGGTCCAGGCACGGGCCCCGCCAGCGATGCCGGCACCGGGGGCGACGCTCATGGCCACTGACGCCCGCGGGCCCGCCATGCTGGCGTCCGTGGTCACGCTGGGGGTGCTCTTCCTGGCGGTGACCTCGCCGGGGGCCGACGACCTCCCCGACTGGGCGCGGGGGGGCGTGACCGCTGCGGCCCCGTCGGCAGCCTCGTCGGAGTCGGCCCCGTCGGGTTCGGCCCCGTCGGCCGGCGGGCAGGCCGCCCCCGGGGGGGACCGGGTCGGGGACACCCACGACCCGGCGCCCCGGCAGGAGCTCCGCGTGGGGCCCGCCGGGGACTACCGGACCCTGCGCGAGGCTGTCGCCGCTGCATCCCCCCATGCCGTGATCCGTGTGGCGCCGGGAACCTACCGGGAGTTTCCCCTCTCCATCGACCGGCCCCTGACCCTGCTGGGCGAGGGGTGGCCGGTGCTCGACGGCGAGGGGACCCACTCCATTCTCCTCGTGGACGCCGACTCGGTGCACGTGGAGGGCTTCGTGCTCCGGGGGTCGGGGAAGAGCTACACCCGGGACCACGCGGCCATCACGGTGGAGGAGCACGTGGGCTGCCGGATCCTGAACAACCGGCTCGAGGACAACTTCTTCGGGATCTACCTGGCGCGCTCCCGCGAGTGCGAGGTCCGGGGGAACCGGGTCAGCTCCGACGCCACCCGCGAGGCCGACTCGGGGAACGGCATCCACCTCTGGGACGTGGAGCGGATCCAGGTCACGGACAACCGGATCTCGGGGCACCGGGACGGGATCTACCTGGAGTTCGCCCGGGGGGTCATCATCCGCGGCAACACAAGCGAGGAGAACCTCCGGTACGGCCTCCACTTCATGTTCTCGGACGACTCGTTCTACCAGGACAACGTCTTCCGGCGGAACGGGGCGGGGGTGGCGGTCATGTACACCCGGAACGTGGTCATGTCGGGGAACCGCTTCGAGGAGAACTGGGGGCCGGCGGTCTACGGCCTCCTGCTCAAGGACGTGCAGGACTCCCTGGTGGAGGGGAACCTCTTCCGGGGGAACTCGGTGGCGCTCTTCGTGGAGGGGGTGGACCGGGTCACCTTCCGGCTGAACCAGGTGGAACGGAACGGCTGGGCGGTGCGGATCCTGGGAAGCAGCCAGGACAACCACTTCACCGCGAACAACTTCGTCGAGAACACCTTCGACGTGACGACGAACGCCCGCCGGAGCGACAACACCTTCGAGCGGAACTACTGGAGCGCCTACCGGGGCTACGACCTGGCGGGCGACGGGTTCGGCGACGTGCCCCACCGCCCGGTGCGTCTCTTCTCGTACATCGTGGAGGGGAAGCCGGCGGCGCTCATCCTTCTCCGGAGCTTCTTCGTCGAGGTCCTCGAGGTGGCGGAGCGGGTGCTCCCCGTGCTCACCCCGGAGACGCTGGTCGATCCCGAACCCCGCATGCGGGAGGTCATCCCATGAACGCGCCGACTCCCGTGAACTCGCCGAATCCCGTGAACGCGCCGAATCCCGTCATCCGCGTGGAGAAGCTCTCCAAGCGCTTCGGGAAGCTCACGGTGCTGGATGCCCTGGACCTCGACATCGAGGCGGGGCAGACCACCGCGATCCTGGGGCCGAACGGGGCCGGGAAGACCACGCTGATCAAGAGCATCCTCGGGCTGGTCCTTCCCGACTCCGGCACGATCACTGTGGCCGGGGAGCGCCTCGACGGGTCCCCTGAGTACCGGCGCCGCATCGGGTACA
>REBP01000250.1 GCA_007692665.1 Gemmatimonadales bacterium | reverse complement strand
CTCGTCCGTCACCTGGAGGAGGCGGGGCACGAAGTCGGGGTGATCACCACCCGCGCGCGGGGCGCCGCCCCGATCGCCGGCCCCGGCGCCGTTTCGAACAGTGCTCCGAGCGGTGCTCAGAGCGGTGCTCAGAGCGGGGCCCCGAACGGTGCCCCGAACGGTGCCACCGGCTCCGTCTTCGAGCTTCGCCTTCCCGGCGTGCCCGTACCGGTCTACCCCGAACTCCTCCTTCCCCGCTGGCCCCGCCCCCGGGAGCGGCGTGCCCTCGACGCCTTCGACCCGGACGTGGTTCACTGCGCCACCGAGTCCGTGCTGGGATGGTGGGGCCGCCGCTGGGCGATCCGGTCGGGGCGTCCTCTCGTCACCTCCTTCCACACGAACTTTCCGGCCTACGCCGCGGGCTACGGCCTCGGTCCTGCCGCCGGGGCCACCTGGCAACTCCTGCGCAGGTTCCATGAACCGGCGCTTCGCACGCTGGCGCCGAGCCACGAGACGGTGGCCGACCTCGCGGGCCACGGGTTTCACCCTCGCCTCGAGGTCTGGTCCAGGGGTGTGGACGCCGACCACTTCCACCCGGCCCGCAGGAGCGAGGCCCTTCGCGAGCGACTGGCACCCGGCGCCGACACGGTGATCCTCTACGTCGGCCGCCTGGCCCCCGAGAAACGCCTGGCCCTCCTGCTGGAGGCCTTCCCCCTGGTACGTGCCCGGGCCTCGACGGACGTCGGCCTGGTGCTGGTGGGCGGAGGGCCCATGGAGGCCGATATCCGGAGGGCGGGTCACGCAGGGGTTCACCTGGCGGGCTACCGCACGGGGCTCGACCTGGCCCGCGCGTACGCCTCGGCCGACCTCTTCGCCTTCCCCTCCGACACCGAGACCTTCGGAAACGTGGTCCTCGAGGCCATGGCCTCGGGGCTCCCCGTGGTGGGGGTTGATCGAGGCGGGGTTCGGGACACCATCGCCCACGGGGTCACCGGCTTCCGCACCCCGCCCGGCGAGGTCGAACCCTTCGCGGAAGCCATCCTCGATCTGGTGGAGCACCCCTTCCTCCGAGCCCGGATGGGGACGAAGGCGCGGGCTGAAGCCGAAGGCCGGAGCTGGCCGCGGATCCTGGACGGGGTCGTCGACATCTACCGCGAAACCGGAGGGAGCACATGAGCGACTGGATTCTCAGGGTGGGAGCCGCGGATGCGAGGCTCCTGCAGGCGCTGGCGGCGCGTCGGCACCCCTGGCTGATCTGGTTCTTCCGAGCCCTGACGCACCTGGGGGATGCACCGGTACCGACAGGCCTCGCGCTCCTTCTCCTGGCGGGCGCGATCCCCGGCCTCGAGGCGGTGGGGGCAGCCGCCTTCCTCACGCTGGCGCTCGCCTTCGGCATCTCGCAGGGGCTCAAGCGAACGATCTCACGCCCACGTCCCACCCTCCCCGTGGGCCTCGCCTCGCTGGTCCACCCCCCGGACCGGTTCTCCTTCCCCTCGGGTCACGCCACGGCCTCGCTGGCGGTGGCGCTCCCCGTGGCCGTCGCGCTGGCGGGCGGGCCCGGAGGAGGAGGCGGCGGGGCAGGGACGCTCCTCGCCCTCCTCGTGCTCTCGCCCGCGCTGCTCGTGGGCGTGTCGCGCTGCTACCTGGGGGTCCACTACCCCGGCGACGTCCTCGCAGGCTGGGTCATCGGGAGCGGCGCGTTTCTGGTGGTGCGCACACTCCTCTCCGGCTGAGCGCGGAGGGCCGCGGCCGCGGCCGACATGCGGCTGACCTCCGGCCATCGTGCGGCGGACCTGCGGCCGTCGCGCCACTACCGCGCGGCCGTCGCGCGGCTACCGCGTCCGCGCGTGCCGGTCCGCCGAGGCCTCCGGCCGGGCGTGGTCCCGGAACCAGGCTTCGACCTCTTCCACCGAACTCGTCTCGAAGAGGGCAGCGGGGTCGTCGGCGTCGCGGAGGCGGCGCGCCGTCCGGGTCAGCAGGCGCATGTGGTCGAAACGCTTCTCGGAAGATCCGAGGAGGATGAAGATGGCTCGGGCCGGCGTCTCGACGTTGGGGAACCGGATGCCGCCGGGACAGATTCCGAGAAACATGAGCGGCTCTTCGAGTCCGGCGATGAGGGCGTGCGAGAGGGCAAGGCCGGGGCGGATCTCCGAGGAGAATTCCTCCTCGCTGTCGGCGAGTCGCTCCAGCACGCCGGCCAGCTCCGCGCCGGGGGGGAAATGGCTCGAGAGGATGTTCCGGAGCACGTCGCGGTAGGTGGCGCCCGTCGCCGGAATCACGATCCGGTCGGACGCCAGGGGCATGGGAAGGTTGGAGGTGGACCCACGGGGCTCTCCCATCTCGGCGGAGCCTGCCGCCACCTCCATGTCGGAGGGGTAGACCATGAGGAAGCTCTCGGGGACGAGGGAGGAGAGCTGGCCCGGAAGCCTCTCCAGTTCGCGGCTCCACCCGAGGGTGCCCCGCCTGGAACTGAGCACCACGACCAGGTCCTGGGGCTCGAGTCGGGTCCGAAGCTCCCACAGGAGCGGTCCCCAGCCCTCCACTGCGTTGACCTCGGTGGGGTGCTCGGGTCTGAGCGAGACGAGGACGTCGCGGTACCGCTCCACGTCATCCCCCACGACGATGGCTTCCAGCTTCGCATCCACCTCCGACGCCAGGCGCTTCATGAGGCTCGCGGCGGCGGTGAACCCCGGATGCCGGTCGCTGGCCGGGGGCACGATGAGGACAATGCGCCCGGTGGTATTGAGGGGGTGCCCCATCTTGGCCACGATGACCGTCTGCCGGCTCTGCTCCAGGAGCTGGTCCAGGACCGTTCCGAACACCGCCCCCCTGGCCCCGGAACTTCGCCCGTCCCACCCCACCACCACGATGGAGGTGCGGGTCTCGGCCAGGGCCCGGGTCACGCCGGTGGCGATGTTCTGGTCCACGCGCGTGAGGGGCGACACCGGAACGTCGGCCCCGGCCGCGTAGAGCACGGCGTGGGAGAGCATCTTCTCCGCCTCGGCGACCTGGGCCTCGGATCCCTGTTCGGTGCCCCGGACCACCATGAGGGGGTAGAGCGGCTCCTCCGAGTCCTTCCCTCGCAGGAGGAAGGAGATGTCCATCAGCGCGTCGGCAGTGGCCGGGTTCGAGATGGGGATCAGGATCCGGCGCGGCGCCTCCGACGGATCGTAGGGCCTCCGCTCCTCCTGGAGGGCCAGCTCCCGCCCGAAGCGCTCCACCAGCGAGGGCCCCACGAACACCGTCACGACGATCATGATGATGACCGCGTTCACCACCGCCTCGCCGAAGAGCCCGATCTCGAGCCCCACGAAGGTCACGGCCAGCGTGGCGGCGGCCTGCGGCGAGGAGAGTCCGAACATGGTGAGCCCCTCCTCCCGGTTGTACCCGAACAGCATCTTCGAGCCCCAGGCACCGGCGAATTTCCCCACGTGCACCAGCAGGGTGAGCACCCCCGCGATGATCCAGACCTCGGCGCTCTGCACGAGCACCCGGGGGTCCACGAGCATCCCCACGCTGAGGAGGAAGAACGGGATGAAGAGGGCGTTCCCGACGAAGCGCACCCGGGTCATCAGGGGCGAGTTCAGCGGGATGAGGCGGTTCAGCGTGAGCCCGGCCAGGAAGGCCCCGATGATGGGCTCCGCCCCCGCCAGCTTCGCCGCCCACGCCACGGCGAAGAGCACCACCATGAGGAAGATGAACTCGGCCGGGGCCTGGCTCGGGACGTTCCGGAAGAACCACTTCCCGACCTTGGGTACCGCCACCATGACGATGCCCACGTAGATGGCCAGCACCCCGAAGAGCCGCACCCAGAAGAGGGCGTCGAGTTCGCCGGTGAGGGACCCGGCCACCACCGCGAGCACGGTGAGCGCCAGCGTGTCGGTGACGAGGGTGCCCCCGATGACCGTGATCACCGCCGGGTTCTTCACGATCCCGAGGCGGCTCGCCACCGGGTAGGCGAGCAGCGTGTGGGACCCGATGATCGCCCCGATGAGCACCGCCGCAGGATACCCGAAGCCCAGGAGCGGCATGACCGCCACCGCGAGCCCCATGGGGACCCCGAACGACAGGACCCCGAAGATGATGCTCCGCCGCCGGTACTCGTTGAAGCGGTTCAGGTCCAGCTCGAGCCCCGCCAGGAACACCAGGTAGAGGAGCCCCACCTGCCCCAGGAGCTCGAAGGTGAAGTCCCGCGCCAGCAGGTTCAGCACGTTCGGGCCGACCACGGCGCCGAAGAAGATGAGCCCCACGAGCCCGGGGATCTTCATGCGCTCGAAAATCACGGGGGCCAGGAGGAAGATCCCCATGGCCAGCGCAAAGATCAGGACCGGGTCGACAATGGGCAGGGATGTGGGCATTCGGTACGGCGGCTCCGGCGCGGGGCGTCCCCGGAAGGCAGGGGCGGGGGCGAGTGGCCCCGCCGCGGTCGGCGAATCTACGGCTACCGCAGCGCATACTCAACGTTCCCGGTCGGTCGCCGCCTGCGGGTGGCGGTGGTGTTTCGGAGGTGTGCCCCCGCGCGCGCGCCGGCTGGGCGAATCGGCGGGCGACTCGGCGGGCGACTCGGCCGGGCGGCTGGGCGGGATCGGGTGTCGCGGATGACAAAGTCCACAAGCGTGGGGTCCCGGGGAGACGATGGCACTGAAAAGCGTCGTATGGGAGACAGGAGCCAAAACCGACCCTCGCGAAAACCGATGCTTGTGGCTCTGGTGGTCTATATGGAGACTCAGGACAGAAGCGTGCTCGGAGAAGTCGTCGATTGTGGGGAAAAGCTTCTTCCGCACCCGTTCCGCCAACACGCCTGCCGGAGCGCCGGGAATCCGGGTTGACGCTGAACGCGGCCCGCCAGCCCGATCGTCCTGGATCCCGCCTCGCTATATTCATCACGCGGAACGCCCCGGGATCCGGGGGTAGCCCGATCGGCTCCGCGCCCCTCGCGGCTCTAGCCCCTGGCGGCTCCGCGCCCCCTCGCGGCTCTGCCCACGCTTCTCCCAACCCCCGACCCCGCAACCTCCCCCATGGCCGAACCCGTCCAGACCCCGGTTTCCGGCACGCCTTTCGCGCGCACCCGCCGCGTCATGACCCCCGGCACCGATCCGGCGCTCCTGCTCCACGTTTTCGACGGGCACCCCCGCGGTTTCTGGGGGCGGGGAGACCGCTGGGTGGCCTGGGGTGGTGCCCTGGGCGAGGTGACGGTTCCCGAAAGCGATCCGGACCGCTTCGCCCGGGTGAGGGAAGCCGCGGCCCGGCTCCTGGGCACCGAGGGAGCCCCATTGGCCGACGGCACGCCCCGGCTCTTTGGCGGGTTTTCCTTCCTCGAGCGTCCCGAGCCCAACGGAAGCTGGGCGGCCTTTCCCCCGGCGCGGTTCGTCCTTCCGGGGGCCATGGTTTTCGGGGGGCCGGAAGGGTGCACGCTTGTCGTGCAGCGCTTCGCGGGGGGGGATGCGGAGGCGGAAGCCGAGGCGGATCGCCTGGTGGTTGCGCTCCGCGACGCGGGCG
>REBP01000146.1 GCA_007692665.1 Gemmatimonadales bacterium | reverse complement strand
GGGGGCGGCGGCGACGCTCGCCGCCGGGCCCCGTCGGCCACCGGCCACGGGGACGACGAGCCGCTGGCCCACCTGGAGCCGACGGGGGTCGAGGTTCCCGTTGGCGGCCTGGAGTTCCGCGAGGCGGATCCCGTAGCGTCCCGAGATCCCGCCCAGCGTCTCGCCCCGGGCGACGACGTGTTCCACCAGGGAGATGCGCTCCTGCGGGGGGATCGTGGCATAGGCGACCTCGAACTGCGCCGCCCGACCCGCGGGGATCCGCACGGCCCGCGCCTCCCCCATGGGGGTGAACCCGCGGAGGTAGTGGGGGTTGAGCCCCCGGATGACGGCCTCGTCGACGCCGGCCGCCCACGCCACCACGTCCAGCGACGTGGCATCCGGGACCTGCACCTCGTCGAAGGAGAGGGGGGCAATGCCGTCGGGTCGCCCGAAGCCGAAGTTCTCCGGGTTCCGGGCAATGCGGGCGGCGGCCAGGAACCGGGGCACGAACTCCCGGGTTTCGGCAGGAAGGTGGGGCCGAAGCTCCATGTAGACGGCGTCGTCGAGGGATTCCCGCCCCGGTGCGTTTCGGTTGACGATCCCGCGGATCCGACCGGGTCCGGCGTTGTACGCGGCCAGCGCGAGGAACCAGGAGTCGAACAGCCCGTGCATTTCCTGCAGGTAGTCCAGCGCCGCCCGGGTCGACGCGATGGCATCCCGCCGGTCATCCACCACGGCGTTCACGGTGAGCCCGAGACCACCCGCCGTGGGTGCCATGAGCTGCCAGAGCCCGGTGGCCCCCACCCGGCTCACCGCCACGTCGTGGTAGCCGCTCTCCACGATGGGGAGGTACTTGAGGGAGGCGGGGAGTCCGCGATCGGCGAGTTCGCGCTCGACGAGCCCTTCGTACAGGGCCATGCGCTCCAGGTAGCGCGAGAAGTGGCCGGAGCCGCGAGAGGTCCAGAAATCCACCCAGAAGGCCACCCGCTCCTCGAGTGCGGGGTCGGAAGACACGAGGGAGTGGAGGATCGGGTCCACGTCGGCGTCCACCTGCATCGGCGGAAGGGGCACGGCGCGCGCCGGACCCGGCCGGGCCCCGACCATCTCCGGGACCACCGGAGCCTCGACGGTGGGGACGGGCGCCTGGGGCGGAGCGGTGGCCACCCGCTGACACCCGGAGACCGCGATCGCTGCGGCCCCCCCGGCCAGCAGCAGCGTACGTCCGACCTGCGCGCGCCGGCGGCGCATCAGTTCGACGCCTCCAGCAGGGCATCGACGCCCTGGAGGACCCGATCCACGGACGTGTGCTGCGCCCCGTGGCCCATGAGCCCGATGCGCCAGATCTTCCCCGCGGCGGGCCCCAGCCCTCCGCCCACTTCGATCCCGTGCTCCGCCATGAGCCGTCGGCGGAGCGGCCCCTCCTCCCGGTCCTCGGGCAGATGCACGGCGGTGAGCTGCGGAAGCCGGACGCCTTCGGCCGTGAAGGGCACGAAGCCCCGGGCCCCGAGCTCCCCCTGGAGCCGCTCGCCGACCTCCCGGTGCCGCTCGAACCTGGCGCCCAGCCCTTCCTCCTCCAGCTCCACCAGCCCCTCGTGGAGGCCGTAGATCAGGTTGATGGGCGCCGTATGGTGGTACCGGCGCTCGGATCCCAGGTAGCCCGCGATGAGCGACACGTCGAGATACCAGCTCGACGACGGGGTCTTCCGGGTCCGGATCCGCTCGAGTGCCCGGGGCGAGAAGGTGATGGGCGCGAGCCCCGGGGGAACCCCGAGGCATTTCTGAGTCCCGGAGTAGCAGACATCGATGCCCCACGCATCCACCTGGAGCGGCACCCCGCCCAGCGAGGTCACGGCATCCACCACCAGGAGGGTGTCACCCCCGCGGAGGGATTCGCCCAGGAGCTCCAGCGGCTGGTGGACGCCGGTGGAGGTCTCGGCGTGAACCACGGCAAGGAGCCGCGTCCCGGGGTTGGCCCGGACCGCCTCGAGGAGCTGTGCCTGCGGAATCGCCTCCCCCCACGGCGCCTCCACGGTGACCACCCGGGCCCCGAGGCGCCGGCCCATCTCTGCCAGGCGTGTGCCGAAGACCCCGTTCACGCCCACGACCACGGTGTCGCCGGATTCCACCAGGTTCACCATGGCCGCCTCCATGCCCGCAGAACCCGTCCCCGAGACCGGGAACGTGGTGGCGTTCTCCGTTCCGAAGACATGCCGGAGCCTCTGTCCCACGTCGTCCAGGAGATCGAGGAAGCGGGGGTCCAGATGCCCCAGCGTCGGACGCGCCAGGGCGGCACGAATCCGCTCCGAGACCGGGGAGGGCCCCGGCCCGAGCAGGAGCGGAGGATTGTCGAAGGTAGCTTGAGTGACGGTCACGGTCAGGCCGGGTCGAAGGAGGAGCTGGAGGCGGGAGCCGCGGCAGTCCGGACGCCCGGGTGGAGGCGCGCCGCCGCTGCCCGCAGACGGTCAGAGCAGACGGTCAGAGTCGATAGTTCGGTGCCTCCCGGGTGATCGTCACGTCGTGGGGGTGGGATTCCCGGAGGCCCCCCGACGTCACCCGGCAGAAACGGCTGCGCTGGTGGAGTTCCTCGATGGAGCCCGCGCCGACGTACCCCATTCCGGACTGGAGTCCGCCCACGAGCTGGAAGACGATGTCGGTCACGGCGCCCTTGTAGGGTACCCGGGCCTCGATTCCCTCGGGGACGAGCTTTCGGGCACCGCCGGAGGAATCCTGGAAGTAGCGGTCCGCCGATCCCTCCTCCATGGCCGAGAGGGAGCCCATGCCGCGCACCATCTTGTAGCGACGGCCCTCCAGCAGGAAGCTCTCCCCCGGAGACTCGTCGGTTCCGGCGAACATGGATCCCATCATGACGGTGGAGGCGCCGGCAGCCAGCGCCTTCACCAGGTCGCCGGAATAGCGGATCCCGCCGTCGGCGATGACGGGCACCCTTCCATCCACGCCCTCCACGGCCTCCATGATGGCGCTGAGCTGGGGGACGCCCACCCCGGTCACGACCCGGGTGGTGCAGATGGACCCAGGTCCGACGCCGACCTTGACGGCGTCGACCCCCCGGTCCGCCAGCGCCTTCGCGCCCTCGCCGGTGGCCACGTTCCCTGCGACGATCTGCATGTCCGGCAGCGCCTCGCGGAGGCGTCCCACCGCCTGGAGCACCCCTTCGGAGTGGCCATGGGCCGTGTCCACGACGATGACGTCGACACCCGCATCGGCCAGGCGGCGTGCCCGCTCGAGGTCCTCGCTCGAGGCGCCGACTGCGGCCCCCACGCGGAGGCGTCCCCGCTCGTCCTTGCACGCGTTCGGAAACTGCCGGCGCTTCACGATGTCCTTCACCGTGATGAGTCCGGCCAGGGTCCCGTCCTCGTTCACTACCGGGAGCTTCTCGATGCGGTGGCGGTGCAGGATGACCTCCGCCTCCTCCAGCGTGGTTCCCACCGGCGCCGTCACGAGGTTCTCGGCGCTCATCACCGCGTGGACCGGCTTCTCCAGATCGGTCTCGAAGGCCAGGTCCCGGTTCGTGATGATGCCCTCGAGCCGGCCGCCTTCTCCGACGACGGGGACCCCCGAGATGGAATACCGGCCCATCAGTTCATGCGCGTCTGCCAGCGTGGCATCCCGGCGCAGCGTGATGGGCCGAAGGACCATGCCGGACTCGGAGCGCTTCACGCGGTCCACCTGCTCGGCCTGGGCCTCGGGTCTCATGTTCTTGTGGATGATCCCCATCCCGCCTTCCCGCGCCATCGCGATGGCCATCCCGGACTCGGTCACGGTGTCCATGGCGGCGGCCAGGAGGGGTATGGAGAGGTGGATCGAGGCGGTCAGCTTCGTACCGACCTCGGTGTCGCGGGGGTGTACGGTGGAATGGCCGGGGAGGAGAAGGACGTCGTCGAACGTCAGGGCCTCGGCGACGATGATCCCGCCCCGGCGGGGGGAATCCGCCATGCTGCCTCCGAAATCTGGAAAGTGGGTGTCCCGAACGCGAAAGACCCGCCGGATCAGCGCCCCCCGGAAGTCTCCGGGGTGGTCGATCAGCAGGTCTTGAGTGGAGCCCGACACCTGTGCGGGCGGTTCGTCGTTGGAAACATGGGAAAGACTACCGGGAGGGCGCGCGGGGTGTCAACCCTCGTCCCCGGCCGGCGGAGGCTTCCGAATCGGGGGAGCAGGGTCCGCCGGAGGGGAGGGCCGGGGGGCAGGGACCCCGGAAGCGCGCGGACGAGGGTCGCCGGGGGACCGCTGGGCGCTCCTTGTCGGCGGGCCTCCCTCTTCGGGTGCCTGGAGTTCGTCGAGAAGCTGCTTTCCGGCGGCCGAAACCGACGACAGCACCCGGTCGGCCGTGGAGATGAGCTGGAAGGCCTCGCGAAGGTTGGACGGGTTCACCTTTCCCTTGCGGAGTCCGTCCTCCAGTTTCTCTGCCAGTTTCTGGAGCGCCGTCGTCTCTTCCGGGATTCCCCGGTTGTAGCGTGACTCCAGGAACTCGATGTAGTCGAGCACCTGGTAGAGCTGCGTTTCGGGCAGCGTTTCCAGGCGACGCAGGATTCTCCGTCTCATGGCCTCGTGCATCGGTTTTTCCTCCCCACCGCAGAAAATGCATTACCATAGGATTGCGAAACGAGCCGGCCGCCCTCCCGCGCGGCCCGGCCCCTTCCCCATCGGACCCCAGAAGCCCGGCCCGTCGCTCCATGCCCCTCTATCCTCTCCGATCCGTACCCGTGGCCCCCGGGGCCGCCGGCCGCTACCGCGAGTGGCTCGAAGACCTTGACCGGGAACTGGACCGTCCGGACTGCGACCGGAACGACCTGTGCCGGCGGGTGCTCACGGACATCTACTACCCGGAACTGGCAGAACGGGCACGTCTGGACCCCGCCTCCCTGTCGCCCACGGCCCGCGTGGTGCTGGACCAGATGGACCCGCGCAACGTGACGCTGGAACCGGAATATTACCACGAGATCGACCTGGAGCGGTATGCCCCGGTCAAGCCGCTCCTCTGGCTCTGGGAAATGTTCGACCGGAGCCCCCTCGGGGAGAACGTGGAACTGGGCGTCCGGTTCAGGCGGCTCCTGGCGCGGCGCATCTTCCGCAAGTGTGGACGCAACTTCAAGGCGTTCAATCACGTCCGGGTTTCCTACGGGTACAACCTCGAAGTTGGGGACAACGTGGTCATCCACCGCCACGTCCTCCTCGACGACCGCGGAGGCATCCGCATCGGGAACGGCGCCTCGGTGTCGGACTTTGCAAACGTGTACTCCCATTCGCATGACCTGGTGGATTCCCGGGTCGTCGACACCCCGTTGACGATCCTGGGAGACGGGGTCCGGATCACCTACCACGCCACGATCCTGGCCGGTGTCCACGTGAAGGACGATTCCATGGTGGGGGCCATGGCCCTCGCCACCCGCGACACCGAGCCCTCCACGGTGCACGTGGGCATTCCGGCCCGCCCGGCCAAGCGGAAACCCGAGGTCGAGCGCCCCGTCCGGGGCCCCGACCCCATCGCCGAGGGCTGAAGGGCCCGGGCCGACGGCGCCGGGGG
>REBP01000081.1 GCA_007692665.1 Gemmatimonadales bacterium | reverse complement strand
GTCCTGGTTCACGGCGGTGCCACGAATCAGTGCCAGCACCCGGTCCCCGTCGGCCACCGCATCGGAGAGGCGCTTCAGCACCACCAGCCCGCACCCCTCGCCGCGCACGAACCCGTCCGCCCCGGCATCGAAGGCTCGGCAGCGGCCGCGCGGAGAGAGCATGCGGAAGCGGGAAAGGGCGATGGTCGTCTCGGGGACGAGGACCACGTTCACCCCACCCGCCAGCGCCATCCGGCACTCGCCGGATCGGAGGCTCTGCACCGCCAGGTGAACCGCGACCAGCGACGAGGAGCACGCGGTGTCGATGGATATGGCTGGACCCATCAGCCCCAGGTGGTAGGAGAGCCGGCCCGAGGCCACGCTCCTGGCAACGCCGGAGGCGTAGTACGCGCCCATTCGTTCGAGCTGTCCCCGATCGACGATGAGGCGGCCGTAGTCGTCGTTGGCGATCCCCACCCAGACCCCGGTGTCGCTTCCGGACAGGCGGTCCGGGGCGATCCCCGCGTGCTCGAGCGCCTCCCAGGCCACCTCGAAGAGGAGCCGGTGCTGGGGATCCATGGCCACGGCTTCCCGGGGCGTGATGCCGAAGAAGCCCGCGTCGAAGGTTTCGATCCCCTCGAGGAAGCCACCCCACCGGGTGGCCATCTTCCCCGGCGCGTCAGGGTCCGGGTCGTAGAGGGCGTCGGCGTCCCATCGGTCCGAGGGGATCCGGGTGACGGCGTCGACGCCCTCGCGCAGAAGCCTCCAGTAGGCAGCGGGTCCGTCGGCGCCCCCGGGGAATCGGCACCCCATTCCCACCACGGCGATGGGCTCCCTCGCGGCGTGCTCGACGGCGTCCAGCCGGCCCTGAAGTCGCTCGATCGCCCTCAGCGCCCGGTTGAGCGTGCTCGAGCGGTCGAGGCTGCCCGATTCGCTCATGGCGCCCTCAAGTCGCGGTCCGGTCGGACACCGGTTCGAACCTGTGGGACGCCATCTCCGCGATCAGGTCGCCGAGCAGCGCCGGCAGGGCCGCCTGCAGATAGAAGTGGCCACCATCGAAGAGGCGCATTCCGAACCTGTCGGTGGTCGATTCCGCCCAGGCTTCCAGCTCGGCGGCCCTGGCCAGGGCGTCCGCCCTGCCCCCGTAGGCCCTCACCGGACAGGAGAGGAGGCTGCCATGCCGGTGGGTATGGGCTTCCAGTGCCTCCATGTCGGCCCGGAGGGAGGGGAGGAAGAGCGCGAGGAGATCGGGCTGGGCCAGAAGGGTATGGGGAATTCCACCGTATCGTCGGCCGATTTCGGCGACAAAGGACTCATCCGGGAGATGGCTCATGAGTGGCTCCCGCCGGGGAAGCTGGGGGGCGCGACGCCCCGAGACGAAAAGGTGCCTGGGGCGCGGACCCTTTCGGCCTTCGAGGATCCGTGCCACCTCGTACGCCACGAGGGCTCCCATGCTGTGCCCGAAGAAGGCGAAGGGGCGGTCGAGGGATGGAGTCAGTCCTTCCGTCACCGACTCCGCGAGGGCCTCCATGTCCCGAATCGGGCGCTCCCGGAATCGGTTCTCGCGCCCCGGCAACTGCACTGCATTCAGCTCGATCCACTCCGGGAGCCGGTCCGACCAGCTTCGATAGGCAGACCCCCCGACACCTGCGTGCGGGAAACAGTACAGACGCAGCTCGGCGTCGGGCCGCCGCTCGAAGGACAGGGTCCAGGGGTTCGTCATTCGCTCCTTCGGGAGTCAATCGTCAGCAACACCTTGAGGGGGGTTGGCCGCGCAGGGAGGCGCGAAGCCGGACCCCCTCTCGCACGACAGGCGCGTGAACCCCGGAGCCACGATAGACTCTGCTGTCCGATTTTGCCAGTTTCCCCCACCTCCGTCCCGCCCCGTGCCGAGCCGCCAGGAAAGGTCCATCGGTTCAAGGATGGGTGGTTTCCCGGACGAACCCATGGATCACGCCCCGGAGTCGAGCCACTCGCTTCGCGGGGCCGCCGGCCGGCACCCCGCTTGCCGGGGCGTCGAACACCGCGGTATCCTTGGGCAGTGGACCCGCGAGGGTTCTTTCGGGATCGCTCGAACCACCTGCGGGGGAGTTGATGCTCAAGGCCGGACAGGCTCCACCGAGAGGGCCCCTGATCCCGACCCGCCGCCTGAAACGGTGCCGACACGACCAGCGTGCCACCTGAACTCTGGGGGCGGAGCCGCCCGGGTCGGCAGGGCTCGGAGCCGGTACGCGTCCTCTTCGTGTACGACCATCTCGGGTACCCGAGGGGTGCGACGCATGGGCTCACCCGATACTCGGTCGACGTCCTCACACGGCTGAACTCCGGGCCGGTCGAGCTCACTGCCTGCTATCTTCGGGAGGATCATCGCGCTGCGGACGAGATGGCCCGGCGCGGACTTCCACCGATCTTCCTCCGACGCTCCCGGTGGGATCCAGGTGCTCTCCTCGACGTGCGGCGGCTCATTCTCGAGCGGGACATCGACATCGTCCACGCCGCAGGACAGAAAGGGATCCTGGTGGGGCGCACGGCGGCCCTGATGACCGGACGTCGAACGATCATCCACCTCCGGGACGTCTTTCCCCTCGGCCCGGTGATCGGGAGGATGATTCGAGGCGGTGCGCGCTGGACCGACCTTGCGCTGGGCGTTTCGAAGGCGGTCTGCCTGCACGCCGAAAGCACGTATGGCATCCCGCCGCAGAGGGTGCGCCTGCTCTACAACGGAGCCGATTTTTCCCGGTTCCAGCCGATCTCCGCCGAAACCCGGGCTCGGTGGCGCGCGACGCTCGGCATCGGGCCCGGCACGAGACTCATCGGCGCTGTCGGCCGGCTTGCTCCCGAGAAGGGTCACATGCGCCTGCTCCGGCAGATGCAGCGCGTCCGCAGCCGGCTTCCGGGCGCCGTCCTGGCCGTCGCGGGAGACGGACCTCTCCGGAGCGACCTCGAAGATCTCGCCCGCCGCCTGGGAGTTGCCGAGGCCGTCCGGTTCCTGGGTCAGAGAGACGATGTTCGTGACCTGCTGGGTGCCCTGGATGTCCTGGCGGTGCCGTCCGACCACGAGGGACTCTCCATGGTGGCCCTTGAATCCCTGTCCGTGGGAACTCCGGTGGTCGCCACCGACGTGGGCGGCTGCCCCGAAGTCCTGGACAACGGCGCGCACGGCTATCTCTTCTCCCCTGACCGCGAAGACACCCTTGGCGACCAGCTCCTCGAGGCCCTGCTGAGCCCGGACGAAGCAAGGACGCGCACCCTTTCCGCTACCGACCATCTGGAACGGTTCGCACTCCGTACCCACGTGCAGATGCAGCAGCAGATCTATCTGGACCTGGTCCGGGGAAGGGGGCCGGGAACCGATGGGCCCCCAGGGTAACCGGAGCGCCGACAGGGACGTTGCGATCGCCGGATCATGGCCGCGGCCCCCGGCCTATGGCGCCGGACCTGCCGTCTCCCGCATACTGTACGAAGCGTTGCGGGTGACCCGCAGCCGAACCCGAGGCCGCCGGACGGAATCTCGGCCCGCCTGCCACTTCCGAGGGACTTCCCATACCCCGCATGTGCAGTCATGGATGAAGCCAGGCCGCCCATTCCACAGCCTGAGGCGATGGCCCGGGCCGCCCGGGCGATCCGTGATCTCTCGAAGCAGGTCGAAGCGCTTCGTGCCGAGCGCGGGGAGGCGATCGCCATCGTCGGCATGGCGTGCCGGTTTCCCGGCGGAGCGAATGATCTCGAGTCCTACTGGCGCATGCTCGTCGAGGGTCGGGAGGGGGTCTCGGAGGTTCCGGCGGACCGCTGGGACCGCGAGGCGCTCTACGACCCCAACCCCGATGCTCCCGGAAAGATGTACACCGTCCGGGGAGGCTTCCTCGACGTCCCCGTCGACCGGTTCGACGCGGCGTTCTTCAGCCTGACACCGCGCGAAGCGACCACGATGGACCCCCAGCATCGGCTGCTTCTCGAGCTGGCGTGGGAGAGCATCGAGGACGCGGGGATCGCCCCGGACACCCTCGCCGGCAGCAGGACCGGTGTCTACATCGGCATCTCCACCATGGACTACGGGCTTCTGGGCGGAAAGGACACAGCGGCACGTCACATCGACGCGCACTCCGGGACCGGAAACGCCTTCAGTGCCGCGGCAGGCCGGATCTCGCACATCCTGGGGCTGACGGGACCAAGTCTTGCGCTGGACACCGCCTGCTCCTCATCCCTCGTGGCCGCTGCGCTGGCGATCCAGGGATTGCGGGCCGGTCTGACCGATGCGGCGCTCGTTGGCGGGGTGAACCTCATTCTGCATCCGGCCTCCACCCTCACGATGTGCAGGCTGCGCGCCCTCTCCCCTTCCGGGCGATGCCGGACGTTCGACGCGAAGGCCGACGGTTATGTGCGCGGCGAGGGAGGCGGCGTGGTGCTCCTCCGACGACTCTCCGACGCTCTCGAAGCGGGGGATCGCATCCACGCGGTCATTCGCGGCGCCGCGGTCAATCACTCCGGTCGCAGCAGCGCCCTCACGGTCCCGAATCCCGCTGCCCAGCGCACGGTGGTTCGTGCGGCCCTGGCCGATGCCGGTGTTGATCCGGGTGACGTGGATTTCGTGGAAGCGCACGGGACCGGCACCGAGCTCGGAGATCCCATCGAGATGCGGGTGCTCGACGAGGTGTTCGGAGCCGCTCACTCCGCGGGCCGCCCGATGGCCGTGGCCTCGGTAAAGACGAATTTCGGGCATCTCGAGGCCGCGGCCGGGATTGCCGGGCTCATCAAGCTCTCGCTCTCCCTCTCGCGCGAGCAGATTCCCCCGCATCTTCATCTCGAGACGCCCTCCCCGCACATTCCGTGGTCCTCCATCCCCATCGTGATCCCGACCCGGCCCCGCGCCTGGCCTGCCGGCGAGAAGACACGCATCGGGGGCGTGAGCTCCTTCGGAATTTCCGGCACGAATGCACACCTGATCCTCGAGGAAGCCCCGGAACCCCGCCCCGCCGAGGGCATCCGCAAGCAGCGCCCCCTGCAGCTCCTCCCCCTTTCGGCCCGGTCCGGGGGGGGACTCCGGGAACTCGCCGGGCATTTCGAAACCCGACTGGACGATCCATCCACGGACCTTGCCGACCTCTGCTTCAGCGCCGCGACCGGGAGGAGCCACCTGGAGCGCCGTTCCTTCTCGATCGGCCGGACGCGCGGCGACGTGCAGGAAGGACTGCGCAGGATCCGGGACGAGGCTGAAGCCGACGGAAGGCCCACGCCCTCTCCGAGGGGCGAATCCCCCCGGATCGTGTTCCTCTTTCCGGGCCAGGGAGCCCAGCGGGTGGGGATGGGGCGCGGGCTCTTCGACCGGGAGCCCGCCTTTCGCCGGGTCCTGGAATCGTGCGACGAGATCTCCCGTACCTGCATGGACCGGCCGCTGCTCTCCCTCCTCTACCCCGACCTGGATCTCGACCCGCATCCCGGCGGGAGCGCCACGGCGGACCTCCTCGCCCGAACCGAATACGCCCAGCCGGCGCTCTTCGCCGTCGAAGCCGCCCTCGCTGCCCTCTGGCGCTCCTGGGGGATCGAGCCGTCCATCGTCGTCGGACACAGCCTGGGCGAGTTCGCCGCCGCACACGCAGCCGGAGCCGTGGATCTGGAGGGAGCGTTCCGACTGGTCGTGAAGCGCGGACGGCTGATGCAGGAGGTTTCCGGCGCGGGGGGCATGGCCCTTCTTCTGGCCGACCCCGAACGCATCGCGCGGCTCGTCGCGGGCATGGATTCCCCGGTCGCCCTCGCCGGCGTCAATGCGCCCGGGCAGACCGTGCTGTCAGGTGAGCGGGCCGCGCTGGACACCGTTCTGGAAACGCTGTCCGGTGACGAAGGGATTCGGCACCTCCGTCTCCATGGGTCGACCGGCTTCCACTCCCCGGTCATGGATCCGGTCCTGGATGATCTCGAGGCCGCAGCAGCCGGTATCAGCTGGCAGGCCCCCCGGATCCGGATGATCTCGACCCTGACGGGAGGGTCGCTCACGGCGGCCGAGATCGCATCGCCAGGCTACTGGCGAAGGCAGGCGCGACAGCCCGTACGCTTCCTGGATGCGGTGCGCAGCGCGCACGGGAAGGGGGGCAACGTCTTCCTCGAGGTCGGCCCGGGCACAGCCCTCACCGGCGCCGCCAGGCGGGGACTGCCCGGAGCCGCCCGTCTCCTGCTCGCCCCTTCGCTCCGGGAAGAGGCCGATGAAGAGGAAACGGTCCTTTCGACCCTCGGGCGGCTTTACGCACGGGGGGCTTCCGTGGACTGGAAGGCCTTCCACGAGGGCTTCTCCCGTCGGCGAGTCCCCCTTCCGACCTATCCCTTCCAGCGCAGGCGCTACTGGGCCTTCGACCGGCCAGAGGCTCCCACCTCCGTGGCGAGTTCGGCCGAGGCCTCCCCCCCTGCCCTTCCCGACGCTCCGGCCCAGCGCTCCTGGCTCTGTTCGGTCGCGTGGACGCCCAGCCCCCCGGGCGATGGGCAGCCTGCTCGTTCGGTTGCGGGACGATGGCTCATTCTCGCAGACCGCGGCGGGGTGGGGGCGCGACTGGCCGAGGCGCTGGAAACGATCGGGCAGCCCTGCACCCTGGCGCATGCGGGCGACGGGGCCACCACGGCAGGGGCCCTCCTCGCCCTCCTTCGTCCCGGGGCGGACGCCGGCCCCGCCGGAAGGGCCGGGTCCATGGCCGGCAACGGGGCGAACCCGCGGTCCGACGTGCCGCTCCGCGGGATCGTGCACCTCTGGAATCTGGACCTCCCCTCGCCCTCCGATGCGCCGGATGCGCCGGATGCGCCGGATGCGTTCGAACGCATGGAACGCGAAGGGTGCACCAGCCTGATCGATGCGGCTTCGTCCCTCGAAAACGCCCTGGCAGACGGGCTCTCCCGGGAATCCGGAGACCCGCCTCGACTCTGGCTTGTGACCCGGGGTGCGCGGGTTGTGCAGGATCGGGACGGACGGGCAGGGCACGAGAGCCAGGAGGAGCCTGAGGGGAGCGCCGAGCCGGCCTGGTGCCGGGCGCCTTCCATGGGTCCCGCACTTCTGCAGGCTCCCGCGCTGGGCCTCGCTCGCGTGCTGGCCATCGAGTCCCCCGGGATCTGGGGGGGGATGGTCGACCTCGATCCCGAGCCTTCAGCGAGCGAGGTGTCCGATCTGGTGGCCGAACTGCTGGCCGCTCCGGCCCCCCGACACGTGATTTCCGGCGGGGAGCGCGAGGTCGCATTCCGCGCCGGAAAACGCCACCAGGCCCGACTCGTTCCGGTTGCGCCCGCCACCGACACCGGGGCGGCTCCCCCCGCTTCTCCCCCCGCCCTCCGGGCCGATGCCACCTACCTGGTCACGGGCGGACTCGGGGCTCTCGGGCTCAGCGTGGCCGCGTGGCTGGTCGCATGCGGGGCCCGGCACGTGGCCCTCCTGAGCCGCAGGGGACTGCCCTCGAGGGGCAACGGGGACGGCGTGGACGCCGGGGCGATGGACGCCGGGGAGAGGCTGCACGGGTCCGGGATCCGCCGCGACACGGTTGACGCCGTGCGTGCGCTGGAGGCAGCGGGCGCGACCGTGCTCACCCCCTCGGTCGACGTGGGGGACGAGGATTCGGTCCTCCGATTCCTCCGTGAGCTGGAGGCGTCGGGCGCTCCGCCGATCCGGGGCGTCGTTCACGCTGCAGGCATCCTTCGGGCGGAACCGCTGGCGGATCTGGCGCTCCCTTCGCTTCGGGAGGTCCTGCGGCCGAAGGTCGGCGGGTCATGGATCCTGCACCGGCTGCTCGACGACTCCCCGCTCGACTTCTTCGTGCTGTTTTCCTCCATGGCCGCGATGACGGGGGGGCCGGGGCTCGGAAGCTACGCGGCCGCCAACGGATTCCTGGACGCCCTCGCGTACCACCGCAGGGCCCAGGGGAAGGTGGCCCTCAGCATATCGTGGGGTCCATGGGCGGACGCGGGGATGGTCGACCGCACCGCCCCGTCGGAACGCATGCGATGGGCCCGGCTGGGCGTCGGGGAGCTCGCAGCCGAGGAGGCCCTGGACCGACTCGGAGAACTCATGTCCGGAGGTGCGGTGCACGTTGGCGTCCTGGCCGCTCCCCCGGCGGTGCTCGAGACAACCCGGGAAGCGGCAGCGGGTCGCAACCACGCCGCCTCTGTCAGGGAGCGCCTTGCGACCTCGGCCGCCGAGGCTCGGCCCGGGGTTCTGGTCGCCTACCTGCGGGAGGTGGTGGCGACGGTGCTCCTGACCGACCCGGACGAAATTGCCTCGGACCGCAGTGCCGTGGAACTCGGCATGGACTCGATCATGGTCATGGAGCTTGCCGCCGCTGTCGACCGCGATCTCGGCGCTTCGCTCTTCCCGCGCGAGATCTTCGAGCGGCCTTCCCTGGAGGCGCTCGCGGAGTACCTCCTCGACGTCGTCGACTTCCCGCAGGCGACCGCGTCCGCCCCCGTCGCGGCCTCTGTCCTCGCGACCTCGCGCCGCGAGGCCCCGGGTACCCCTCCGGCCATGCTCGTGAACGAACGGAGTCTCGAAGGGGTCGTTCCGTCCGAGCCGTACGCGGGGCCGCGCTGCCCGGACGTCGTCCTGCTCCTGTCGAGCCCGCGCTCGGGTTCCACCCTGCTTCGCGTGATGCTGGAGGGGCACCCGGGGCTGTTCTGCCCCCCGGAACTTCACCTCCTTCCCTTCGCAGGGATGGCCGACCGCCAGGCGCGACTGGCCGGAAGCCATCTCGACGAGGGGCTGCCCCGCGGACTGATGAAGCTCCTGGGAACGGATGCGGACGAAGCCTCCGGGCTCGTGGCCGGGTGGATCGAGAAGGACCTCCCGATCCCCGAGGTCTATCTCCGACTGAGGGAGCTCGTGGGCGGAGGGCTCCTCGTGGACAAGTCCCCGACGTATGGCGCGAGCAGGGCGGTGCTGGAGCGGGCGGAATCCATCTTCGAGGGGGTGCGATACATCCACCTGGTCCGCCACCCTCACGCCGTCATCGAATCCTTCGCCCGGAACCGCTTCGACCGGCTGGTCGGCGCGCAGACGGAGGATCCCGCCGCGCTGGCCGAACAGGTCTGGGCCTCCACAAATGCGAACATCCTCGATCACCTGGCTGCGATCGAAGGCTCCCGGTGTCTCCAGCTCCGGTACGAGGACCTCGTTCGCGACCCGCGCCCCGTCCTCCAGCGGGTGACGAGCTTTCTTGGCGTCCCCTTCACCGAGGAGCTGCTCCGTCCCTACGACGGCGACCGCATGACCGACGGGCTCCAGAGCCAGTCCAGGGGAATCGGGGATCCGAACCTGCTCCATCACGAGGGGATCGATCCTTCCCTGGCCGACGCCTGGATGAAGCGGGGACCCCACCGGAGACTCGGGGGATTCGCCCGCCGCATGGCGCGTGAACTCGAGTACGATCCCGAGCCGCAGCAGCGCCGGGAGACCTCGCACGCTGCGCGCGTCCCGCTCCGACCGCTCCACCGGAGCGGCGATGTGCCGCTTTCCTTCGCGCAGGAACGGCTCTTCTTTCTGGAGCGACTGAATCCGGGTTCGTCCACCTACGTCATCCCCTTCGCGCTCCGACTCCGGGGTCGGCTCGAACCCGGCCTCCTCGAGGAAGCCCTCGGCCGTATCCTCGAGCGTCACGACTCCCTGAGGACGGTGTTCGTGACGAAGGATGGGCGGCCCCTTCAGCGGGTCCGACCGTTCGCCGGCTTCGAGCTCCCCTCGGAGGATGCTCTGAACCTGCCGCGAGACCAGGCGGACGCCGTCCTCCGCGACCGGGCCACCGAAGTGCAGACGGCGCCCTTCGATCTCGAACGGGACACGATGCTCCGCGCCCGCCTGATTCGTTTCAGGGCCGAAGAGCATGTACTCCTCATCGCCATGCACCATATTGCCGCCGACGGGACCTCGCTGGACGTCTTTCTCCGCGAACTCGCCACGGCCTACACCCGGCTGGTCGAGGGTGGGCGTCCGGGGCTCCCCGCCCTTCCGATCCAGTACGCGGACTACGCGGGATGGCAGCGCGACTGGCTGCGCGGGGAGAGGCTGGAGCGTCAGCTCTCGTACTGGAGCCACCAGCTCGCCGGGGTGCCGACCCTGGAGCTGCCGACGGATCGCACCCGACCGCTCGTTCAGAGCCACCGGGGCAAGGAGGTGCCGATCGCACTCTCCGCCGAGTCGAGCCGGACCCTCAGGGTCCTCAGCGCGGTCGAGGGCGTGACGCCCTTCATGACGCTGCTCGCGGCCTTCAACGTCCTGCTCGGGCGCTACTCCGGACAGGACGACATCGTGGTTGGCTCACCCATCGCGGGTCGCTCGCAACCGGAGACGGTGGGGCTGATCGGGTTCTTCGTGAACAGCCTGGTCCTGCGCACGAGCCTGGGCGGCGACCCCTCGTTCCGCGACCTCCTCGCGCGCGTCCGCAAGGTCACCCTCGACGCCTACGCCCACCAGGACATCCCCTTCGAGAAGCTCGTCGAGGAGCTCCGCCCCCCCCGCGATCCGAGCCGCGCGCCGTTTTTCCAGGTGATGTTCAACTGGCTCCCGGAACGGCGACTGAAGGACACCGCCCTTGGCGATGCCCGGATGGAGTGGATGCCGGGGGTCGAACCGGCCGCCAAGTTCGATCTCACGGTCCACGCCGCCGACGGCCCCGAGGGGATCGAGCTGCGGTGGGTCTACAACGCAGACCTGTTCGATCGTGCCACCATCGAGCGGATGGGGAACCACTACCGGACGATCCTCGAAGCCGTGCTCGAAGAACCGGAAGCCCCGGTTGCGCGGGTTCCGCTGCTGGCCCCCGACGAGCGTGACCGCATGCTGCTCGAGTGGAACCGGACGGAGGTGAGCCGTGGGCCGTCCGTCTGCACCCACGCCCTCTTCGAGCATCAGGTCGACCGGGCGCCCGAGCGGATCGCCGTCGAGGCCGGTGGAGTGTCGCTCACCTACGGCGAGCTGGAGCGGCGGGCGAACCAGCTGGCCCATCACCTCCGTGCGAAGGGTGTGGGACCGGAGATTCGCGTCGGCATCTGCTCCGGCCGCTCCGTGGAGCTGGTCGTCGCCCTGCTCGGCGTGCAGAAGGCCGGCGGCGCCTATGTGCCGCTGGATCCGGAGCTGCCCGCCGAACGGCTGTCGTTCCTGCTCGAGGATGCGGGGATCGCCGTCCTCCTCGCCGAGGAGGCGCTGGTCGAGCGGCTCCCGCCTCACGGGGCCCCGATCATCCGGATGGACGGCGACCGGGCGCTTCTCGACGCACAGCCCGACACGCGGCCCGAGGTCGACGTCGCCCCCGACCACCTGTCCTACCTGATCTACACCTCCGGCTCCACCGGACGACCCAAGGGGGTGCAGGTCCTGCATCGCGGCGTGGTCAACGTGCTCCGGTCGTTTGCAAGCGAACCCGGGTTCACGGACCGGGACACGCTCCTGTCCGCCACCACCTTCGGGTTCGACCTCGGCGGGCTCGAGCTCCTGCTCCCCCTCGCCACCGGCGGCCGCGTCGTGCTCGTGGCCCGAGAGGTCGCCACCGACGGCCGGCAGCTCGCCTCCTGGCTCGAACGCAGTGGCGCCACCGTCATGCAGGCCACCGCGAGCGGCTGGCGGCTCCTGATCGAGTCGGGCTGGGAGGGCAAGCCCGATCTCCGCATGATCTCGGGCGGCGAGCCGCTGCCGAAGGAGCTGGCCCACGCGCTCCTCGAGCGGGGCGCCGAGCTATGGAACGGCTACGGCCCCTCCGAGACCACGATGCACTCCACCCTCCAGCGCATCCTCCCCTCGCAGGAACGGATCCTCATCGGGCGGCCCATCGACCAGACGCAGGTCTACGTCCTCGACCGGGCCGGGGAGCCCGTGCCCGTCGGCGTCACCGGAGAACTCTGGATCGCGGGGGCCGGGGTGTCCCGCGGCTACCTCGGCCGCCCGGAACTCACTGCGGTGCGGTTCGTGGAACGCGACATCGACGGGAGCGGACCCCGAACGCTCTACGGCACCGGGGATCTGGTCCGCTGGACCGCCGACGGCCGCCTCGAGCACCTCGGCCGCTCCGACGACCAGCTCAAGATCCGCGGCTACCGCATCGAACCCGCCGAGATCGAGGCCGCCCTCGTGACCCACGCGGCCATCGGTTCCGCAGCCGTCCTCCCGGCACGAAGTTCGGACGCCCGGGATGACGCGAGCGCACCCTGGGACTCCCTCCTGGCCTTCCTCGTCCCGGCACCCGGACGCGTCCTTCCCGACTCCTCCGCCCTGCGCGAGCACCTCGCGATGGCGCTCCCCCCCTACATGATCCCCGCCCGGTTCATCCCGGTGACCGAGGTTCCCAGGACCCCCAACGGCAAGCTCGACCGCAACGCGCTCCGCGCCCTCGACCACGGCGCCATTCCGGCCCGGCGCGACCCCCTGCCGTCGCGGACGCCCGAAGAGGCCATCGTCGCCTCGGCTTTCGCCGAGGTCCTCGGACTCGACGTCGTGTCGGTGCACGACAACTTCTTCGACCTCGGCGGCCACTCCCTCGTGGCCATGCAGGTACTGTCCCGCATCCATCAGGCGCTGGGGGTCGAGCTACCCGTCCGAAAGCTGTTCGAGGGTCGCACCGTCGCCGCCCTGGCCGCCGATGTCGCCCTCGCCCGGCGCGACCCGATGGCGACCGGCGCGCCCGAGATGGCGCACCGTCCCCGGGAGGGGGATCTCGCGCTCTCGTTCGCGCAGCAGCGGCTCTGGTTCCTGGACCGGTTGCAGCCCGGCGGGACGGCGTACAGCATCCCGGGGGCGGTGCGAATCCATGGTGCGCTGGACACCCACGCGCTCGAAGGGAGCCTTGCCGAGGTCGTCCGACGCCACGAGGCGCTCCGCACCACGATCGGCGAGGTCGGCGGCCGGCCAATCCAGGTGATCCACCCCCCGGCCGGCTTCCGGCTGGAAGTCGAGGACCTGCGCGGGCTCGAGGATCTGCGCGGGCTCCCGGAGCCGGATCTGGAAGGGGCGGTCCTCAGCCGGATCGCCGAGGAAAGGGCGCGGCCTTTCAACCTGGCCCTCGGCCCGCTCTTCCGCGCCCTTCTTCTGAGGCTGAGCGAGGAGGAACACGTCCTCTTCCTGAACATGCACCACATCGTCTCGGACGGCTGGTCCCTCGGAATCCTTGCCTCCGAGGTCCGCGCCCTGTACCCGGCGCTGCTGAACGCGGAGGCTTCGCGCCGGCCGGAGCTCCCCGTGCAGTACGCCGACTACGCCGCCTGGCAGCGGGAGTGGCTGCAGGGCGAGGTCCTCGACCGGCAGATCGCCTACTGGAAAGAGCAGCTCGCCGGGCTCCCGACGCTGGCGCTTCCCACGGATCGCCCTCGGCCTCCCATGCAGACGGATCGCGGCGGGGTCCACACCGGGGCGCTCCCGGGAGAGCTGAGCGACCGGATCCGGCGCCTGAGCATGGCGAACGGGGTCACCCTGTACATGACGCTGCTCGCGGCGTTCAAGGTCCTGCTCGGGAGGTATTCCGGCCAGGACGACATCGTGGTCGGCTCGCCCATCGCGGGTCGGACGCGGCGCGAAACGGAAGAGCTCATCGGGTTCTTCGTGAACAGCCTGGTGCTCCGCACGAGCCTTGGCGGAGATCCTTCCTTCCGCGATCTGCTCGCTCGGGTCCGCAAGGTCACCCTGGACGCGTACGCCCACCAGGATCTCCCGTTCGAGAAGCTGGTCGAGGAGGTGCAGCCTGCTCGCGACCCGGGCCGCTCCCCGCTCTTCCAGGTCATGTTCAACATGCTCCCCCCCCGGGGGGAGGACCCCGGCAGCCTCGGCGATGCCCGGATGGAGTGGATGCCGGGAGTCGAACCGGCCGCCAAGTTCGACCTGACGATCTACGCCGCCGACGGCCCCGAGGGCATCGAGCTGCGATGGGTCTACAACGCGGATCTGTTCGACCCTTCCACCATCGCCACGATGTCCGAGCGGCTCGTGACCCTGATCGAGGGGGTTCTCGCGGACCCCGAGCGGAGGATCTCCACGCTTCCAATCGTCGGCCCGGCAGAGCGCCGTCGACTTTCAGGGGAGGCTCGTTCCCGGTCACGCGTTCCGAGAGGGGTGGCCATGCCTTCCGGGGACCTGCTCGCCGGGGACCTGCTCGCAGGGGACCTTGCCGCCGGGGACCTTGCCGGGACCATCGGCGGGTGCTTCGAAGCGCAGGTGGCGCGTACACCGCATGCCCTCGCAGTTCTCTCCCCGTCCCACCGGTGGAGCTACGAGGAACTGGAGGGCCACGCCGACCGGGTTGCGCGGGGCCTCATCGGACTCTGCGGGTCGGACCCCGGGAGGGTCGCTCTCCACTTCGAGGCAGGTGCTCCCATGGTGGCCGGGATCCTTGGCTGCCTCAAGGCGGGCAAGACCTACATCCCTCTTGACCCGACGCTTCCTGCCGCCCGAATGGAGCGGATCCTCGACAACGCCGACGCCGAGGCATTGCTGACCGCAGGGGAGTCTCCGCACCTTCCCTCCGGCAGGGAGCGCGTGCCCACGCTCAGCTTCGAGGAGCTGTCGTCAGCCGCCTTCGACGACTCCCCTTCGCCCGACGTCTCTCCTGAAACCCTCGCCTACATCCTGTTTACCTCGGGGTCCACCGGCGACCCGAAGGGCGTGGTCCAGAACCACCGAAATGTCCTCACACATGTTCGGAACTACGCGGGGGTGCTCGGCATTGGTCCGGGAGATCGTGTCTCGCTCCTGCCCGGCTACGGGTTTGATGCCGCCGTAATGGACATCTTCGGTGCGCTGCTGACCGGCGCCACGCTGTGTCCCATCGACGTCAGGGGGGACGCGGCACGCAATCTGGCTCATCACCTCAGGCAGGTCGGGATCACCGTCTACCACTCCACGCCCAGCCTCTTTCGACACGTCGTGAGACAGCTGGGAGAAAGCGAGCAGCTTCCCGGAATCCGCCTGGTGGTGCTGGGTGGCGAGACGGCCCTCTGGGAGGACTTCAGGGAGTTCCGCCAGCACTTCGCCTCGGACGCGGTGTTCGTCAACGGGTTTGGGCCCACGGAGTGCACCGTGGCCCTGCGAAACCTGCTCACGGCGCAGGACATTCCGGGGAAGGACAGCGTACCGATAGGACTTCCGGCGCAAGACCTCGATGTGACGGTATTGAACGGCGCCGGCGAGCCCGTGGGAACCCTCGCCACCGGAGAGATCGTGCTGTCGGGAAGTCAGGTCGCGCTCGGGTACTGGGGGCGACCGGATCTGACGACGGCTGCATTTCGGCAGGACGCGGACAGGCCCGGGGTTCGCACGTATCGCACGGGCGACCTCGGGCGAGTCCTGCCCGACGGGACCATCCAGTTCGTCGGCCGCAGGGACGGTCAACTCAAGATCCGCGGCTACCGCATCGAGCCGGGCGAGATCGAGGCCGCCCTCATGGCCCACGAGTCCGTGGCCAGCGCAGCGGTTCTGCCCGCACGCGTCTCCGCACCCGCGACCGGCAACGGGTCCGAAGAGGCCCCCTTCGATCAGCTGGTGGCCTTCATTGTCCCGGTACCCGACGTACCGGTGCCCGGGTCTTCGAATCTGCGCGAACATCTCGGCCGGTCCCTCCCGCCTTACATGTTGCCGGCGCGATACATCCCTGTGGGTCAGCTTCCGCGCACCCCGAACGGCAAACTCGACCGGGCCGCGCTCCATGCGCTGGACCGAGGCCCTGCGGGCAGCGAGAGAGTGGCCGTTCCTCCGACGACCCCCCACGAGGTGATCATCGCCGGGATCTGGAAGGATCTCCTGGGGGTGGAGGAGCTCGACCTCGAGGACAACTTCTTCGACCTGGGGGGCCACTCGATGCTTGCCATGGAGGTTCTCGCCCGAATCGAGGCCGAGACCGGAGTTCAGATGGGCCCTCGCGAACTCCTCCATCAGACGCTTCGTCAGGTTGCGGCGAACTGCCAGCTGGCTGCGCCGGAGCCCCTGCAGGGCACGGGGAGGACCGGTCCGCTCTCCCTCGTCAGACGTCTTTTCGCCGGCATGCCTGGTTTCGGTTCGAAGGGGACCCACCCATGACTTCCCCCGCCTCCTTTCGCGATCGTCGGTTCGCCTCTTGAGCCACCTTCGGCGCCCCCTGTTCTTCGGGCCGGACGACACCGCTCTCTTCGGCTTCTACGACGCCCCTTCCGAGCACCGGTTGCGGGACGCCGTTGTTGTCCTGTGTCCGCCCATGGGGGATGAGTACATTCGTTCCCACCGCGCCTTCGTGCAGCTTGCGCGGCAGCTCTGCGGAGCCGGCTTCCCGGTCCTCCGCTTCGACTTCTCGGGGTGCGGGGACTCCTGGGGTGAAGCGGCGGACGCAGGACTCTCCCGGTGGGTGGAGGATGCCCGGCTCGCCATCGAGGAGGCTCGGACCCTGAGCGGAAGGAGCCGGGTGCGCCTTGTCGGACTTCGCCTGGGCGCCACCGTGGCGGCGATGGCTGCCCGGGAACGCGGGGTCGTCGACGGCGTGGCTCTCTGGGCTCCGGTGGCGGACGGCCGCCGTCACGTTCTCGAGCTCGAACGACGCCAGTCGGAGTTTCTCCGCTTCGCCTACGTCACCGCGGAAAGGACCGGTCGCTCCCCCGGCGCACGGGACACGGAGATCCTCGGATTCCCCTTCCCGGACAGGCTGCGAGCCGAGCTTCTGGACCTTTCCCTGCTCTCCCCGGCGGACCCTGGGTCATCCCGCTTTCTGCTGCTCGATGCGGAGGGTGGCTGCGGGGCGGAGGAGCTGGCCGCGCGGCTCCGGGTCCACGGCGCCACAGTGACGGAGGACCCGCACCCGGGTGGGCGCCCGTGGAACGCCAGCCGGAACCAGGCTCTCGTCCCCGTCGAGGCCATCGCGAGGATCGTGAAGTGGGTCTCGACCGGTCCATTCTGATCACCGCCCGGTAGCCGTCCTGTCTTGCACATGCTCATCGATCCGTCCCCTCCAACGCATCCAGGCGCTCCAGGAGCCGGGCCTCGGCTTCCTCCTCGGGGAGGTCGTCCCGCTCGGCGCCGGCGATCAGGGGCGATGCAGGCCCTGTCGACGTGAACCCCGTAGCCAGCCCCTCGGACGGCCCATCTCCCACCGCCTTGCCGTCCACGACCGCAGGGGGCGAGATGGCCTGCTCGAGGAGGCCGACGATGGCCTCGATGGTCGGATAGTCGAAGACGAGGGTCGCAGGGAGGGGCTCGGCCAGCCCCAGCCCCCGGCCAAGACGGCTTCGCAGTTCCACCGCCATGAGGGAGTCGAGGCCAAGCTCCATCAGTCGCCGCCGTCGTTCGAGCGGCTCATCGGGGTCGAGGCGGAGGAGCCCACGGATCTGGCTCCGAACGAATTCGCGCAGGAGATTCCGGCGCTGACCGGCACTCGCCTCCGAAAGCCGCTCCAGCAGGAGGGGACGGGGCGGGTCCGGGTCTTCCGTTCCCGGGTCAGCGCCCGGGGGTTCCCCGACCCGGGAGCCGGCGGCTTCGTGAGCCCGGACATCGCCCGTGCCGCCGGACGGTGTGCCGGCAACCGCCGCCAGGAAAACGTGCAGACCGAAGCCTGCCGTGGGCGCGTCGGCCCGGGGGAACACCTCCGTCCGCTCGAATCCCGCTTGCTCCAGCAGTTCCACCCAGCGGGGGGCCTCGAGCAGGGGCACCTCTCCCCGAACGTCGTCCGCGTGGCCCTCCCACCCCTCCAGAAGCGCGGTACTCACCTCGAACCAGGCCAGGTACTCGGTGGCCTCGAAGGCCACCAGCAGGCCTCCGGGAGCCAGCATGGATCGGACCCGGTCGAGGGTCCGGCGCAGATCGGCGGAGGCGTGCAGCACATTCGCGGCCACCACGAGGTCGTACGCGCCGTCCGGATACCCCTGCTCGCCAGGGTCCCGATTCACATCGAGAATCCCGTAGCGAACGAACCCGTACTCGCGGAACGTCGCCGCCGCGCGTTCGAGAAAAAGCTCCGAGACATCCGTGAAGTCATAGCGTTCCGTGCGGCCGGTCAGCCCCGGCAGCATCGCTGCGGTCGTGCCCCCCGTTCCGGCCCCCACCTCGAGGGCCAGGATTCCACGGCCGGCCGGTCGCTGCCGCGCGAACTCGGACACCAGGCTTCCGATCAGGTGGTTGAAGTACCGGACGAGGCCCCAGTCCCGATAGAGCAGGTCCGCAGTCTCCGTCGACCCACCGGGGAACAGCGTCTCCAGAGGGTTCGTGCGACCTGTGAGCACGCCGGGCAGAAGCGCATGGCAGCGAGAGAGGTACGCCACGAGGAACTGTGCGTCCTCGGGGAGTTCCCGGGCATCCCTCCACATCACTTCGCCGTCATGGTTCGGCGGCGTCGCAGGGGTCACGAACATCTCGCCGGATTTCTCGAGCCGGCCCTGCCCCGCCAGACGTTCCAGCCAGCGACCCACCAGCCCCCGGTACGCGGGGACGATGCCGATGCCGGAGAGAATGGAGTCGGCCGTGCGGGCCTTCCCCTCCGCTCCGAACGCCCCCATGCGCACAAGGGTGTCGGCAGCAACACCCGTTGTCAGGCGATCGAGAACCCGCCACACGGTGGGAATTCCGGAGACATTCAGATCGAGGGGTGCCTGTCCCTCCTGCCTTCGACCTGCGGCGACCAGCCCCTCCCACCGCTCGGACTCGGACAGGGCCGGGTGCGCGAGCGGCGCTGGAGCACCCCCCTCGACCCAGTACCGTCGGTGGCGCCACGGGTAGGTGGGGAGCGTCACCCTGGTCCGCCGACCGAATCGCGGGTGGCCCGCGGAGCGCCCCTCGAAGGCATCCCAGTCGACCTGGCCCCCGGAGGCATACAGGACCGCAAGGCTCTCGAGAGCCTGGAGCGAGTCGGCTCGCCCCTCGCGAAGCGCAGGCAGCCAGAGCGCAGCCTCATCGGGGAGGCAACGGGACCCCATCCCGCAGAGGCGCGGGTTCGGGCCGACCTCGACAAAGGCACGCGTCCCGTTTTCCCAGAGACGCCGGATCGAATCCGCGAACTGGACGGGCTCGCGGAGATGCCGTCTCCAGTACCCTGTGTCCCGCACGTCGGCATGGGTCACGACGCGGGCCAGCGTGCTGGACACGAAATCCATGACCGGGGGAGAGAACTCGACCGTGGCGGCCACGGCCTCGAAATCGTCGAGGATGGGATCGAGCAGGTGCGAGTGAGCCGCGGCTCCCACGGTGAGTGCGCGGGTCTCGATCCCCGCCCGCTCCGCCGCATCGGCCACGGCGGCAACGGACGTCATGTCACCCGAGACCACCACTTCGGCCGGGCCGTTCACGGCGGCGATGGAGACCGCGTGTCTCCAGTCCCGCAGGAGATCCCGCACCGTGGCCTCCCCCGCGAACAGTGCCCGCATGGATCCCCTCGCGGGGAGCGCATCCATGAACCGACCACGCGCGGTCACCAGCTTCAGAGCGCCGTCCACCGTGACCACGCCGGCGACGCAGGCCGCTGCGTACTCGCCCACGCTGTGTCCGAGTACGGCTGACGGTTCGACACCCCACGAGCGCCAGAGCCGGGACAGCGCATACTCGACTGCGAAGAGCGCAGGCTGCGCATGCGTCATGCTCTCCAGCCCGCCCTCGGACGGCGGGTCCCCGTCCGGGTAGAGGACGGACAGGAGGGGGCGGTCGAGATACTTCCGACCCAGCCGGTCGCACTCCTCCATGGCTGCACGAAAGACCGGTTCCGTCTCGAAGAGGTCCCGGCCCATCCCCGGGTACTGGGAACCGTGACCCGTGAACAGGAAGGCCACTTCGGGAGGTGTCGCATCTGCGACGTGGCCCGCGAACGCGATCCCGGCATCGGCGCCTTCTCCACCTCTCCAGGACGCAAGCCCCGACCGGGCCTCCTCGGCACTCCCCGCCAGGATCACCAGGCGGTGCGGGAGATCCGCGCGCCCGGTCGTCGAGGTGAAGCAGAGGTCGGCGAAATCCTCACCCGCCTCCGGGTCCCCCTCGGAGGGCCGCGCCTCGGAGAGCCGCTTCTCGTAGCGGAGACCCAGCGCACGGAGGGCATCCGGGTGAGCCGCCGTGATCTTCAGCAGCCGCAGCGGCCGGGCCCGCAGGCCGCCGACCTTGCCGTCGACCACCGGCGCAGGGGTCGGGGCGCTCCCCATGACGACATGCACGTTCGACCCGGTGAACCCGAAGGCACTCACGCCGGCGAGCGCCTCCTCGCCGCCGTCGGCGAGCGGGGTCCGTTCCGTCGGAACCTGGAGGGAAAGGTCGACCCAGGGGATGAGGGGGCTGGGCTCCTGCAGGTGGAGATGCGGAGGAATCTCCCGATGGCGGAGCACGAGCGCCGTCTTCATGAGCCCGACCACGCCGGCGGCCGCCTCGAGGTGTCCGATATTCGTCTTCACGGAGCCGATCCGGAGTTCCTGTCCCGGCTCCCGGCCCTCCCGGAACACGGCACCCAGGGCCTGCACCTCGATGGGGTCGCCGAGCCTCGTTCCGGTCCCATGGGCCTCGACGTACCGCACGGCGGACGGCAGTACCCCCGCGTCCTCGAGGGCGGCCCGGATCACGGCCTCCTGGGCGGGACCATTGGGCGCGGTCATTCCGCTGCTGCGTCCGTCCTGGTTCGTCGCCGACCCGCGGATGACGGCCCAGACATCGTCCCCATCGACCAGGGCGTCCCTCAACCCCTTCAGGACCACGACCCCGCAACCCTCGGATCGGACGAAGCCGTCCGCCCGCGAGTCGAAGGTCCTGCACCTTCCATCCGGGGCCAGCATGCCCGACCGGGAGAGGGCCACGTGCATGTCTGGCGAGAGGATCAGGTTGACCCCTCCGGCCAGCGCCATGCGGCATTCGCCCCGCCGGAGGCTCTGAACGGCCAGGTGCACCGCCAGGAGCGACGAGGAACAGGCCGTATCGAGGGAGACGGCGGGCCCCTGCAGTCCGAGGAGGTACGAGAGGCGCCCGGAGGCCGCCGCATGCGACACCCCCTGGGCGACGAAGGGATCGTAGGTCTCCAGTGGGCGTGCGAGCACCTCCTTCACGTAATCGACGCCTCCGATGCCGACGAACACGCCGGTTGCACTCCCGGTCAGCTGGTCCGGTGCCTGGCCGGCGTGCTCCAGCGCCTCCCAGGTCACCTCGAGCAGGATCCTCTGCTGCGGGTCCATGCTCATGGCTTCAAGGGGCGAGATCCCGAAGAACGCGGGATCGAACTGATCGACCCCCTCGATGAACCCTCCGAACCGGGTCGTGATGGTTCCGCGCCGGGCCGGGTCGGGGTCGAAGAGGGCCTCCGCGTCCCACCGGTCCGGAGGTACCTCGGAGATGCCGTCCCGACCTTCGACCAGCATCTGCCAGAGATCGTCAGGGGAGTTGCACCCTCCGGGAAGCCGGCACCCCATGCCGATCACGGCGATCGGTTCACGCGCCGCCCGCTCGGCGGCCTCGAGAGCGGCGCGCATCCGGCGCATCCCGATCAGGGCACGCTTGACCGGGGTCATCCCGACGTCCTCCCCGTGGGACGCCGGGGCAGGCACGTTGTCCGGCCGTTCAGTCGGCATGGTCATGCATCCCCTCCAGCTCCTCCAGCAACAGGGCTTCGGCTTCCTCGTCGGACATGTCTGCGATTCCCGCCTCCTCCAGGCCGTCCCGCCCACCGGTGTTCGGGGCTGCGGGCCTCGTCGGGGCGGGGCTCGCCGGAGCGGGGCTCGGCGGGGCGGCGGCGGTCGCTGCGCGCCCTTCGGCCCTCTCCGCATCGGGCAGGAGACGATCCAGGTAGTCCACCAGGGCATCCACCGTCGGGTGATCGAAGACCAGCGTAGCGGGGAGTGACCTCGGCAGATCCAGTCCCACGCCCAGGAGGTTTCGGAGTTCCACGGCCATGAGGGAATCAAGTCCCAGCTCGTGAAGGGGCTGCCCGGGGTTCAGGGTCGCCGCGGAACGCAGGGCCAGGGCAGTTGCCGCGCATCCCCTCACGTGCGACGCCAGCAGCCGCCGTCGCCCCGTGAGGGAGGCCTCGGCAAGGCGCTGACCCAGATCCCCTGGCGGCGGGGCAGGCGCGGCGATCGCCGCCCGCCCCGGTACCGGCGCAGTCCCGGACGGAACGTGCAGTCTCGACAGGAAGGGACGCCGGGAGCCGGCGGCCCCGAGGAAGCGACCCCAGTCGACGGGCAGAACCGCGACCTGGGCCGCCTCGCACCCGAGTCCCATGACCCGGGTCAGGGCCGCCAGCCCCTGGGCCGGGGTCATGGCCCCCACCCCGCGGGCACCCAGGCGCCCCCCCATCCCGCGATCCGCGGCGGCACCGACCTCGGACCACTGCCCCCAGTCGATGCTCAGAGCCGGGAGTCCCTCCGCCTGTCGGCGATGGGCGAGAACATCCAGAAAGGCACACGCTGCAGCGTGGTTCGAGAGCCCCCCTGCCCCGATGAGGGAGACGGCCGAGGAGAAGAGCACGAAGAAGTCCAGTGGGAGGGTTCGCGTGGCCGTGTGAAGATTCCAGCTTCCCGACACCTTGGGGGCGAAGACGCGGGCGAAGCGATCCCAGTCCTGCTGCTGGAGGACCGCTTCGTCGAGCTGGCCTGCGGAGTGGATGACGCCACGGAGCGGCGGCAACTCCCGGGAGATGGTCTCCAGGATGCGGCCGATGTCCTCTCCCAGGGAGACGTCCGCGCCGATCACTCGCACCTGGACCCCATCCGCCTCGAGCCCGGCGATCACCTCGGCCGCCTCGAGGGAGGGGGCGCCGCGGGACACCAGCACCAGGAAACGCGCCCCCCGCTCCGCCATCCAGCGGGCCACGAGCAGCCCCAGTCCACCGAGCCCGCCCGTCACCAGGTAGGTGGCGTCGGGCCGGAGTCCCTCCTCCACGGACCGGGCCGGATGGGTAATGACGATCTTCCCCGTGTGGCCGGCCTGCGCCATGTGGCGGAACGCATCCGCGGCCCTGGCCAGGGGAAAGGTCCGGAAGGGGAGCGGGGCGATCTCGCCGGACCGGACCGCCGTCATCACCGCCTCGAGGAGACGCCGGAGCGCGGCCGGCTCCTCCCGAGCGGTCGCGGCCAGGTCGACCGGGTGATACGCGACGCCCGGCTTCACCGCAGCCACTCGCCCGGCCTCCCAGATCCCTCGACGCCCCAGTTCGACGAAGCGGCCGTTCTCCGCCAATGCGTCCAGGCTCCGGGCAATGAAGTCCCCCGAGAGCGAGTTCACGACCACGTCGACGCCGCGGCCGCCGGTTGCCCGAGCGACCTCGTCCGCGAACTGCAGCGTCCGCGAGTCCATGACATGCTCCACCCCCATCTCCCGCAGCAGCGCACGTTTCGCGGGGCTGCCCGCCGTGCCGAACACCTGGGCTCCTGCGCGCTGCGCCAGTCGGACCGCCGCCATCCCCACGCCACCGGTGGCCGAGTGGATCAGGACGCTTTCGCCGCTGCGGATCCGTGCGACATCATGGAGAGCGTGCCACGCCGTCCCGTAGGCAGCGGGGAGCGTGACGGCTTCCGGGAGGGTGAGTTCCGGGGGCTTGCCCACGACCCACTGCGCTCTCGTGACCAGGTGGGATGCGAAGGCCCCCGGGGCCATGGCCACCACGGGGTCGCCCACGGAGAAGTCCGTCACACCGTCACCCACGGCAGAAATCACTCCGGCACATTCGCCGCCAAGCGGCATGCGCGCGCCCGGATACTCCCCCAGCGCGTTCAGGACATCGCGGAAATTCAGCGCCGTCACCGAAACCTCGATCTCGACTTCGCCAGGACCCGGACGTGCCCGGTGGACCGGACGGAGAGAAAGGCCGTCAAGCAGCCCCGATTCCGCGGAGCAGAGTTCGTACGGGCCGGGTGGCCTGGCCGCCGTCGGCGCCGTCCGGCGAACAAGCCGGGCTGCCAGGCGTTCGTCTCCCCTGAGCGCGACCCTTCCTTCATGGTCCGGGTCAAGGAGTTCCCCGAGGATGCGCTCCGGGTCCGGCACGGCGTTCGGGTCGAGATCGAGGCTGACGCAGCGAAGCTCGGGGTGCTCCTCCTCCACGACGCTCGCCAGCCCCCAGAGCGTCGCCTGGCGCGGGTCGCACCGCTCCCCCGCACAGACCGGCTGTGCGCCTCGCGTGACAATCCAGAGGCGCGGGGCGAGGTCGGCGGCGATCAGGGCCTGGACCAGGTGGAGCGCCCCTCCCGCAACTTCCCGCTGTCCGTCTTCAACATCCCGAAGGCCCTCTGCCGAGGGGGTCTCGTCGGGGGGTTCGAAATCCAGCGCCGCCAGGTGGACGACGCCCTTCGGCCGCGACCCGTCCCCGGCCGGGGACCTGGCGACCCTGCCCGACAGGACCTTCCAGTCCATGGCACCCACCGCCTCCGGAAGGACGAGGGTGCATGCCTCTCCGCGTTCCCGCAGGAGGCGCGCCAGTTCCGGACCGGTGCCACCGCGGTCCGAGACGACGAGCCAGCTCCCTGCCTCGGGCCGGGGACTTTCCGGCCTCGCCTCCCGTGCTTCTCCCCCGGCATCCTCCCGGATCGGCTCCGGCGCTACGCCCACGATCACCGCCTGTCTCGCCATCGCCCCGGTCCCGGAGACCGCCGCCGTGGCCTCGAGCCCGGACGCTCCCAGGAGTTCCCGCCACTGGTCCGATGAAAGGAGGGCCGAAGTGCTCCGGTGCGCGTCCTCGAAGGCCCACCATCCGTCCGTCAGGCCCACGGTCAGGTCCGCGAACCGATGGGGCTTCACGACCTCCAGGAGGATCAGCATGCCGCCCTCGGCCAGGAGTCCCCGGGTGTGTTCAAGCGTGCGGTCCAGGTCCGGAGTCGCATGGAGGACGTTGGCCGCAATGACCAGGTCGAAGGCCCCGGGAGGAAACCCCTGGCCCTCCGGGTCGCGTGCAATGTCGAGCGTCCCGAATCGCAGGAACGGAAAGTCCGACAGCGAGATACGTGCGCGCTTGAGGAACTGGGCGGAAACATCGGTGAAGTGATACTCCGTCCGCCCAGCCGGGAGGACAGGCAGGATTCTCGCGGTCGTGCCCCCCGTGCCTGCCCCGATTTCGAGTACCCTCAGGGGGCGGTCGCGGGGAAAGCGGCGGACGAATCCGGCGATCCCGGCCGCCACTGTTTCGTTGAAGCCCCGGGTGAGAGGGGAGTCGCGGTAGAGGGCTTCGGTATCGTCGGTGGCGCCCCCCGGAAAGAGCAGCTCCAGCGGGTCCCGCTCCCCGCGGAGCCCCGGGGCGAACGAGCGACCGCAACGGGTGGCGACGCGAAGGGCGGCGCGGCTTTCCGGGAAGCGCTTCTCCAGCCCTTCCCTCAGGCCTTCCGGATCGTCCCCGGGAAGGATTTCGGCCACTTCGAATCCGCCCCCCGCCGACGTCAGCACGCCGTCTTCCGCCAGGATTTCGAGGATCCGCCGCGCGAGCTTCCGGAACCGGGGCTGGAGCCCGAGCCGATCTGCCAGTTCGAAGGGGTCGACCGAATCACCCACTTCCGGTTCCCACCCCAAGTCCCGCAGCGCCCGCGACAGGTAGAGCGTACTGAGCCGCTCGAGACCGGGATCGAGCACCTCCAGGCGGGCACCCTCCTTCGAGCTGCTCTCGGTCTTCAGCCGGTGCTTCGCCCCCTCGACCGTCGCGGCCACGCGATCGAAACCCGTGGCTGGATCACCGCTGGCGGCGGGTCCCGGGGTCGGCGTCCACTCGATCTCGTACAGCCATTCCTGAATCGCCTCCTCTGCGGTGGTCCGAGCACTGCGGGAGGCCGGCCTGATCCGGACCCCGATGGCCTCGAGGACCGGCTTCCCCCGGTCATCCCTGACCCGGACGTCGCACACCACCGTGTCCGCCCCCCCCGCTTCGGGACGGAGGACGGCCTCGCTCCAGGCGACCGGGGGCACCTCTGCGGCCACCCGGATCCGGTCGACGGCGATGGGGAGCCAGGTCTCCTCCGCACCGGCGGGAAGAAGGAGGCCCACCACCTGGAGACAGGCGTCGAAAAAGGCGGGGTGAACTCCATAGGCATCCGCTTCCCTCCTGGCCGACTCCGGCAGCTCGACCCGAGCGCGGGCGCGCCCCTCTTTCCGGTGAATCTCCGTCACACCGCGGAATGCACCCGAATACGCCAGACCCCGCTCCGCCATGGAGACGTAGAGTACCTCCGGAGAGAGCGCTGCCCACCCTTCGCCCTGGCCCGGTTCGGCAGCCGATCCGCCCTGCTCGTCCGGATCGCCGAGGACCACGCCCGTTGCATGCGTCCGCCACCGGTCCCCGTCGGTTGAGGAGCTGGAGAGCCCGGCCGTCGGGTCCATGGACACCACCCGGAAGGCGACCTCGCCGGACGCCACGGGGGAGGCTACGACCTGCACGATCTTCCCCTGGCCCTCCGCCAGGACGAGCGGTTCGTGCAGGGCGAGGTCGTCAAGCGTGGCCCCCAACGGGAGACCCCGGATTCGCCGAGCTGCGGCCCGGCCCATCTCCACGTACGCGGTCAGCGGCACCACCGCAGCGCCCCGGACTCGATGGTCACCAAGCCATCCGGGGGTATCGCTGTCGAGATGCACCTCGAAGACGCGTTCCTCCGTGGCGGTCCGGACTTCATGTCCGAGCAGGGGGTGTCCGGTGTCCCGGCCGGAGTTTCGCGGAACGGGAGATGGGGTTGCCGGCGGCTCATCCAGCCAGAAACGCTCCCTCTGGAAGGGGTACGTCGGAGCCGTCACGAACCGCCGCACCCCGGGCGCATGGAAGCCGCTCCAGTCCACGTCGCCCCCCCGGACATAGAAGGAAGCCAGGCTGTCGAGAAGCCGGTCCCAATCCGCCGTACCCCGCCGCAGCGATGGCAGCCAGAGCGCCTCGAGGTCCGGAAGCACTTCCCGCCCCATGCCCAGGAGCACGGGAGAGGGTCCGATCTCGACGAAGACGTTCACCCCCAGGGCGGCGAGCCGGCGCATCGAGTTGTCGAAAAGGACCGGTTCCCGGGCATGGCGGCGCCAGTAGGACGGGGAGCCGAGTTCCGCGGCGCCGGCCTCCCTGCCGGTGACGTTGGAGATCAGGCGCAGCCCGGGAGCCCGGAAGTCGAAACCTCGCACCAACGCTTCGAGCGGCTCGAGGACAGGCTCGACAAGCGCCGAGTGAAAGGCATGTGACACATGGAGGGCCCTGGTTTCCACCCCTCTCCCCTCCAACTCGGCCCTGGCCGAGGCTACCCCTTCGGCGCTGCCCGAGATCACGACGTTCGCCGGCCCGTTCACGGCGGCAATCGCCACCGCATCGCCCAGCTTCCTGACAACGGCTTCGACCGTGGCCGCATCCGAGCGAACCGAGAGCATGCGCCCCCCGGGAGCGAGCGATCCCATGAGCCGGCCCCGTTCGGCCACGAGTCGAATCCCATCCTCGGGGGGCAGCACACCGGCCACACAGGCCGCGGCATACTCCCCAAGGCTGTGCCCGAGGACCGCGACCGGTTCGACCCCCCACGATCGCCAGAGCTGCGAAAGCGCCCACTCGAAGGCGAAGAGCGCCGGCTGGGCATGCTCCGTCCGATCGATGGGCTCGCCGTGCGCCCTGTCGGCGGAGGATCTTGCGTCGAGGCCCATGACCTTCCGCAGAACGGCTGCGGACCCCTGCTCGAGGGCTCCCAGGCAGCGATCCAGTTCCCGGCGGAACACGGGAGACGTGGCGTAGAGTTCTCCCCCCATCCCCGTGTACTGTGCTCCCTGACCGGTAAAGAGGAAGGCCACGCGAGGGGGCACGGCCCCTTTCGAACCCAGGTGGAGTCCTGGCGCAGAGGCCTTCCTTCCGAATTCTTCCAGCAGAGCGTGCAGTTCTTCTCCCGTGGCGCCGACCAGGGCGACTCGCTCGCCGAAGTGGGCGCGACCGACCCCGGCTGTGAAGCAGAGATCGTCCAGCCCGTCGGGGGATGGGGTGCGGGGGGACCGTTCGCCGAGACGGGCCTCGTATCGAGCAGCCAGCTCCCGCAGGGCCGGCTCCGAACGGGCGGAGAGGGGAAGGAGGTGACGGGGTCGCTCCTCCGTTGCCTTCCCTGCAGGGCGGTCGGAATCCCTGCCTCCCCCTCCCACCGACGTTCTCGCACCTCGATCCGATGCCGGCGCCGGTGCCTCCTCGACGATGAGGTGGACATTGGTCCCACTGAACCCGAAGGCGCTGACCCCGGCGACGCGTCCGGCCTTTCCCCTGGGCCAGTCCACCGCCTCACCGGTCACCCGGAGAGGCGTCCGGTCCCAGGCCACCCGGGGCGTGGGCGTCTCGAAGTGGAGGTGCTGCGGGATTCGCCCATGCTGCAGCGCGAGAACGACCTTGATGAGACCGGCCACGCCGGCGGCGGCTTCCAGGTGCCCGATGTTCGTCTTCACGGAGCCCAGCAGAAGGGGCCGGTCGACGGTTCGTCCCGGACCGAAGACGGCGGCCAGCGCCTCGACCTCGAGAGGATCACCGAGTTCGGTCCCCGTCCCATGTGCCTCGACGTACCCGACCGCGTCCGCAGCCACACCCGCGTTCTCGAGGGCGGCACGCAGGACCGCCTCCTGAGCCTTTCCGTTGGGAACGGAGAGCCCCGCACTCGCCCCGTCCTGATTCACGGCGGAGCCACGGATGAGAGCGAGGATCCTGTTCCCGTCGGACTCGGCATCGGACAGTCGCCGCAGCGCTACCACGCCGCACCCTTCCCCCCGCCCGAAGCCATCGGCGCGGGCGTCGAACGTCTTGCACCGCCCGTCGGCCGCAACCATGCCCCACCGACAGAACCCGACGTAGGTGTCCGGCATGATCATCAGGCTGACGCCACCGGCCAGCGCCAGGTCCGATTCCCGATCCCGCAGGCTCCGACAGGCCCGGTCGATGGCCACGAGGGAAGACGAACATGCCGTGTCGATGGCCATCGCCGGCCCCTGCAGGCCCAGGAGGTACGACACCCGCCCTGCGGTCGCGTGCAGGGTGTTGCCGGAGAGGACGTAGGCATCGAACCCCGCCGGCCCGAGCCGCGAGCTGTGCAGCTGCATGTAGTCCGTCGTCGTGGCACCGGCAAATACCCCCGTGCGGCTTCCGCCGAGGCTGTCCGGGGCGATGCCTGCGTGCTCGAGCGTCTCCCACACCACTTCCAGGAACAGGCGCTGCTGCGGATCCAGGTGGACCGCCTCTCTCGGGGCGATCCCGAAGAAGTGCGCGTCGAACCCGTCGATGCGCTCGAGGCAGGCGCCCCGACGGGTGTAGATCTTTCCCGGTCGTCCGCGTACCGGATCGTGGAAATCGTCCATCACCCAGCGGTCGTCCGGGACGTCTGCGACCGCATCCCGCCCCTCGTCCAGAAGACGCCAGTAGGCGTCGGGGTCGGAAGCGCCCCCGGGGAACCTGCATCCGATGCCGACAATGGCGATGGGCTCGGTGCGAGCCCGCTCCAGGGCATCGAGGCGGGCACGAAGCCTTCGCATCCCGAGCAGGGCCTGCTGCTCCGGCGACAGGTCCGCCACGCGGTTCCCGGGCTCACTCATCCCCGTGCTCCTCCCATCCACCGAGGGACTCCAGCTCCTGCAGGAGAAGTCTCCGGGTTTCCCGGGCCGAGAGTCGTCCGATCTCCCGGACCATCGCGTCTGCTTCTCCCTCCTCCTCCCCTCTCGCACCTCCCGCCATCGATGGAGCGCTCGACCCGCCCGGGTCGCCCGAATCGCTCGAATCGCTCGAATCGCTCGAATCGCCCTCCGCGAAGCTGCCGAGAAGGTGCCCGGCGAGCTTCCCGACCGTGGGGTAGTTCAGCGTGAGCATGGCGGAAAGCGGTTCCCCGAACGCCGTCTCGATCCGTTCCCTCAACTGCACGGTCATGAGCGAGTCCATCCCCAGTTCGAAGAATCCCCGATCCGGATCCAGTGGCTCCTCCGACCCCATGCCCAGCACGGACCGGGTCAGCTCGGCAACGAGATCGACGAGCAACCCGCGACGCTCCGCCGCGTGCGCCCGTCCGATTCGCTCTCGCACCGTCGACAGGCGGGGAGCGGCGCTCCCGGCCACCCCGGATGCCCCCTCTCCGAGGTCATCGAGGAGCCGGGAGCGGCGCCGCGACGCGAAGACGGCCCGCAGCGTCGGCGCATCGATGCGGGCCACGGTGCACCGCCCGGCCCGGTGGGAGAGGAGGCGCCCGAGCGCATCGAGGGCAGCGGTGGCGTCCATGTTCAGCAGGCCGGAGCGCCGTGCGGCGTCCCGGCGGTCCTCCGACAGCGCTTCATTCACGTCCCAGGTCCCCCAGTCCACGACCAGGGCCGGGAGGCCCGAGTCCACCCGGTACCGTGCCAGCGCGTCCAGGAACTGGTTCGCGGCTGCATAGTGACCCAGGTCCCGCGAACCCAGTGCAGCCGTGATCGACGAGAAGAGAACGAAGAAGTCGAGTTCGAGGTCGCGGGTATGCTCGTGGAGCAGCCAGGCGCCCACCGCCTTTCCGTCCACCATGGCCCGCATCGCATCGGGATCGAGCGCCGGAAGTTCCAGGGGGGCGATGTCGGCGGCCGCATGAACAATGCCGCGGAGAGGGCGCGATCCCTTCCCCAGATCGGCCAGCAGCGCCATCACCGCACGCGGATCGGACGCGTCGATGGCCGCGTAGCGAACGTCGACACCCCCCTCCTTCAGCGTCTCGACGAAGCCCGACCCCTCGGTCCCCGGGGCGGACAGGGTCCGGCGTCCCGTGAGAACGAGTGCGCGCGCCCCCCGCTCCACCATCCAGAGCGCCAGTCTCCGGCCCAGCCCGCCCAGTCCGCCGGTGATGAGGTAGGTCGCATCTCCCCGCAAGCGAACCCCCGCATCCCCGGGCGGGGGCACCGGGACGAGGCGCGCCACCCGGCGCCGTCCTCCACGGTAGACGACCTCGTCCTCGCCGTCCGAGGCCGTCACCTCGTGGACCAGGTCGAGCGCAGCCTGCGCGGTGGTAGCGTCGGGATCCAGGTCCACCAGCCCCCCCCAGGCCCCGGGATACTGAAACGCCAGGCTCCGGCCCATCCCCCAGAGGGGCGCCTGCAGAAGGGAGACGGACGCCCCGTCCATCGCAGCGGTGGGCTCCCCCCCCCTGGTCACCAGCCAGAAGGGCGTGGAGGTATGACCGCGGTCAGCCAGCGTGCGCACCGCGGAGACGGGGGCGAGGCATGCTTCCGAGATCACACCGCTCAGCTCGGCTCCAGTGAACCCACCTCCCTCCTCCTCGGCAGCCCTGAGGTCGATGGCGCCCCGGAGCGAAACACCTTCCAGCGGCCACGCATCCTCCCTTCCCACCCGGACACACCGCTCGCCTTTCCCGGCCAAGGACCACTCGACCGCCTCCGCCAGCGCGGTTCCCCGCGTCCAGAGCGCCCACACCCCAGCTTCCGAGGGGTGGGCCCCGGTCTCCGGAGCCTCCGGACCTCCCGGGGCCGCAGCCACGAGGATGGTCTGGGGCAGGACTCCCTCCTCGTCCGCATCGGCAGACACAGCCAGGGGGTCCACGAAACCGCATTCTTCCAGCAGTCGGACCCAGGACCCCGCGCCGAGGAGGGGATGATCGGGGCGGAGATCCACGTCCTCGAAACGCCACCATCCTTCCGTCATGCCGAAGACCACGTCCACCCATCCCCGGGGTGCCGTGGTCTCGAGAAGAACGAGCAGGCCGCCGGGAGCCGAGCGGGCACGAAGGTTCGCGAGGGTCGATCGGAGGCTGCGTGTTGCATGCAGGACGTTGGCGGCGACCACGACATCGAAGGGTCCCCCCGGGAGTTCCGGAACGCCTGCATCCTCGATGTCGGCGATCCGGAACTGCATGAAATCCCTGTCGCGGAAGCGTTCGGCGGATCCGCGCAGGAGCGCCGGCGAGAGGTCCGTGAAGAGGTACTCCGCTCCGTCGAGCGGCAGTCGGTCGAGGATGTGGGTCGTCGTTCCGCCCGTGCCGGCGCCCACTTCGAGGATCCGCAGGCGCCGCCCGGGGAGAAGCGCTTCCGCGGCCGCGGCCACGATTGCGGCCACACGTGCTCCCTGGAAACGCGAGTAGGGCGCATCCCGGTACAGTTCCTCGACGGTCGGACTGCTCCCGAAGAGGAGGGCCAGGGGATCGGCCTCTCCGCGCAGTACCTTCGGGATCGCCTCGCCGCACCGCCGGAGGATCTGAATCGCCACCGCGTGTTCGGGGCATCGTACCGCGAGCGCTTCCGCCTTTCGCCCCAGTTCCTCGTCGGAGTCTTCCCCCGGGTCCGGATACGGAAGCCCGCCCGCCAGGTCGGTCAGACGCCCGAAGTACCGGCCATGCCCCGGCAGGAACTCCGGCGGGGCAGCCCCCCCGTCACCGCCCAGCGCACGAACCGCCCGCTGCGCATAGCTTCGGGCCAGCCCCTCGAGACCCGCGAGGGCCTCGGCATCGCTCGCATCCGGCGCTGCCATCTGTTCGCCGACGGCCCGGGAAGCGACCGCCTGAGGGGCGGGCATTCGACCTTCCCCTCGTCGGGGCCCCGGGGAGCGAGGGAGCGCCCGCTCCTCCCACCTGTGGTCGAAGAACCAGTTGTCGGGGGCTCTCCGGGGCGATCCGTCGCGGGCCGAAATGTGCAGGGCCGATCGGTCCGTCGTCCGGAGGACGATCCCCTCGAGTTCCACGATCGGCTCAAGCGCCTCATTGCAGGCGGTGACATCCACGCGGGCTTCCCCTTCTCCCGACTCAGCGTCCATCCGGCGGCGCACGTGGCACCAGGCCGGCACGCCGGCTCCCCCTCCGGACTCGAGAGGCCGGAGCCGGATGCCGTGAATGGCCGCCACGATGCGGAGGCTGTCCGCTCCGTCGGAGCCGGAAAGGCCGAGGCAGCACTGAAGGGCTCCATGGATGCTCGACACCGTGCCCTCGTTCTCCGCATCCGGCGGATCACCGAAGGCGGGAGCGAACCGGAACAGCGCCTCGTCGGGGCCACGCCAGAGCCGATCGATTCCGGGGAGGCGCTCCCCCGGCACGACGCCCTTTGCTTCCAGTTCGGCTCTCCAGGCATCGCGGTCCACCTCTTCGGGGCAACGCTGCCGCACGCCTTCCGGGTCCAGCGGCGGGGGATTCCAGGATATTGCCGCCCCGGCGGGCTCGACGTTCCCGCGGGCAAGAAGGCCCCACTTCCCCCCCCCCTCGGCCGGGGGGGCGTGGCCCGGGGAGGCGTGGATGGTGAAGCGCGTCACGTCCCCCGGCGCGTCATGGAGCAGGAGCTGAACGACGCGGGAATCGGGGCTCTCGCCGGCAACGAGGGGCGCGTGGAAGAAGAGCTCGGAGATCGCCTCCGGCCGGAACCCGGTCGCGGCGGCCACGCCCCGGAGGACCATTTCGACGGTGGTGGCTGCGGGAAGCACCGGGCGGCCCCAGAGACGATGGTCGTTCATGAAGGGGAGGAGATCCCGCTCCACGAGCATTTCGTAGGTCGGGACCGGTGAGTTCAACCGACGGCCGGGCAGGGCTACCGGACCCGAGGACGGGGTCCGGATGGGCTCTCCGGCCGCGGTGGCTTCCGACCTCCTCGGCGTGAACCAGTAGCGCCGGTGCTGCCAGGGGTATCGAGGGAGGGGGATGACCCGGCCGCCGTCCGGGTGCAGACCGGACCAGTCCACCGGGAAGCCGTCCACATGGAGGCGGGCCACGGAGGCCAGCAGCGTGGCACGCCCGGGCTGGGCGCGCCGCATCGACGGCAGGGCGACGACCCCCAACTCCCCGGACGCGCAGGCGGACACCATGGCGCAGAGGACAGGGTGCGGACCCACCTCGACGAAGTGGGTATGGCCACCGCGGAGCAGGTCCGTGATCGCCGAGGCGAATCGCACCGGCTCGCGGAGATTCCGTCCCCAGTAGGCCGCATCGAAGTCCCCCGGTTCCGCCGGTCTGCCGCGGACCGTCGAATGGATGGGGATGAGGGCTCCACGGGGCTCGATCCCGATCAGCCCGTTCACGAGGTCATGCCGAAACGGGTCCATGTGCGAGCTGTGGAAGGCATGCTCCACCGGGAGGGGTCGGCACAGGATACCGCGCCCGGTCAACGCGGCGACGGCGGACCCCACCGCCTCCGTCGCCCCGGAGATCACGGTCCACCCCGGACTGTTCATGGCCGCCACCTCCACCTCGCCCCCGCCCCCCGCAAGTCGGCTCAGAACTTCCTGCGCCGGGAGCTGGACGGCGGCCATCCGGCCCTTCCCCGATGCACCCTGCATGAGCCTTCCCCGCAGGACCGCCACCTGCATGGCATCCTCCAGCGACAGGACTCCCGCAACGTGGGCCGCGGCGATCTCCCCCACGCTGTGGCCCACCACGGCCTCGGGGACCACCCCCCACGAGCGCAGCACCGACGAGAGCGCCACCTGCAGGGCCACGATGGCGGGCTGAGCGATTTCCGTTCGCTGCAGACGGGAGCTGTCCTCGTCCGCGAACAGCTCCCCGATGAGGCTCCCCCCTCCCTTCCCCGCGAAGCGCCGGTACGCCTCGTCGCAGGCCTCCAGGGCGGACCGGAACACGGGTGCGGCCTCGAAGAGGTCGCGAGCCATCCCGGGCCACTGCGCCCCCTGCCCGCTGAACACGAAGACCGGTCCGGAGGCTCCCGGCGCCCCGGCTCGGCCCACCACGGTCCCCCCGTGCTCCCCTCCCTCGAGGAACCCGCGGAGCCTCCGGGAGGCCTCGGCCTTCGAGGCCGCCACGACAGCCATCCGGTGTTCGTGATGGCTCCGCCGGGAGCCCGCAGTGTGCACGATGTCCCCCATGGCTTCTTCGGTGCTTCCCAGGAAATCGACCCAGGCACCGGCCAGCTCCCGGAGCGCCGTTTCGTCCCGGGCCGACAGGGGGAGAAGGACGGCGCCGTCGCTTCCGGCCTCCGGGGCTCCGCCGATTGCGGGCGACGGGGCCGACCGGAGAATGACGTGGGCATTCGTGCCGCCGAACCCGAACGAACTGACCCCGGCCACCCGTTCTCCCGCGGCTCCGTCGGCCCCGGGCCACGCCTGCCTTTCCGCCGCGATCCGGAGGCGGGTCCCCTCCAGGGAGATGTGGGGATTCAGGCGGTGGAAGTGAAGGCTCCGGGGGATCTCGCCATGCTGCAGGGCCAGCACCGTCTTGATCACGCCGGCGATCCCGGCAGCAGCCTCGAGGTGACCCACGTTCGTCTTCACGGAACCCAGGACGCAGGTGCGATCCCCCGCCCGGCCGATCACCTCGGCCAGCGCCTCCACCTCGATGGGATCCCCGAGCGCCGTGCCCGTTCCATGGGCCTCGACGTAGGTGACCTCCCCGGGGCCCACCCCGGCATCCTTCAGTGCCTGCCGGAGGACCAGCTGCTGGGAATGTCCGTTCGGGGCCGTAAGCCCGTTGGTCATTCCATCCTGGTTCACGGCGGATCCCGCGATCACCGCCAGGATCGGATCGTCCCCGGCCAGCGCATCGGAGAGTCGCTTCAGCGCCACGACCCCGCATCCCTCTCCCCGCACGAACCCGTCCGCCCCGGCGTCGAAGGTCTTGCAGCGCCCATCCGGCGACATCATGCCCAACCTGCTGAGGGCGACGGACATCTCGGGCCGGAGGACCAGGTTCACCCCCCCGGCGATGGCCAGGTGGCACTCCCTTTCCCGGAGGCTCCGGACGGCGAGGTGGAGGGCCACGAGCGAGGAGGAGCAGGCCGTGTCCACCGCCAGGCTGGGCCCCCGCCAGTCGAAGCAGTACGACAGGCGATTCGCGAGGGTGCTGTGCGCGGTGCCTGTGGCCGTATGGCTGCCGAGGTCCCCGAGATCCCCGGCCTGCATCAGGAAGTAGTCGCTACTGTGGCTGTGGGCCCCGACGAAGACTCCCACGGCGGCGCCGGCCCAGTCTTCGAGCGGCTGACCCGCATCTTCCAGCGCCTCGTAGGCGGTTTCGAGAAGCATCCGCTGCTGGGGATCCATTCTCGCGGCCTCGCGGGGAGAGATCCCGAAGAAGCCCCGGTCGAACAGGTCCGGCGCTTCCACGAACCCACCCCGCTTCGTGTTCATCCGGCCCCGGTCCTGGAAGTCCGGCGAGAACAGTGCCTCGGCATCCCATCGAGCCGCAGGCACCTCGGTGATCAGGTCCGCCCCCTCCCGAAGCATCTTCCAGAAGGCCGCGGGCGAGTTCGCCCCTCCCGGGAATCGGCACCCGAGCCCGATGATCGCCACGGGCTCCCTTCGGTCGCTGTCGACCGCCTGCAGCCGACTGCGCAACGCGCGAATCGAAGACAGGGCCTGCGTGAGCTGGGCAAGCGGGTCCACACCTCCGGGGTCTCCCGTCACGAGGATCCGTCCTTCAGAAGTTCGTCGACCCTGGCCAGCTCCGAGGCCAGCATCGCCTCGATCTCGTCACGCGAGGGCCCCGGCGTCACCGCTCCATCGGCTCGCGCCGTCCCCTCCGCGGGCTCCCCCTCCAGCCCGATGCGCGAGGCGAGGAAGGGTACCAGCCGGCTGATCGTCGGGTAGTTCCACGCGATCGTCGCCGAAAGCCGCAGGCCGAGGCTCGCCTCGAGCCGATTTCGCAGTTCCAGTGCCATCAGGGAGTCCAGCCCGAGTTGCTTCAGGGGCCGATCCGCCGCCACGCGCTCCGGCCGGAGACGGAGCACGGCAGCAACCTGCTCGCGGAGGTGTCGCTCGAGGAGGGAGGACTGCCGGCGGCCAGGCGGAAGCGATCCGAGTTCTTCCCGGATCGAGCGCGCGTCCCCTCTCCCCTGCGGTCCCAGGGCCACAGTTACGGAGTCCACGCTTTCCAGGTCCCCGAGGAAGGGATCCCGCCACCCCGCTGCTTCCGCCCAGGTGGAGGGGTCGAAAGGCATGACCGCAACGGCCGCACTCGCAGAGACCCCCGCACGATCGGCTCCCCCGTTCGCCGATCCGGCGGCCGCGTCGAGCAGATGCCCCAGGGCCGCCAGTGCCCGTCCAGGCTCCAGTCCGCCCACACCCCGATGGGCGAGGCGATCTCCCGCGTCCCCCTCGGCCGCCAGACCCACCGTGGTCCAGGGGCCCCACTGGATGCTCACGGTGGGGAGGCCTGCCGCGAGGCGGTACCGGGCAAGCCCGTCCAGAAAGGCGTTCGCGGCCGCATAGTTTCCCTGGCCCGGTGTCCCCATGAGCCCGGCGATGGACGAATAGAGGACCATGAAGTCCAGGGGCCGATCCCGGGTGGAGCGGTGCAGGTTCCAGGCGCCTCTGACCTTCGAGACCATCGGGGACCCGAACCGATCCACGTCCATGCGGAGCAGGGCCGCGTCGGCGAGAGTGCCGGCCGCGTGGACGACGCCCCGAAGCGGGGGCATCCGGGCATCCACCTCCTCGAGGAGTGCATCGACCTCGTCCGCGCTGGAAACATCCACCTGCGTCACGAGGACTTCGGTCCCCCGCGCCTCCAGCGACGCGATCCGCGCGCGCGCTGCAGCCGAGGGTTCGCTGCGGCCCGCAAGCACGAGGTGACGGGCGCCATGCCGGGCCAGCCACTCGGCCGTGAGCAGCCCCAGCGCCCCGAGCCCCCCTGTCACCAGGTAGCTCCCCTCGGCTCCTACCACTTCGTTGCGCAGGGCGTCTCCGGGGTGCGCACGTACGGGCCCATCCACCGAGATTACGACCTTCCCGATGTGGCGGGCCTGCGCGAAGAACCGGAAGGCATCGTGCACCTCGCCCACGGGGAAGACCGTCACCGGAAGGGGCCGAAGCCGACCGTCCTCCAGGTCGGAGAGGACTTCCCGGAGGATTTCGCCCACCCGCGCCGTCCGGTCCTTCACGATGGCGACCAGGTCCACGGCCGCGAAGGAGATGCCTCGCCGGAAGTCCCCCAGGCCCACCCGGGTGTCCGCATGGATGTCGCGCTTGCCAAGCTCGACGAAGCGGCCATGCTGTCCAAGCACGCCGAGGCTCCGCCTCAACCCGCCTCCGGAAAGCGAATTGAGGACCACGTCCACACCTCGACCCCGGGTGACCTCCATGATCGCGTCCCCGAAATCGAGCGTCCTCGAATCCCAGACGTGCTCGACCCCCAGCTCCCGGAGGAAGGCACGCTTCTCCGGGCTCCCGGCGGTGGCCAGGACTTCGGCCCCCGCACGCCGCGCGAGTTGCACCGCTGCGAGCCCCACGCCCCCCGAAGCCGCATGGATCAGGACCCGCTCTCCCCGGGCCAGGCGGGCCACGTCGAACAGGGCGTAGCCCGCCGTGACGAACGCAAGGGGGAGAGCTGCCGCTTCGGGGGCGCCAAGACGCGTGGGACGCCGGAACACGAGTTCCGCCCGTACCCTGACATGGGACGCCAGCAGCGTCGTGCCCTGGAGGTCGAAGGCCAGGGCAAGGACCTCGTCACCGACCTTCCACCCCTCCACCCCCTCGCCCGTGGCGCAGATCCGACCGGCGCACTCCCCTCCCAGGCCGATCGGCGCTCCTTCAGGAATTCCCGGGTAGATGCCGAGCGCCTTCATGATGTCGTTGAAGTTCAGGGAGGTGGCGGCAACCTCGATCTCCACCTCACCGGGCCCCGGGGGCCTCCGGTCCTCCGCCACGAGACGGAGGTCCTCCAGGGAGCCGGGCGAGGGCGCTTCCGCCCTGAACACCGTGACCTGGCTCCCCCCGGCGCGTTCCCCTGCGCCCTCCCCTTCGCATTCCCCTGCGGCCGCCCCTTCGCATTTGCCCGGGATCCCTGCCCGAGGCGTCGCCCGGTGCAGGACCGCCGCATACCTCCGCCCGGCCCGGAGGGCGACCCGACGGTCAGTTCCGCCTCCTCTCACTTCGGCGAGCAGCGCCGCGCCCGCGTCGGGTTCCGGCCCCCCTCCGAGGTCCACGCAGGTACAGGCCAGCTCCGGATGCTCGCTGGCAGCCACGGCACCGAGTCCCCAGAGTGCCGACTGCACCGGGGGGGCAACGCAGTCCTCCGCCTCGACACGATGTGCCCCGCGGGTCACCAGCCAGAGTCGCGCGCCCTCGCTCCCCGCATCCCCTGCCAGCGCCTGGATCAGCCGCAGGGCCCCGACGCCGACCGGATCGGCAGGGGTCCCCAGCGCGAGAGCCTCCTCGCCGTCGGAATCGGAAAGATCGAGCGACCAGAGGTGGACGGCTCCGGTGAGCGGACCCTCCTCGGCCAGCTCTTCCAGCACCCGTTCCAGCGCCTCGGGTCGGTCGGGTGGGACGCGGAGCCGGCGGGCTCCGATCCGTTCGTTCCCGGGCCCCGCCCCGGCAAAAAGGACGGTCACGACTGCCCCTTCCGTCTCCAGCCCGGCAGCCAGCGCTTCCCCAACCCCCGACTCGTCCGCGAGGATCAGCCAGGCGGGGCGCGGCGCCGCCTTCAGATCGGCGCGCAGCGTGGGATCGGCCCGTGGGCGTGGCACCCACCGGAGTTCGTACAGCCAGTCCTCGAGGCGATCCGGGGGGCGGGGCACCCTTCGGAACCGAAGCCCACGGGCGACCGCCAGTTCGCGACCCTCGGCGCTCACCAGGGTCACATCCCCCACCACCGCCGCCTCCGCCCCTCCCTCCGCCTCCGGTCGACGGCGGGCCTGGACCCACTCGGCCCTCGTGGCCCCGGGGGAAGGCATGCGGAAGGATTCGAGGTACACCGGAACGAGTGCATCCCGGGCACCCCCTCTTCCCTTCCCATGTGCCTCCGAAGCGGCCGAATCAACCGAACCGTCCGGGCTCGCGGTAGCCAGCAGGACCTGGAATCCCGCGTCGATGAGGGCGGGGTGCACCCGGAACCCCACCTCGTCCGGCGCGGTGGAGTCCGTGGGCGTCAGACGCCCCCTCGTCTCCCCCGCGGCGTACCACACCTCGGCCACCCGCCGAAAGGCAGGCCCGTACTCCAGCCCCCGACCCGACATGCCCGCGTAGTGGCGCCCTCCTTCGGTCCTGGACCATCCGGTCTCCTCCGAGGGCGAGGCGGGCCCCGCCGTCGCCGCCGGGCCCTCGTCCGGCGCATGCCCCCGGACCACGGTACCCGCTGCATGTCGAGCCCACGCGTCCGCGCCCGGCATGGATCCCGCCGCACGCCGCCCGAACAGCTCGAGGGTTCCGACTCCCGGCGCCTCCTCCCGAAGGACGACATGGAGGACCCGACCGTCCTCATCCAGGACGGCGCCCTCTTCAAAAGTCACGGCCCGGAGTTCGTGCGTGCCTGCCCCGAATGCCTCCACGGCTGCAGCCATGGCCATCTCCAGAATGGCAGCGGCCGGGAGCAGCGCGGAGCCCCGCACACGATGATCTCCCAGGAAGGGATGCGAGGCCAGGCTCAGCTCCGTCTCCCAGATCCAGGTTCCGTGGGCCTCCGCAAGCGGGGAGCCCAGGAGGGGGTGCGCACGCCCTCGCTGGAGGCCCCGATGACGCCGAATCCCCTCCGCCGCAGGCTCGAACCAGTGGCGCTCCCGCTGCCAGGGGTAGGTCGGCAGCGATGCGACGGTGCCCCCGTCGGGCCACTGTCGATCCCACTGCACCGGATACCCCAGGACATGGAGTTTCGCCAGCGCCGTGAGCACCTCGGCCTCGCCGTCTTCCTCCCGGCGCAGGGTGCCCAGCGCCCCCCTCCCCTGCCCGAGGGCCTCCAGCGTCTGCTCGATGGCCGGCTGGAGGATCGGGTGGGGGCTCACTTCGACGAACACGGCCTCCGGCCAGTCCTGGAGCACGCGCGCGATCGTGTCCGAAAGGAGCACAGGCTTTCGGAGATTGTCGGCCCAGTACCCTGGATCGAGCGCCTCGCCCGGGACGAGATCGACGCGGACCGTGGAATACATCGGCACGGACCCGGCCCTCGGCTCGAGGCTGACGAGGGCCTCCAGCAGGTCCGGACGAAGCGGGTCGACCTGCGGGCTGTGCGACGCCACGTCGACCTTGACCCTGCGGGCAAACACGCCTCCCGACTCGAGCTCTGCAAGGACCTCTTCGATGGCGTCGGGGTCGCCGGAAAGGACCGTGGTTCGGGGACTGTTGCTGGCCGCCACCGCGAGGCGACCCTCTCGTCCCTCGGTCAGGCGCTCAGCCTCGAGGTGCGCGAGCTCGACCACCGCCATCGCTCCGCTCCCGCGCACCCGGCGCAGGAGGCGACTTCTCCGGCAGATGACCCGCATGGCGTCCGCGAGCCCCAGGGCGCCGACTGCGTGGGCGGCGGCCACCTCCCCCATGCTGTGACCAAGCACCGCGTCGGGCTCGACCCCCCATGACCGCCACATCGCAGTGAGCGCGATGTCCATTGCGACCAGCGTCGGCTGAATGACATCGATGTCGTTCATGCGACAGGCCGGAGAATCCTCGTCGATCTCGAGCTGTTCCGATAGCGACCAGTCCACGAACGGGCGCATGGCCGCCTCACACTCGCGCAGGGCGGCTCGGAAGGCCGCATTCTCCCTGAGCAGCCGTCGTCCCATCCCGATCCACTGCGATCCCTGGCCCGGATAGACGAACACGACGGCTGGGCACTTGCCGGGCTGAACCGTGCCATGCACACACTTCAGCGCCGCCTCACCGTCCGCATGCGCACGCAGGCTCGTGGCCATCCGGCCCGCGTCGCTTTCCACCACGCAGAGGCGGTGGGGGAGATGCGCCCGCCGGCAGGCGGCCGTGTAGACCAGGTTGCCGAGTTCCCCCGACCCCGCAGCATCCAGCGCGCCCGCCGTGCTTCGGGCCAGTGACATCAATCCTTCTTCGGAGGCCGCCGAGAGAGCGAGAAGAAGCGCCTGGCCAGGAAGCGGTGCAGCGGAAGACCATGTGGGCGCGGGCGCCTCCGTCAGGACCAGGTGCGCGTTGGTCCCGGTGATGCCGAACGAACTCACTCCCGCGGTGGCCGGAGAGCCGTTCGCCGGCAGCGGCATGGGATCGCGCGGAACGTCGAGCGGGATCTCGGCCCAGGGGATCCGGGGGTTCGGGACCTTGAAATGGAGGTTCGGGGGGACGATCCGGTGATGGAGCACAAGGGCGGACTTGATCAGCCCCGCAACTCCGGCTGCTCCTTCCGTGTGCCCGATGTTCGTCTTCACCGACCCCACGAGGCAGCGTCGGTCCGGAGACCTCTCCCGGGAGAGGACCGCCGACAGGGCCGCCATTTCGATGGGGTCACCGGTTGCCGTGCCGGTCCCGTGGGCCTCCACGTAGTCGACCCGCCCCGGTGAGATCCCGGCCTTCTCGTAGGCGACTCGAAGCATTCGTTCCTGGCCCTGCTGGGCGGGAGTCGCGAGGTGGTCGCCGCTCCGCCCGTCGTTCGTGACGGAGCTCCCCGCGATGACCGCGTACACCCGATCACGATCCGCCATGGCGTCTTCGATGCGCTTGAGGACGACCATCCCGGCACCTTCACTTCGAACGTATCCGTCCCCTCGCGCATCGCCGAACTTGCACCGGCCGTCCGGGGAGATCATCCCCGAACGCGAGTAGGCGATCGAATAGTGGGGTTGGAGGATCACGTTGGCACCGCCCGCAATCGCGAGCGGGCATTCCCCCGCCAGCAGGCTCTGAACCGCGAGGTGCACCGCCACGAGAGACGACGAGCACGCCGTGTCCAGCGTCAGGCTCGGGCCTTCCAGCCCGAATGCGAAGGAAAGGCGCCCCGACGCCGCGTACCGCCCCGTCCCGGTGGTGCTGTAGAGATCGACGGAGTCGGGGTCCCGGAAGAGTCGCGCCTCGAAGTCCGTCAGAAAGAGGCCCACGAAGACCCCGGCCGGACTCCCGACCAGCGCGTCCATGGGCATGCCCGCGTTCTCGAGGGCTTCCTGACTCACCTCCAGAAGGAGCCTCTGCTGGGGATCCAGCCGCTCGGCCTCCCGGGGAGAGATTCCGAAGTAGGCCGCGTCCAGTCGGTCGATCCCCTCCAGATATCCGCCCAGGACCGACGACACTCCCCCGGGTTTCCTGCCATGCAGGGCGGCTGCGTCGAAGCGGTCGGGAGGAATCTCGCCAATCGCATCCACGCGGTCGAGCAGGCCCCGCCAGAACCCGTCCGGACCGTCCAGACCCCCGGGGAACCGGCAGCCGATTCCCACGATCGCGATGCCCCCCGCCTCCCGGGATCGGTCCGGTTCGGATCCCCTGGATGCGGATTCTCTCAATTTCCTGCCCACCCGACAGCACTGGAGGGGGCGAAGCTCACCCCTTCGAACCCAGGGAGGACATGCGGCCATGGCCTGAGGGCCCAGACCTCTTCCCCGGCATGGAAGACCCGGCAAAGATGCATGCGCGGCGCGCTGCGACGAATGGAAGGAACAATCCGGGGGGTCCTCATCGCACCTGGCTCCAGTCGCGGTTGCCACCTAGGGGAGGATGAACGGTGCCTTCGAAGGCGTCGGCGCCGCACAGCCGTGTCACGCTTCACATCAGGAGGCCGAAGGAGGCCGGAGGAGGCCGGAAGACGCCGGATTTCCCTGCCAGGAAGGCAGGCCGCGGATCGCCTGCACCTCCGCCGGGAGCAGGGAGCAAGGTAGGGGGTGGCTCGAGGACCGGCAAGCAGACCTTCCGGGTGGGCGACCTCAGGAGATCCACCACGACGAGGCGGCGATCTTCCACCCCTCGGGGGTCTGGAGGAGGTAGAAGGTGCTCCCTCCCTCGTGGTGGACGGGGGACGCGTGCGGCTCCCCCGCCAGGTGCTGAACCCAGTCGAATCCAATGCGAAGAAAGGGGCCGATCCGGTCGGGGCGGTACGGGATGAGGATGATCCTGGATTCGCGGGGATCCAGCGCGCCCCAAGCCTCCGGGGTCGTCAGGGCGATGCCTCCCTCGGCGGCGTCGAGCCAGGGCTGGACGAGGGCGGCCGGCACCCTGTCCGACTCGAGGTACGTGCGGCTCGACGGTCCCACGGGCGGGCCCGTGAGCGTGGACCGAGACCCCAGGTCCTCCGGATTGAGATGAGGCCAGGGCCAGGCCGCCCGTTCCTCGTCGGGGAAGGCCGGCTCCAGCAGCGCCTCGAGGAGGTGGGAGACCACGTCCGCCTCTTCGCCGGACATGCCGGACATGGATGCGGGGACCCCGTCCCTATCCCGGGGCGGGGGCATGGGCAGGCTGCGGAAGAGGGCATGCAGGTTGCCCCGGGCGTGCTGGCGAACCACGGGGTTCGGGTGCGCGAGCGCCCTGGCCACTTCGTCGGGTGAGGGCACCGCCCCGGCGTACTCCCGGAGCAAGTGCCCGAAGACGAGACGGGCCGAGTCGGCGGGGATGCCCCCATCGATGCCGGCGCGCCATTCCGAGGGGAAGTCCCGACCTGTTCGGCGCTCGTGAAACTGAAGCGTCACGTGGTGCACCTGCGAGAAGCCCACGGCGGGAGGCGGGTCGTTCCGGCTCGGAAGCTGGGTGCTGGCCAGCCAGGCCTGGTGGGCATCGCTTCGACCCGCCATCCACACGCTCCACGCCTCCCAGGACGCGCCCGGGTCGGGGAGGGTCGCCCGTGCCGACGCCCCGGCGGTGAAGCCGATTCCGCGCGCCATGTCGGCCATCTGGCCGAAGGTGAAATGGTCCGGCGCAATCCTGGTACCCGTCCGGGTGGGTTCGCCCGCCAGCACCGCCAGAAGTTCGTCACCCCCCCGCCGCGGATCCTCGGCGGCCCTGGCTGCGAGGGCGAGACCGTCGACCAGGGGGTCGGGGTCGAGCCCCCGGATTCGCGCCTCACGGTCGAGGTTCAGGAGCATTCGCCACGCATCTTCGGTGAACCGGGCATGTTCGGCCTGATCCGCTCGATCCTCTGCCGGCAGACCTCCCTCCCTCGCGAGGGCGGCCGTTGCCATGAGCATCGATGCCCGGGCGAGGGCGTGCGCTTCCCGGAAGGGATTCACACCCACGGCAAGGGCGCGGGCGGGGTCACTGAGGAAGGGAAGGAGGAACTCCAGGTCCTCCCGGGTCAGGGCGGGACGGGGGCGGTAGGTGATCCATCCCACCATGCGCCCGATCGCCGCGGCCGTGTCTCCCACCATCAGTTCCCCCTCCAGGAAACCGCGCTCCGTCGGGCGAAGGGAATCCGGCGCCGAGCGGAGCAGCGACCCGCTCCGGTTCCGTTCCGCCAGGTCCGTGCTCGAGCGCCACGTTCGAAGAGCCTCCTCGAGGAGATGGGGGTCGGAACCCCCTTCGGCCTGCTCGTCCTCCCCGGAGGGCTGCATGCGAGCGTCCCATTCGGCTGCCCATTCTCCGGGAGTGAAGTACCGTTCCGCCCGATGGCCCTCGTAGGCCACCGGGGTGGACCAGCGCCCGCCGCCCTCCATGTCCACCGTCTCCACCCCGTGGAGATGCAGGGTGTCGTTGCGGGCGAAGACCAGGCCTCCGGCGGGGGGCATGAGGATGCGACCGGTTCCGACCCCCTCAACGACCCGAAGTCTCACCCCCGGGGGCCCGGCGAACCGGGACCACGGCTGCTCGTCCTCGATCCGCACGCGGGAGCTGACCTCCACGACGCGGAGGCTCGTCCCGTTCACCGCCGTGTCGCCGACGACGCGAAAGGAGCGGACCTCTTCCCACATGGCCTTCCAGGGCCCGGCGCTCCCCTCTCCGCGAACCGTGTCGGCCCAGCGCCCGGCACCGGGCAGGGGTGGGCGCACCACGAGGTCTCGGGCGTGCGCCTCGGCAGGAACGACCCCATCCATGCCCTGCGCCGCGAGGAGCCGGTGCCCCTGGGACTCGGCGTCCGCGTCCAGAGACCGGATGAAGGGGTAGGGCGGCCAGACTTCGGGCAGGACGACTCGCGTGGCCAGGGGAGCCCCGGTGGGTCCCAGCACCGATACGACGAGCGGACCGTCCAGTCCCTGTAGCCGGAACGCAAGCGTGTCCTGCACCACCTTCGGATCGTGGACACTCAGGCGGTGCGTGCGAAAGGCGACGAGAGAGTCGGGTCGATGGACGGGGATCCAGCGGTCTTCGAGGCGACGTTCCACGATGGGAGCCTCGATGGTCGCCTGGGCGGAGACCGGAGCGGGAGCCGGGGCGGCGAGGAGAAAAGCCGCGACGACGCAGCCGAGCATCTGCGGGGCGGAAGGGATGCATCGCACCATGACTACCCTCGTGGAGGTCGAATTCACTGGTGCGGTTCGAGTCCTCGCGGAACGGACCGCCGCGGGCATGATCGCCGGAAGGGCACGCGGGCGCCATGGAACGGTCGACTCCGGGTCGATCTCCACCGCCAAGGGAACCACGGTGCGCGCGAGCGAGCGAGGTCGTCGGGGTCAGTCCCTGAAAATCCCCTCCATGGCCCGCTCCAGCGCCCGCCGCAGGTCGTCCGCCCCGGACCCCATGTGGAAGGCGGCCACGGCAGCCGGACGCAGGAGCCCGGCGATCCGGTCGATGTGCATCGCGCTCCCCGCTCCCTGGCTTGTCGGATCCGCGACCCGGGTCCCCCGTGCGCCCTCGGTGACCACCACGCCCAGGCGCTCCAGCTCGCTGTAGGCCCGCGCCACGGTTCCAGGGGCGATGTCGAGCTGGTCCGCCAACCGCCTGACCGGGGGGAGACGCTCTCCCGCCGACACTTGCCCGACGGCGACGGCTTCCTTCACCCGGGCCACGATCTGCTCATAGATGGACCTGTTGGAGCCGTCGTCGATCTCGATCCCGAGCCGGGCTTCGACGGAGACCATGGCCGCGGTGGGAAGCGGCTCCCTCGGCGGGGGGACCTCGCCCGCCAGCAGGTCCTCCACGTGGCTCGGGGTGACCCCGACCCCGCCCAGGATGTGGGCCGCCATCCCCTTCCGGTCGCGGAGCATCCCCAGCAGCAGGTGTTCGGTTCCGACGTGGCGGTCCTGAAGATCCCGGGCCGCCGCCATGGCCAGCTCGAGCACCTTCTTCGCCCGGGTCGTATAGGGAAGTTCCCCGGGGCCGACCTCGGCCTGCCCCGGCTCGAGGACGCCGGCCGCCTCGGCCCGGACCTCGTCCTCGAGGAGCCCGAGGTTGGCCAGGAGCTGGGTGCCGCGACACTCCTCGACGCGAAGCATTCCCAGGAGCATGTGCTCCGGTGCGACGTAGTCGTGACCGAGTTCGATGGACTCGGTCCGGGCGTGAGCCAGCACGCGCCTGAAATCGCGATCAAAGTTGTACTGCATTGCCCCCTCCCCTTTGCCTGGACAGCGGCCCGTTCTTGTACCAGCCGAAGCAATACAATAGGCCCTTGGCCGGCATTGTGTCAACGCCAGTGGTACAAGGGTGATCCCGGTGGGTGGCCCTCCGGTCCGTCTTCGGTGCCGAACGTGCGAGCCGCTGCGAATCCCTCTATTCTGGAGACCGGAAGGACTTCGCCCACACCGCCCCCCACGCCCCGGACCTCATCCCGTGAAGATCGCCATCTTCAGCACGAAGCCCTACGACCGGGAGGCCCTCGTGGCGGCGAACCGCCGGCACGGCCACGACCTCTCCTTCTTCGAGGCCCGCCTCCAGCCCAGCACCGCCGGACTGGCCCACGGCTTCGAAGCCATCTGCCCCTTCGTGAACGACGAACTCTCGGCACCCGTCATCCGGACCCTTGCCGACGGTGGGGTGCGCCTGCTCACCCTCCGGTCCGCGGGATTCAACCATGTGGACCTCGAGGCGGCCCGGGAGGCGGACGTCTCCGTGGCGCGGGTTCCCGCGTACTCGCCCCACGCGGTTGCGGAGCACGCCGTGGGGTTGATCCTCGCACTGAACCGGAAGTTCCACCGGGCCTACGCCCGGGTCCGGGAGGGAAACTTCGCCCTCCAGGGGCTCCTCGGCTTCGACCTTCACGGGAAGACGGTAGGGGTCGTTGGCACGGGGCGGATCGGGGTGGTCTTTGCCCGGATCATGTCGGGGTTCGGGTGCCGGATCCTGGCCCACGACCCCCACCCGAGCGACGAGGTCACAGCACTCGGCGGCGACTACGTGCCGCTGGGAGACCTCCTGACCCAGGCCGATATCGTGGCCCTCCACCTTCCCCTGACCCCGGCCACCCGGCACCTCATCGACGGGGCCGCGGTCGCCCTGATGAAGGAGGGCGCCATGCTGATCAACACGAGCCGGGGTGGGCTGGTCGATACCCGGGCGGTGATCGAGGGGTTGAAGAGCGGGCGGATCGGGGCGCTGGGCCTCGACGTGTACGAGGAGGAGGAGGAGCTCTTCTTCGAGGATCTCTCGGACACCGTGATCCACGACGACGTCTTCGCCCGGCTCCTCACCTTCCCCAACGTCCTGATCACGGGTCACCAGGGGTTCTTCACCCGGGAGGCCCTCGACAACATCGCCGAGGTCACCCTGGCGAACGCCACCGCCTTCGGGACCGGACGCGGCACGCTCCACCGGGTGCCGGTCGAGCCCCGGGACGGCTGACGGCTTCGGTCCATGGCCGCCTTCCTAGCCGCCCTCCCGATCCTCGTCCTCCTCGTCCTCATGGTGGGGCTCCGGTGGTCGGCGGCCCGGTCCGGGGTGGCGGCGTTCGGGGTGGCGCTGGCCGTGGGGATTCTTGCCTTCCAGTTCCCCCGGCAGGTGGACCCGGCGCTCACCCTTGTCGGAGGCCTGGGGGGCGTGGGGGCCGAGGCCACCTTCACCGCCCTGACCATCCTCTGGATCATCGGCCCGGCGCTGGGGATCCACCACCTCCAGCTCCGTACGGGGGCGGCGGAGGTCCTCCGGGCCTGGCTCGGCCAGTTCGCCAGCGACCCGCGGGTCCTGGCCCTCCTCATCGCCTGGTTCTTCGTCCTCTTCATGGAGGGAGCAGCCGGCTTCGGCGCCTCGGTTGCCCTTGCGGCTCCCTTCCTCGTCGGGGCGGGGTTCTCACCCGTGGCCGCAGTGACGATCACGCTGGTGGGTCACGTGGTCGGCGTCTCCTTCGGGGCCGTGGGCACCCCCATCGTCCCCCAGATGGCCTCGACCGGGCTCTCCGGGCTCGAACTGGCCCGAGCCACCGGTCCGTACCATGCACTCCTTGGATGGGTGCCCCTCGTCTTCATGGTGATCCTGACCCACCGCTCGATGCCCGAGACCGCCGCGAGGCGATCCACCACCGCCGTCGCGGGATGGACCCTTCTTGCCTTTGTCACCTTCACCCTTCCCAGCACACTCCTCTGGGCCCTGGTGGGTCCCGAGCTCCCCACGCTGGCGGGCGCGCTCTTCGGGGGCGGCCTCTTCGTCCTCCTCCTGGGCCTCCGGAGCCGCCACATCCCGAAGGTCGAAGGAGCCCCCTCCAGCCGCGAAGTGCTCCGGGCCGCATCCCCGTACCTGGTCCTCGTGGCCCTCGTCCTGGCCACGCGGCTCGTGCCCCCGCTCCAGGACCTCGTCCGCAGCGCAAGCCTGGAATGGAGCCTCCACGGCAACGCCTTCAGCGGCGGCATCGAACTCTTCTATCACCCGGGGAGCATGCTCCTCGCCGGCTTCCTGGCGGGGACTCTCCTGCAGCGGGCATCGCTCGGGACCACCCGCCTTGTGATCCGGGATGCCACGCTCCAGCTCCTCCCGGTAGCGGTGGCGCTCGTGGCCATGCTCGGGCTCGCCCGGGTCACGGTCCACGCCGGAATGACCGAGGTCCTTGCCCTGGCGGCCGCAGGGGCGGCCGGGGGCGCATGGCCCTTCTTCGCACCCATGGTGGGCATGCTCGGCACCTTCGTCTCCGGCTCGGCCACGGCCTCGAACATCCTCTTCACCGACCTCCAGCAGGAGACCGCCCGGGCCCTCGAACTCCCGGTCGACCGGGTCGTGGGGGCCCAGACCTTCGGAGCGGCCGTGGGGAACATGATCTGTCCCCACAACGTGATCGCGGCCGGTGCCACGGTGGGGCTCGCCGGGAAGGAAGGAGAGATCCTCCGGAGAACCCTCGGCGTGGCCCTGCTCTATGCCGGCCTGGGGGGCGTTCTCGCGCTCGTCCTGATCGGTTGAGCCCGCGGGTGAATCGCGGAGAAACCGGCGGCCGGATCCGACGGCTTCCCGGCCCCTGTACCTCCGGCCCCCGTCGTGGTAGGCTTCGCCGCAACGCGAAGCTGGGGCTGCAGCCCGGGTCTCCGGTTCCGCTCCCCCCTTCGAGGTTTGCCATGCCATCCACGCCCGTTCCCGAGCCTGTGACCGCTCCCGCCGCCCTTCCCCTGGCTTCCCAGGTTGTTCTTGTCACGGGAGCCAGCCGTGGCGTGGGGGCCGCCCTTGCCCGGGCCTTCCACCGCGAGGGCTCCCGGGTGGTGCTCAACTTCCTCCGCAGCCGGGCCGAGGCCGACCGGTTGGCCACCGAACTCGGCGAACGGGCGCTCCCCTGGCAGGCCGACGTCCGGTCGTCGGATGAGGTCCGCGGGATGGTGGAGGCGGCCCGAACCCACTTCAGAGACCCGGTGACCACCGTGGTGAGCAACGCGCTGGTGGACTACCGCTTCGACCCGGTTCGTCGCGCCGGGCCCGACACGCTGACCTGGGACCACTACCAGGCGCAACTCGAGGGAAGCGTGCAGGCCGCACTGAACCTGGTGCAGGCCACCCGGCACGGGATGCAGGAGGCCGGAGGGGGGCGGTTCATCGCCATCGGCTCCAACCTCGTTCAGAACCCGGTGGTGCCGTATCATGACTACACCACCGGAAAGGCCGCCCTCCTGGGGTTCATCCGGAACATGGCGGCCGAGCTGGGCCCCACGGGCATCAGGGTGAACATGGTATCGGGAGGGCTCCTGGACCGCACCGACGCCAGTTCGGCCACGTCGGACGAAGTGTTCGAACTGATCCGACAAGGCACGCCTCTTCGGCGCGTCGTCACACCGGCCGAGTTCGCCGATGCCGTCCTTCTCCTGGCCTCTCCGTGGAGCCGGGCGGTAACGGGCCAGAACCTGATCGTGGACGGCGGCCTCGTGATGGGGTAGGTGCCGCGCCCCGCGGTGCGCCGAAAGGGTCCCCGACGGCGCAGGCTCGGAAGTGCAGGGTCTACTCTTCCGCGGCGCCGTAAGCCCGGATGAAATCCACCTCGAGGCGGAAGGGCCCGTCCCGGCCATCGGCGATGTAGAGCCCCACGCCCTGGATGCGCGCCAGGTCAATCTGCGGAGCGTTCACCGCCTGCCCGAAGACGGTGCTTCGGAGCCGGTCAAACGGCACGCGCACCAGCGTCCATTCCTCCGAGGCCATGAACGGAGCCCGACGCGACAGGCTTCCCCTGGAGAGGCGCAGGCCATCGTCGACCTCGACCTCGAACTGGCGACCATTGCCGCGCACCCGCAGTTCGAGCCCCGCATGCCCCGAAAGGTCGATGACGCGCCGAGCCCTCACCGAACTGAAGCCGCCCCCCCGTGTCACCAGCGTTCCGGCAAAGCGGAGGGTGCCATCCTCCACCGTCACGAAACCCGCGGAGCGGCCTCCCATCACGCCGTCGTTGACCACGTTCCACCGGGCCTCCTCGCCCTGATCGAAGGCGAAGACCATTACCGGCATCGGGGCCTCCCCCGGGGCCTTGGCCCCCCCGGCCACGCCGGGCAGGAGGAACAGGAGCGGCAGGAGCAGCAGTCGCGCGTGGGACCGCAGCCATGCAGGCGGGCGGCGGGCGGACCGGTCGTCGGTGAGCATCCGTTCGTTCTCTCGCAGGGGAAATTCCGCTGGTAACGGGGTATCCACGTGACCGGACTCCGACGAAGGGAAGCGCCGTGTGGGATCCCCCCGACCACCGCCTTGAGACTGCGAGCCTGGTGGAATGTGGTGGGATGGGCCGGTGGATGGCGCACCTCCCGGAGGCGACCTCGCTGGGGAGTTTGCCCCCGCGGGATTTGCCCCCGCAGCGGCCCACGCATCCCCGTCCGAGCCGCGCCCCGCCGAGCCGCCTTGCGGGCCGCTCGACCGACCGCCCTGCCCCCCCCCCCTTCGCGCACGCCGTACGGGTTGGATGGATACCCGGTCGCTGGTAACCCCCGGCGCTTCGGATCAGTTCCCGGGGAAGGCCGGGTTCCCCCTGGCTCGGTCGGAGGCACGGGCCGGATCTGCCGCCGGACAGGGCTCGGGTCTTGCAGTCTCTCCCCGAACGGACGACGCTGCCCGGGGATGCCCCGCGGGTCACAATGTGAGGAGGCACCGCATGAGGATGCTGGAGATTGAAACACCGTCGCGAGAGGTTCTGGTGGACATCGGTCCCCGCGTGGAAGAGCTGATTCGCGCGTCAGGGGTGGAGGAAGGGGTGGCCCACCTCTGGGTCCTGCACACCACCTGTGCGATCACGGTGAACGAGAACGCCGATCCGGACGTGACCACCGACATGGTGGCGAAGATGAAGGCCCTGGTGCCCAACCACGAACGGTTCTATCGCCACGCCGAGGGAAATTCCGACTCGCATGTGAAGACGAGCCTCTTCGGGCCGGGTCTCACCCTCCTCATCCACGATGGGGAACTGGTCCTGGGTCGCTGGCAGGGTGTCTTCCTGGCGGAATGGGACGGTCCCCGGACCCGGCGCCTGGCGGTGAAGGTGATGGAGGGGTAGCTCCTTCGTGAAGCACTCCCCTTCCCGGGAATCACGGGTCGGGCTCCCGGGCTGGACCCCGGGATCGAGCGGGCCCGTGGAAGACGGTGAGGATGCGGTCGTCCACCTCGTCGAAGATCGCCACGACCAGGAGGGTCTCGCACGCCGCGAGAATGCACCATCCGAGGACCACCCCGGCCACCCAGTCCGGATAGGTACCGAAGGCGAGAAGGTAGGCCCCGAAGAGAAAGCCGAGAAAATTTCCGGCCTTCGCCGAGAGCAGGTGGACGTCGGGGAGCCGGCGAAACCGGATCCAGGCCACGACGTAGGCCGCAACCCCGATTCCCAGCCAGACCGCCAGCAGCAGCGCATGCTCGACGATGAATTCGGGGCGGAGCATGGCCACCCAGACGATGGCCGACACGAACATCAGGGTGTCCGAGATCGAGTCGAACTGACTCCCCCACGCCGTGCGGGCATCCAGGAGACGAGCCAGGAACCCGTCCAGGGCATCGGAGAGCCAGGCGAAGAAGAGGCCCGCTCCCACCACCAGGGGACGATCGAGGAAGGCAAAGAGCCAGAGCACGGGGATGGCCAGAAGGCGGCTCCCCGTGATGAGGTTCGGAATCTGCTTCCGATCGAGCACCGGGCATTCCTTTCGAGGTGGATTCAGGTTCCGGGCGGCCCAGCCGTGGGTGGGGATGACCCCGGGAGCGACGATGGCCACGCGCCGTCAACCATGCGGTGCCATGTCCACGGCCGAGGACTGCGAGAACCATGCCCTCCCCCCCCGGGTGCGGCGCGCTGCCGGCGACGGTATGATCCACGGGTCCACGCCGTGTCAACCGCTCTTCGGCTACGGATCGGCCAGGGAGGGAACGATCAACGGGTCAACGAGAAGGATCAGGCTCCGCGCCCTCGGTTTCGAGAAGTGGGAAATCGACTTTCTGGGGCTTGAGGCACTCCCCGATTCCGAGGTTCTCGAGCATCTTTCCCACCGAAGCCTGCGGTCGCTGCGAAACGGCGCCATGAACGGCTGGGTGCGGTACCTCCTGTCCGACAAGTGGATCACCCAGATGGTTCTGGACCGGATGGGCATCCCCGGCCCGAAGCTCTACGGCCTCTTCCACCCGAGGTTCGGCAGGACCGTGACGGGGTCGCCCCTTGCCGGGGCGGAGGCGTTCGCGTCGGTGGTGGCCGAGGATCTTCCGGCAGACGGCTCGCCGCTTCGGCTCTTTCTCAAGCCCCAGTGCGGCGAACAGGGGCGGGGCGCCCGGGGGTGGAGGCTCACCCGGTTGCAGGACGGAGGAATCGTGGTCGAAGGCAGGCACGGAACAGCCCCGCTGGCCCGGGCGCTGGAGGACCTTTCGGCCGAGACCCCGAGGATGGGACTGGACTCCCCGGGGCGGGGCTGGATCGTGCAGCGCTTCGTGGAGCAGCATCCCGAGGTCATGGAACTCAGCCCGGGGTCGGTCTGCACTGTTCGAGCCGTGACCTGCCTGGATGTGGAGGGACGGCCGACCCTTCAGCGCACCACCTTCCGTGTCGGACGCCATGGCAGCGAAACCGACAACGTTTCCGGAGGAGGGGTCGGGCTGTCCGTGGATCCCGCCACAGGGATCCTGGGGGCAGGTCGACATGCCGCCGCCGAAGGAGGGGCCCGAGTCACCCGGCACCCGGACAGCGGGATCCCCTTCGAAGGACGCCGGCTTCCCATGTGGCCCGAGCTTCGGGACCTCTGCCTCCGGGTCGCGCAGGTCTTTCCGGAGGCCCGGTGGGTCGGCTGGGACGTGGCCCTCTCCCGCACCGGGCCGGTGGTGATCGAGGGGAACGCCTTCTGGGCAGGTGCATACATGCAGGCCCACGGCGCCGGGTTGCTGGACGGCCCGAATCGTGAAGCGCTCGCGGGTCACGGCCTCACATTCCCCGAACGGGTACCGGGGCTGGCAAGGTCTCTCGCCATTCTTCTGGCCCGGCGGCTGAGGCGACGGGACTGACGCCGGCCTGAACCGGCTGCCGTCCCGGGCCTGAACTCCGGCGCCGCGGTCAGCCCTCCCGGTCGGCAAGAGAGGCCCGGAATCGCCCCCCCAGCGTCGGGTCCATGAGCATCATGGTTCGGCCTCCCCACTGGTCGTTGGCCTCGATGACCACGGGGCCTTCGGGGGTCAGCGCCACATCCCACCCCAGGGAATGGAAGCCGTAGAGGAAGCGGTGCATTCGGACGACGAGCGCCACCACATCCCCCATCATGGGCACCTGGAAGCCCTCGAAGGCGATACCCGTGTCCGGATGATGCGAAGCCACGAGCCCCTCGTTCCGGCTATGGGCCTGCCCCGAGACCGTGCCTGAGACCAGGTCGACCGGAGCGGCCCACCCTCCCAGGGCGAGGTTGTCGACCCTGCATCCTCCGGCCCCGGTGCGAAGGATGGCGGAGAAGGCCTCGATTCTTCCGGATGAGCGCACGGTCACCAGGCGGAGCGTGTTCACCGACGGCGGATGCAGGCGGGCCATGACCGGATGCTGCTGGACGCGCTCCTCCAGGAGGAAATGCCCGCTCAGCGTCGCCCGGAAGGCGTCCAGACCCACGGACTCGCCGGCGACCCTCAACTCTCCGTTTCGAACTTCGAGGGGGAAGACGCTTCGCCCCTTTCCCCCCACCACCGGCTTGCAGAAGCCGTCCACGCTGCCTGACGGCGGCGTGAGCAGTTCTTCGAGCGGTTGAACTTCCGCCTCCCCGTCGAGCCGGGTCACCTGGTCGGGCCCCAGCAGGGCCAGGGGCCGCGGGACCGGGAACCCCAGCGCCCGACCGAAGAGGCCGAAGAGAAACTTGTCCCCGACGAGGGCGGCGTAGTCAAAGGCCTCCGGAGCGGAACTCATTCGGCCATTGGCCCGGTCCCGCTGCGCCATGAACTGAAAGACAGGCATGAAGCCCGCGGCCGGTTCCGAGCCCTCCAGGTGCAGACCGTGGCGGAAGAAGTCCTCGCCGCTGTCCCCGTGCGTCATCTTCCAGGTCAGAAGCTCCCGGAACTGCTGCCGGCGGGGTTTGCGCGGCGCCCTGGCCGGCAGGTCGGGGGCCGGGGGGTCGGCCAGGAGTCGAAGCGTCCGCACCAGCTCCAGGCCATACCCGACCGGATGTCGCAGGAATCCCCGAAGTGAAGCCACCGTGTCTCCTTCGTTTCAATGAATCGGCATCATGAGTCGCTCCGCCCCCGGAGGCGGTTCCAGCCCCAGTCGAAGCGCCATCGCCTCCCGGGCCACCAGTTCGTCACTCCAGGAGAGCCTCCTCCCCTGCACCTCCTGGCGCGACTCGTGTCCCTTTCCGGCAATGAGGATCACCGACTCGGGGCCGTGGTCCAGGATGGCGGCACGAATGGCCTCCCGACGGTCCGGGATCAGTCGGGCACGTGACGGCGTCGAGAAACCCTCGAGCTTCTGTGCCAGCATCTCCTCGGGAGACTCGTTCCGAGGGTTGCTCACCGTGATGATGCACTCGTCCGCGAGGGATTCGGCGATGCTCCCCATTTCGGGTCGCTTGGCGGGGTCGCGGTCGCCACAGCTGGAAAAGACGCAGACCACGCGCACCCCGGGGCCGGCCAGCCGGCGCACCGCCTCGAGGGAGCACCGGAGGGCGTCGGGACTCCGGGCGAAGTCCACGAGGACCCGGGGCAGGTCGGCGGCATTCGCTCCGTGGGGGGGCACCACGGCCTCGAGACGCCCCCGCAGTGGAGCGAGCCCGGAGAGTGCCTTTCCGCAGGCCTCCGGCTCCAGCCCCTGGGCCCGAAGGGCGGCGAAGGCGGCCGTCAGGTTCCAGGCGTTGAACTCACCCACCGCCGGCGAGGTCACGCGGACGCCGTCCACCTCCAGCACGAGCCCGTCGAAACCACTGGAGACCAGTCGAAAGGTGCACGCGCTTCCATCGACGGATCCGGAGGCGCCCTGCGCATCCGGCCCGGCGCCGGAATCCCCGAACCAGATTACCCGGGCCCGGGTTGCCGCGGCCATCTGCTCACTGGCAGGGTCGTCGCGGTTCAGCACCGCCACACCCCCCGGGGGCAGCCGGCGGAAGAGCTTCGCCTTGGCGTCGCGGTAGGCCTCGAAACTCCCGTGATAGTCCAGGTGATCCGGAGCGAGCCGGGTGAAGACCCCGGTATGGAAGCCGAGCCCGTCGACGCGCCCCTCTTCCAGCGCGTGCGAGGAGACCTCCATGGCGCAGACCTCTGCGCCCGCCCGGCGCATGCGATTCAGGTACTGGTGCAACTCCAGGGGGGCCGGGGTCGTGAGACCGAAGTAGATTTCCTCGTCCCCGATTCGGACGCCGTTCGTCCCGATGAGGCCGGCGGCGATCCCGTGGCGCTCGAGTGCCTCCCGGATGAAGTGAGCCGTACACCCCTTTCCGTTGGTTCCCGTCACCCCGACGAGCCGGAGGTGTCGCGAGGGGAACCCGTGAGCCGCCGACGAGAGTCGGGCCAGGAGCCCTCCGGTTCCGGTGCGCCTCGTGACCTCGTACGTGCGGTCCCTGAGCGTGCGGAAGAGGATGGCCCTGAGTTCGTCCGGCGTCTTCGCACGGATCCTCCGGATCGTGGTCCGGATGCCGGGTCGACTCATGAGGATCCAGGCACGAGCTGCGCCAGGCCGTGGGAATCGAGAAAGCTCCGGAAGGCGGGGTCGGCCAGAAGCGGATCTCCCAGCTGCATCAGCTGGATTCCCGGGAGGTGGTTTCCCTCGATGATCCTGAAGGTCCCCGGAGCCGTGACCATGAGGTCCCACCCGACGTACTGGAGTTCCGGCAGCCTGCCCACAACCTCCTCCAGCTGGCTCACGATTTCCGGCCAGCCAGGGATCCGCACGCCCTGGATGGGTGCGCCCGTGTCGGGATGGTGGGTGAACTCCTGCAGGCCCCGGGGGGAGTAGTTCCTTGCGGCTCCGAGTTCACCCGAGTCCATGGCAATGGTTGCAGGAAGGCCACCCCGAGTGATGTTGTCCAGAGGCGCAGAGGCGGCGGTGGCAATGCGCTGGGCCCCTCGAATCGCCCGTGGCTTGCCCCCGGCGGGAACGATGGTGAGGACCCGGATCGTGCTCGCCGCACCAGGAAAGATCCGGTTCATGTAGTCTCCGGGAGCGCAGAGTTCCTGCACCAGGACGCCGTCCAGTCCGGTGGGGAGGGCCTCCAGCTCCTCCCACGGCATCGGTCTCCCGTTGACCCGGGGGCCGGTGTCGTCGAGGGTGCAGATCCGGATCCCCTCGCCGTGCCGTCCGTCGCGGGGCTTGAGAATCAGTGAGCGCTCCTCGCGGAGCAGGGTACCGAGGCTCAGCGTCATGCCCCGGGTGCGGCCCCGGGTGCGGCCCCGGGAGCGGAGAACACCGCCTTCGATGACGCCGTGGAGCTCCGGGAGAAGATGCCCCATTCCCCGGTCCCGGAGCGTCTGGTCGAAGAGGAGCTTGTCGTCGAGGATCGCCCGGTTGGAACCATTCAGCTGGCCGAGGCTCCACATGCTGTCGATGTGCGAGACATACATCTGCCAGTCGCGGCGGCGGTGGAATTCGCAGTAGTAGTACCCCGAGCTCCTGTGGCCGCGCAGAAAGAGCCTCAGACGAGCCGTCACGGGGACCCCGTTGAAGAGGCCCGTGTCCAGTTCGCTGCGGGCAAGCCAGAACCAGACCCGGGCCCGCGGCCAGAAGCGGAGGAGGATCTCGAACGCGGTTCCGCCCGGGCCTGCGGTGCGAAGGAGATGTGCGAGGGAGCGAAGCCGTCTCAAGACAGGAAACCGATGGGATGATCCCGGGAGCGGAGGGGGTGCGCGGGTGCGTCGGGTGACATTCGGGACCCGGGCGGAGGTTGCGACCGGGCCCGTGGGAAGGGCCATCAGCAGGGGTGATCTTGCACCCTTCAACCGGAATCGTCCAGTCCCGAGCGAACGTCCGGCCCGGGCAGGGGGCTCACCCACCCGGGCAGAAGGCTCCCTTGGCCCAGCATCCCGGCCCTCGAGACGAGCTGCGCGTGCACAGCCCCGGTCCCTCCCAACCCCCTACTCTACCCCTCTACCCCCGGATCCTCCTCCTCCGCGGCCTCCCGCGCCGCCCGGTCCTGTTCCACCTGGGCCCGGATGGCGGTCGGGTCTTCGCAGATCACCTGGGTGGCGGCCCCCATCACGACCCGCATGGCGGTCTCGAGGCGCTCGGCACTCACGTTCTCGAGCATGTCATGGGGGT
>REBP01000249.1 GCA_007692665.1 Gemmatimonadales bacterium | reverse complement strand
CGCCATCAACGCCTACCACGTCGCCAACCTGCAGCGCTACCGGCTCTTCCTGCAGCAGCCCGAGACCCACTCCCCCTACGACTCGGTGGACAATCTCGAGGCCCGTGGCGCGGCACAGCAGCTCCTCCGGTACGCGGCGGACCGGAACCCGGGCCCGGACGAAGCCTTCTTCCGCGCGCTGGTGGACGGGCCGGGGGTCGGCTGGTCGAACCTGGCGGCCCGGGTCGGGGGCGAGCCGACGCTCCGCCGCTGGATCGCCGACTGGTCCGTGGCGAACTACGCCGACAGCAGGGTGCCGGGTATCGCCCAGGAGTACCGGCTGCAGAGCTGGAGTCATCCCTCGCTCTTCGAAGCGCTCCAGGTCTCCAGGTTCCCGGTTCGAACCCGGAGCCTCGTTCCCGAGACGCCCATCTCCATCGATCTCAAGGCGGGAGGTGCGGCGTACGCCCGGTTCTCGGTGCCCGGACCCTCGGTGGCCCGCATCACGGTGACCGCCGGAACCGGGCCCCTCCCTCCGACCCTCGAGTTCACCCTTCTAAGGACGCGCTAGGATGCGGCGGCCCCCGGCGGCCCGGCAGGTCATCCTCCGGGGCCTGGCCGCAGGGGTCGGCGTCGTGCTGGGCGTGGCGCCGCTGGGCGCACAGGACACACCGCCCGACACCACGTCAGGGCCCCGGGTCGAGAGATCCGCTCCGGCGCTCGGGCCGGAGGGGTGGGTGGAGGGAGCGGTTCTGGCCGGTGCCGGCGTGACGACGCTGCGGGGGAGGGGGGTCGCCGTCGTCCACCTCGCCGGGCAGATCGCGCTCGGCGCCAGGGTCCGCATCGGGGCCGAGGCCGTTCTCCCCCTGGACGGGGTGCGTATCGCCGCGGAAGGCTCGTCCGATCGGTCCGCGGTGTACCTGGGGTACGGAGGCGTGCGGGTCGAGGGTGGGCCGAGCGCGTCCCGCTGGACGGGCGGGGTGCTCCTGGGCGCGGGCACGGCGCGCGTGCGAACCCCCGGATCGAACTCGAACCTGGCGACCCGGAATTTCCTCGTCGTGGAGCCGGGTATCCGCATGAAAACCGGTGCGCTGGGGCCCATCCGCCACGGACTTGCGCTTTCGGGACGCATCCCGCTGGGCACACCGGTACTCCCCGGGGTTCGAAAGGGTGACCTTTACGGACTTTCCATCTCCCTCACCACAGAGTGGGTCCGTGACCCCTGAACTGACCTTTCCCTTCGATGTCGCAGCCATCGATACGGGCTCCAACGCCATCCGCTTTCTCGCGGCCCGCTTCACCGCGCCCGGGCGCTGGACCGAGCTTGAAAGCCAGCGGGTACCGGTCCGCCTCGGCCACCAGGTCTTCCTGAGGGGAAGGATGGCGCCGGAGGCCATGGACGCGGCCGTCCGGGCCTTTGTCCAGTTCCGGGAGCGGATCGACGCCCTGGGGATCGAGCACGTGAGAGCGGTGGCCACCAGTGCCGTGCGCGAGGCCAGGAACGGTACACTCCTCACCGAACGGATCGCGCGCGAGGCCGACATCCGCCTCGAGATCATCACCGGGACCGAGGAGGCCAGGCTGGTCCACGCGGCGGTGTCCTGGAAGATCGACCTTTCGGGGGGGCAGTGGATCCTCGTCGACCTCGGGGGCGGCAGCGTCGAGGTTTCCCTGGTGGACGATGCCGGCATGCTCTGGAGCGAGTCGCACACCATGGGGTCGGTGAGGCTGCTCGAAGAGGTGACGGAGGCCACCCACGACCCCGGCCGCCTCCGGATTCTCCTCGAGGAGTACGTGTCGGTGCTTCGCATTCCCGACCCCGCGCAGTACTGGAAACCCAACGGGATCATTGCCACCGGGGGGAATATCGAGGCCCTGGCACGCCTCGCCAGCGCACCTGCGGACGACGCGGGCGTGGCCGCCCTCCCCATGGAGGACCTGGAATCCCTGATCCAGCTCCTGACCCGACTCTCCTACCGCGAGCGCATGGACCGCCTGGGGCTCCGGGAGGACCGGGCCGACGTGATCCTCCCCGCGGCCCTCGTCTACCAGCGGGTCGCGCGGGTTGCCGGGGCGGACCGGATCCTGGTACCGGGGGTGGGCGTCAAGGAGGGCGTGGTCCTCGACATGGCCGAACACCTCGCGGCCCCCGACTCCGCCGAGGCGAGGGGCGCCTCGCAGATGGTGCAGGCAGCGACGATGCTCGGCCGCCGCTTCATGTTCGACGAGGCCCACGCCGTGCAGGTGGCTCGCCTGTCGCTGCTCCTCTTCGACCGCCTGGAAAAACTCCACGGCCTGGGGGTTCGCGACCGCCTGATCCTGCATGCGGCGGCCCTTCTGCACGACATCGGCAACTTCGTTTCGGTCAAGAAGCACCACAAGCATTCGCTCTACCTGATCTCCCGTTCCGAGCTTCCGGGGCTGACCTCCGCAGAGAACCTGCTGGTGGCGAACGTCGCCCGATACCACAGGAAGAGCCACCCTCAGCTGCACCACGACGACTACATGCAGCTCCCCCCCGCCGACAGGGTCCGCGTCGACCAGCTGGCCTCCCTGCTGCGACTCGCCGATGCCCTGGACCGACAGCACCTGCAGCGGGTGCACGATGTCGAGGTCACGGTGCGGGGACTCAAGCTCCTCCTCTCCATCGCCGGCGAGGGGGACCTCCTCCTGGAACGCTGGGCGGTAGGACAGAAGAAGGGACTCTTCGAAGACACCTATGGACTGACAGTGGAAGTCGCGCCTGCGGAAGTGGGCTGAGTCCTCCGCTCCATTTCGGCTCACTTGCGAAACCTGCTCCTGCATCGAGCCTCATTGACTCCCTCGTAGTTCCGTTACAAATTCTTTCATTCCTCACAAGCGAAGCTTTCCTTACCCATCTGCCGTGGAGAAACGGGAATGGCAAAGAACGAGCAGAAGGTCATGGCGTTCGTCGAGAAGGAACTGGCGGCGAACCCAGGTATCAGCACCACGGACCTGTTCGACAAGGCGAAGAAGGTCGATGCGGGCGTGAACTCCCTTTCGCTTCGGCAGTTCAACGCCAGATTCCCGCTTCAGATCAAGCGGAAGCAGAGCCTGGCCAAGCCGGGACGGAAGCGTACCGGGAGCACGGGCGGCGGGCGGCGGCGGTCCCGCCAGGGCCAGGAGGAACAGCGTCTGGCGGTCCGGAAGGTCTTCCTCCGCTTCGCCACGGAGCTCTCCGCGGCCGAGGAGCGGCGCGACCTGGTCGAGGTGCTTTCGAAGGTCGACGACTACGTGGCCGACGCCATCAAGGCTACCGGCAGGTAAGGCGCGAGCGCCGAGGGCTGGGCGGGTTCTATACCCGTCCCAGCTCCTCGGCCAGGGCCACCAGTTCCCGCACCACGACGGTCAGGGTCGGAAGGGAAAGACGCTCCTCCGCCTGGACATCGCGGATCAGTTCCTGGTAGCGGTCGATGCTCTCCCTCGCCCGCTCCGCCATGGCTTCGACGGCCTCGTCGACGGAGCCTGCGAGTTCCCTGTGGCGGAGGACCGTCCCGGCAATCTGCTGGTGCGCCCAGGTGAGATCGGCCGCCAGCCCCTGCGCCGCCCGCTGCTCCCACCGATCGTCGGCCGCCGTGTCGAAGAGGGCGTCCCGCAGCCAGGGGATCCAGAAGAGCGCCGAAACCCGGTAGAACGTGCGTGCCACGTCCAGCGGGTCCGCCCCCGTGGCTCGATGGACCCTGAGGATCTCGAGAAGCTGGTCGAGGAAACGCAGCGTGACGAGCCCTCTCGCCGTGGATTCGTCCGCGCCGTCGACTTCCAGGTCGCGAGCCAGCCGCTCGAAGGTGCGCCGGTCCTCTCCGGTGACGAGGTCCGGGAAGGCCGCCCGCAGTCGGTCGAGCCCCCTCCGGTGCTCCTCCACCGCCGCCTGGGTCCCGACATCCCCGAACTCCGGATCGGACAGCAGCCACCGGGTGGTTCGCTCGAGCACACGGGAAAGGCCCCGGAGCCAGCGGTAGGTGGCGTCCACGGGCATGGCCGACCGGCCCATTCGCAGTTCCCGCATCAGCGACGCGCGTCCGGTCAGTTCCGCCGCGACGAGCCACGCCCGGGCCACCTCGGCGGGGGTGCGGCCTACCCCCCGGCTGACCCGGTGCACGAAGCCCGCCCCCATGAGATTGACCAGGTCCCCGGCCAGCTGGCTTGCCACGATCTCGCGACGGAGGCGATGGTCCGACAGACGTTCCTCCCCCACCCGCTCCAGCGCCCGCCGCGGAAAGTAGTGCACGAGGTAACCGTGGGCAGCCGGATCCTCGGGGAGATCGCTCTGGAGGAGGTGACTCGTGAGGTGGAGCTTCGCGTACGCCAGCAGCACGGAGAGTTCGGGGCGGGTGAACCCCTTCCCGTCCTCGGCCCGTTCCGCCAGGACCTCCCAGGTCGGAAGGTTCTCGGAACTCCGGTCCAGAACGCCTGCCCGCTCGAAACCCGTCATCAGGTCCCGAAGGTCGTCCAGCCCCTCGGCGGACCTCAGGGAGTCGAGTGAGACCGCGAGCCCCTGCGCCTCGTTGTCCAGCAGCACCAGGTCGGCAATCTCCTCCTGCAGTTCCCGCAGGAGTACGTTCCGATCCTCGGTGCCAAGCACGCCGTCGTCGGTGGCGACCCTGAGGAGGATCTTGAGGTTCACCTCCCGGTCCGACAGGTCGACGCCCCCGGAGTTGTCGATGGCGTCCGTGTTGATCCGCCCGCCCGCCAGCGCGTATTCGATCCGGCCCGGCTGCGTGAACCCCAGGTTCCCCCCCTCGCCCACAACGCTGCACCGAAGCTGGCTGCCGTTCACCCGAACCGCGTCGTTCGCCGTATCGCCAGCGGCCGAGTGCGTTTCCCCGGTGGCCTTCACGTAGGTCCCGATCCCCCCGTTCCACAGGAGTTCGACAGGCGCCTGAAGGATCTGCCGGATCAGGGTCTCTCCATCGAAGGGACCCTCTCCCTCGATGTCGAGGGCAGCCCGGACCTGGGGCGTGAGGGCGATCTCCTTGGATCCGCGGGGAACGATCATCCCCCCTTCGGAAAGGAGGGTCCGGTCATAGTCCTGCCACGACGAGCGACCGAGCTGGAAGAGACGGTTGCGCTCCTCCCACGACACCGCCGGGTCCGGGTCCGGATCCAGGAAGATGTCACGGTGGTCGAATGCCGCCAGGAGGCGGATCTGGTGCGACAGCAGCATCCCGTTTCCGAACACATCCCCGGACATGTCTCCGATCCCGGCCACCGTGAAGGGCTCGGTCTGGATGTCCTTTCCTGCCTCGAGGAAGTGGCGGCGGACGCATTCCCACGCACCCCGGGCCGTGATCCCCACCTCCTTGTGGTCGTACCCGTTGGATCCGCCCGAGGCAAAGGCATCTCCGAGCCAGAAGCCGTACTCGCCGGCGACCCCGTTGGCCACGTCGGAGAACTTGGCCGTCCCCTTGTCGGCGGCCACGACGAGATAGGGATCGGGCTCGTCCCAGCACACGACGCGCTCCGGCGGAATCGTCTCCCCGCCGCGAAGGTTGTCCGTGAGGTCGAGGAGCCCGCGGATGAGGGTCTTGTACTGCTCCCTCGCCTCGTCGGCCATGGCCTCCGGCTCCAGGG
>REBP01000247.1 GCA_007692665.1 Gemmatimonadales bacterium | reverse complement strand
TCGAGGGCGGCTTCGAGGGCAGCGAGGCGGATCTGGCCGCCACCCGGCGCATCCTGGGTGCGGAGCCCCGGAGCTATGGGGCCTTCACGCGGGAGGTTGCGGGGATGTGGTCCTGACGGGGATGCAGGCGTGGCTCCCGGCCGTCAGCCGAACATCGACCGCAGCAGGAATCCCACGTTTGCCGGGCGTTCGGCGAGCCGCCGCATGTACCAGCGGTACCAGGCTTCGCCGTAGCTGATGAGCGTCGTCACGGCGTGGCCCTCCGCGCGGAGCTTCGCCTGCTGCCGCATCCCGATCCCGTACAGCATGTGGAATTCGTAGCGACCCTGCTCGAGCCCCATGGCTTCGGCCCGCCCGATGAGCCGGCGCACGAGCGGGAGGTCGTGGGTCCCGAACACCGGGAGGCACCCCGGAGGCGCGCCTCCCCGTCCCTCGGCTGCCCAGCCGAGCATCCTCCCCGCCAGCGCCTCGAAGGCGGCGTCGGTGTCGGCCTTTCGAGGAAAGGCCACGTCCGGCGGCTCGGCGTAGGCACCCTTCACGAGCCGGATCGCCGGGCGGAGCGGGCGGAGCCTCTCCAGGTCGTCAGGCGTCCGGTGGAGATAGGCCTGGAGCGCGATGCCGGTGCGGGGGTGCCTCGTCTTCACCGCCTCGTAGAGCTCGAGGGTGCGGTCCACGTAGCTCGAGTCCTCCATGTCGAGCCAGAGGCCCGAGTCCACCGTCTCGGCCTTTTCGGCGAGGTCCATGGCGTGGCGGAGGCAGCTCTCCGGTGACTGGTCCAGCCCGAGCTGGGTGGGCTTGACGCTGATCCGGGAGGGGAGTCCCCGCGCCGCGGCGGCGTCGAGGAACCGGAGGTAGTGATCCCGAACGGCTTCCGCCTCGTCCAGGGAGGTCAGCGCCTCCCCCAGCCGCGTGAAGATCAGCGACCGACCGTCCGCCGCAAGAGCCGCTCCGGCCTCGAGGGCATCCTCGGCCCGTTCCCCCGGCATGAAGGCCCGGGTGGCTCGTCGCACGACACGGCTCCGCGTCGCCACGGCGTTCAGGGTTTCGCTCCCGGCGGCAGCCAGGAGGAGGGACCGGCTCAGGCGCACACCGAGGTCCATGGTGAGGAGGAGGGTGGGAGGGGAAGGTTCGGTGACCGGTCGACGGTGCGGGCCGGCGGTCGGGGCAGGTCGGGGCAGGTCGGGGCAATGTGGGGCTCCCGGACCCGGAGCGCCACGCCCCTCCCGCCCCGCCTCCCATTGACCCGCACCCTCCGGAAGCACAGCATTCCGGTGTTCGTCCTCATGCTTCGTCCTCATGCTCACGTCCAGGTTCGCTGCTCCAGCCCCGGTCCTGCCGTCCCGAGTCCATGATCGATCTTCCCACCGACCGTCGAGCCCTCGCGGCGCTCCCCCTCCAGGAACTCGTCCTGGTTCTCGGCCTGACCGGCGACGTCCTGCCCGTTCGGGCCATGGAGGAGGCGCTGCGTCGCGGGCCGGGGGCGGCCACCGTGGCGGCGCACCTGCTGCAGGATCCCCCGGAGCATCCGGACTGGGACCCGCTCTGGATCCTGGTGCTCCTCGGAAGGTTCGCGGATCCCCGGCACGCCCCGATCCTGGTGGACTACCTGGAGCGGGCGCCGGAGGACGACCACTACGTCTTCGCCGCCGCCGTCGAGGCGCTCGCGGCGTCGGGTGACGAGATCCTTCCGGAGGTGGAGCGGCTGCTGGAGAGCCCGGACGAGGATGCCCGGCTGGCCGGGTACGGGGTGCTCGCGCAGCTCTCCACGCCGGCATCCGGGGCCCGGCTGGTGGAAGCGGCCGGAAAGGATCCCGGCATGGCCGATGTGCTGGCCCCCGCCCTCGAGCGATCCGGCGATCCTGCGGGCGTGGGCGCCCTGGCCGAGATGCTGCCCCGGGCGCCCGAGGGCTTCCGGTCCGACATCGAGCACGCCCTTCGCGTCCTTCACTTCGGGATCGAGTATCCGGACATGATGCCTCGGGACTGGCGTCTCCGGTACCGGTGCGACCGGGTGTGGCCGGTCTTCGACCCCGGCTGGCTGGGGGTGGCACGACTTGGCCGCCGTGATCCGGAGCTGATGGCCCGCCGCGCCCCGACCCCGCTCCGCACGGTGGAGGAGGTGCTGGCCGTCGGGGCCGAGGCGGCCGGGGAGCCGGGCGCTTCCGAAGGGGAGGCGCCGGACGACCTCCTGGCTCCCATCTGCATCGTGTGCGGGGCCGAGGGGGACACACGCCAGGGGATCACGACCTGCAGGCTCCATCACGAGGGCATCCGGATGCAGCAGCGCGGACTCCTCGAGACCCTTGTCGGGGAACTGGTCGAGATCCACCAGGCCGAGGCCGGGGAGGCGGAGGAGGCGGGCGAGGCCTGGGTGGGGGGGGAGGTGGAGGATCTCTCGGACCTCTTCGTCCTCCTGCCGGCCGCAGAGTCCCAGTGGCGCGACCTGGCCGACGAGGCCGATCTCGTCGACGATGCCGCGTCGCCGGCCGAACTCGATGACCTTCAGCAGGATCTCTACGAGGCGGGGCTCCTGGTGGATACCCTCCGGGGCCTCATCGCCGAGGGGGTCGAATCGCTGGAGGGCGCCCGGGCGCGGCTGACTCCCGGCACGCCGGCCACCGTCGAGGGAGAGTCCATGGTGGAGGGCGGGGCCATGGTGATCACCAGGGCGCACTTCCGCCTGCGGGACCCCGAGGCCGTACGGATGGCACTCTCCCGGGCGCACGCCATCGAGGCCGACCCCCGTCGCGTGGACCAGTACACCTGGTTCGATGCGCCGGAGCGGCGCGTGCTCGGCGTCGTCGAACTCCAGGGAACCGGGTTGACGCTGGAGTGCCTCTCGGAGGAGCGTCTGGCCCGTGGGCGGGCCCTTCTCGAGCGGGTGGCCGGGCCCAACCTCAGCCACCGCGCCACGACCGTCCAGGCGTCGCTGGATCCGGTCATCCGGGACGGATGGGGATCGCCCCGGAACGACGACGGCCCCCGCTGGAACTGACGATGCGCATGCAACCGACGGAACGCCACGACACCTTCGCACGGGAACCCATGGTGATGATCTGGATCCGCCCTTCCTCCATGTCCTTCCGGCGCGCCGCCCCCCGGGCGGTCCTCCTCCTGATGCTGCTCGCGCTCGCCGCGTGCGCTCCCAGGTCCGGAGCCGTGTCCATGGGCCCGGAGGCGCCGCGTTCCCCCCTGCTGGACCCCGCATCGCCGGAGATGACCGCGCAGGCTCCGGACGTGTTCAAGGTGCTGTTCGAGACTTCGGCGGGGGATTTCGTCGTGGAGGTGGAGCGGAATCTTGCGCCCCTCGGCGCGGACCGGTTCTTCAACCTGGCCAGGAGCGGCTTCTACGACGGCGCCCGTTTCTTCCGGGTGGTTCCCGGCTTCGTGGTGCAGTTCGGGCTCTCGGGAGATCCGGAGATCGCCGCGGCCTGGCGGGAGGCGCGCATCGAGGACGATTCGGTGGAAGCCAGCAACCAGCGGGGCAAGGTGACCTTCGCCATGGGGGGACCCGGGACCCGAACCGTGCAGGTCTTCATCAACCTGTCGGACAATTCCCGCCTCGATGCCATGGGATTCGCCCCCTTCGGTCGGGTGTCCGGGGGGATGGATGCGGTGGATCGCCTGCATGGCGGCTACGGCGACGGGGCCCCGCGAGGACAGGGACCCGAACAGGGCCGCATCCAGCGCGAGGGCGAGGCGTACCTCGAGGAGGAGTTTCCGCTCCTGGACCGTGTCATCCGGACCCGGATTCTCGACGTTCCCCAGCCCGAGACGCCGAGGCTCGACCCAGCCGATCGTTGATGGCGTGTCGGAGTCCGGTGTCGCCATGGGCCGGTTCGGCCAGGATCCAGGTCGACTGATCCGAAGCGTCCATCTCCCTGAGCACCTCGAACAGGTGCCGGGCGGCCTCCCCGGGATCGTCCCCTTCCGAAAGACTCCGAACCTCACGGGCGCCCACCCGGGCCGCCGCTCGCTCCAGCGCATCCGGCCCGCCGAACTGCAGGAGGAGCGCCGGCCCCTCGCCAGGGGGTTCGGCCCCGCCGCCCCCGCCCGCGCCGGCCAGGATCCTCCCCAGCACCTCGTCCGGGAGCCCATCCAGCGGAGCGGGGAGGAGCACGAGGGTCTTGCGCGGCGCGTAGTGGCTTTCGAGCATGCCCGGTGCCATGGGGGTGACCACGCCGGGTTCCGTTTCCCCTGCGCCCGGGACCACCCTGACCTCCGCGCCCGAAACCTGGACCAGGGCCTCCCGCGGGATGCCACCGGGACGCAGGAGCACGAGTCCCCCGCCCGCACCCACCGCCACGATCGTGGACTCGACTCCCACGGGGGACCGTCCCCCGTCGAGAATGAGCGGGATCCGGTCTCCCAGCTCTGACGCCACGTGCTGGGCCCGGGTCGGGCTGATCCTTCCGAAACGGTTCGCGCTGGGCGCCGCCAGGGGGACGCCGGAGGCCTCCAGAAGCGCCCGGGCCACAGGGTGAGCCGGAACCCGGACTCCCACCGTGTCCAGCCCGCTGGTCGCCAGGTCCGGGACCCTCGGGTCCTTCGGCAGCACCAGGGTGAGCGGCCCGGGCCAGAAGGCGGCGGCAAGCAGGGCGACGACGCGGCGCGCTTCGCCGTCCAGCCGCTCCTCGCTGATCACCCCGGAAAAGGGGTACCGTGGCACGTGCACGATGAGGGGATCAAAGACCGGACGCTCCTTCACGGAAAAGATTCGCGTGAGCGCTCGTTCGTCGAAGGCGTTGCCCGCCAGGCCGTAGACGGTCTCGGTGGGCATGCCCACGAGTCGCCCGGCGCGGATCAGCCGCGCGGCGCGTTCCAGGACATCCCGTGTCGGCAGAAGGATTTCACTCATGGGGAGAAGATGGAACCTCTGCGGGGTCCAGGTCTATACGCCCCGCTGTTCGTTCCCGTACCCACCCAAGGAGAACCCATGTCTTCCACTCGATTCATCCGCGCGATGCTGGTGCTGAGCCTCGCCGTCATACCCGCTGCCTGCAACACCGCCGATCGCGACGATGAGCCCATCGACCCCGATGTCGAAGCGCCGATGACCACCGAGCGCCCGACGCCCGGACCCATGGATGCACCCGACGGGGAGCCAGGCTCCATCGTTGACGTGGCCGCCCAGGCCGGCAGCTTCGAGACGCTTCTCGCCGCCGCCGCCGCCGCCGGTCTTGTCGAGACCCTGGACACCGGTGGACCCTTCACGCTCTTCGCCCCCACCGACGAGGCCTTCGCGGCCCTCCCGGCGGGCACGCTCGAAAGCCTTCTCGCGGATCCGGACGCCCTCCGCGATATCCTTCTGTACCACGTGGTTTCCGGCCGGGTGACCGCTTCCGACGTGGCAGCGCTCAACCAGGCCACCTCGCTCCAGGGCGGGTCGCTCCAGATCATGGTGCACAACGGTTCGGTCATGGTAAACGACGCCACCGTCACGGCCACCGACATCGAGGCCTCGAACGGCATCATCCACGTCATCGACACGGTGCTGATTCCCGGCGGGAACTGACGTACCGGCCGCCCCCGGGTGCGGGTCCCGGGGTTCGGGTCGATTCGGGCAGGGTTCGGCCGGGGGC
>REBP01000242.1 GCA_007692665.1 Gemmatimonadales bacterium | reverse complement strand
CCTCGTCGCTCAGATCGTGAAGGAGTTCCTCCTGCTGATCCGGGTCGAGGTGGGAGAAGGCATCTGCCGCGGGGTCACGGGGGATGGCACGGAAGAGGAGGACGCGCTCGCTCTTCTCGAGGTCGAGGAGCAGGTCCGCGATGTCTGCCGGCGGCATGTCGGCCAGAACCTCGCGGAGCTGCGCCCAGTTGCGGGCCGCGATGTGCTGCCGGATCTCGGCCTGGGAGTCTGCAAGGCGCATGGGCTCTCGGAATGATGAAGGCGGAAGGCGTTCAGCCGATGGGTGCAAAGAACGCGCCGGGCGTCAGCGCGATGCCCAGGGCGAACCCGATGTCGGGCGTGTCTCCGGTGATGCCCACCCCGTAGCTCGCATCGAGCAGGAGGAAGTCGGGGTCAAGGGTGATCCTCAGGCCGCCCTGCGCCCCCAGCTCCCGGCCCTCGCCGAACAGCTCCAAATGACCGAAGGTCCGCCTGGGAGGGCAAGGTGGGGAACGCTCTTCGGGGGCGCCGCTTGCGCGGCGGCAGCCGTCCGCGGATCATGGACCGGTCGCCTGTCGCGCCGCGGCGGTGCGGCCTCCTCCAGACAGCCTCGCTCTGCCATGATCTTCGCCTCGCTCTCGCCCCGTATCGGAACTCCTTCCGTGCAGATTCTGGCCTTCGGCTCACTCCTTCTGGCCATGGCGCCGTCCGCGGCTCCGGTTCCGGGGGCGCTGCAGACGCATGCACCTGCCGCGCCCGATTCCCTGGTCTTCGGGTTCGCGGCCCCCGAGGCAATGGACGAGGTCGGCTTCCGCCGCGTCGAGGCCTACCGTCTCCCGGCGGCCTCTCTCGGGTACGTCCTTCGCTATGCCGGCGAGGGCCGGCCAGGGGTCGACGTGTACGTCTACCCGGTGATTCCCGACGGAGAACCACTTTCGGCCGAGCTGAGGGAGGCTAGGGCGGAGGCGGAAATGGACCAGGGGATCGAGGACATCCGGACCCTGGCGGGGCGGGAGTCCCGGGAAATCGAGAGCAGCGGAGACCGGCGGACGCTCGAGGTCGAAACCCCCGACGGTCCCATGGTCCTGCATCACCAGAGGGTCACCTATCTCGTGGATTCGGCACCCAGCCTCGAGTCTCACCTGTTCGTGGGCGCCCTGGGGCGGGCATTCGTGAAGATGCGGTCCTCCTATCCTTCCGACCGCGAGAGCGAACTCGAGCCCCACCTCGAGGCCTTCGTGCGGGCGTTTTCCCTCGGGCTCGAGGCGGCGGGGCATGAGGGGATGGCCGGCTACGATCACCGGGCGGCCCGGACGCTGGGCCTGCCTGACGACCTCCCCGAGGCCTTCGACTTCCGCCTCCCGAACCGCCTCCGTTCCGGGTGGGAACTCCGGGGATCGCAGCCGCTTCCCGGGGCTGCGGGAACGACCGCCATCTACGGATCCCGGCAGTTCGCCATGCCGGTCCAGCTCTTCCTGCGGCCTTTCCCCGAAGGCGCCGAGTCACCCGAGGCCCGCGACGCCGCACTGGCGGAGCGCTGGGCCGGGGAGCAGGATGCGTGGTTCCAGGAGGTGACGGAGCAGCTGGGAGGGCAGGGGTTTTCGGCGCGGACCGACGCCCCCGAATCCCTCCCGGCGCTGGAAGTGCACACCCATTACGGACCCACCATGGGGTCCCACGCCAGGGTCGTGCTCGACCACGCCGACGGCCGCATGGGAGCGACCCACCTGGCGCTCTTCGCCGTGGAGGAGGTCCTGGTCGTGGCCATGATCTTCGGGCCTGCCGACGAGGACGCCGGGCTGGACGCGGTCTTCACGAACCTTGTGGACGAGGTCGCGCTGAACCTGCTGGCGACCCGGCCGCCCCCGGGGAGGCCGCCCCCGGGAAGGTGAGGGTCAGGCGTCCCTGTGGGACCCGGCGTTCCCCTTCGTCCTGGCCTGCCGACGCTCGTCGGCCACGCCCCGGTACCGCTCGGCAGTGAGTGGCCCGAGGTACTCCCGCAGCCTGCTCCGCTTCCTGCGTTCGGGCAGCCCCATGTCCCGCATGAGATCGTCGACGTAGTGAGCGACGTAGGGCCCGATGAAGGCCCCTTCCGGACGGTCCGGGAAGGCCTGTGTGGCCCACCTGTCGAACCCGCGTGCTTCGCATTCTCTTGCCTCGGATGACGGGAGGTCGAGTTCTCCCCTGAAGCACTGGCTGAGCCAGTGGGCCCCGAGTTCCGAGGTGATGGTGCAGGCCGTGGACGAGGCGAATCCGACGAACCCGAGGCGGGGTTCCCGCGGGGCAAGGATCCGGCGGTAGAGCTGGATCCGACCGTCCTGCTGCACTTCGGCGGTCAGCTCCTCATCCAGGAAGGGGAGCGCCGTGCGCCAGCCGGTGGCGAGCACCACCACGTCGGCCCTGATCTCCCGACCCGTCTCGAGACGGAGGGTATCCGGCCCGGAGAAGCCCGTGATCCCGGAGCGCTCGACCTCTGCCTGCCCTTCGCGAAGCGCCTGGTAAAACTCGGTTCCGATTCCGCTCTTTTCGAGTCCTCCGGGGAGCGTGGCGTCGGGCAGCATGCCCGGGGGCATGCCGGCCAGGCGTGGCACCAGTCGGGTCTGGCCCCTCCACCAGAGCCGGAGGAGGGGTGCGGCCATCTTCCGGAAGGTGCTCTGACGCGGGGCCTCTCCCCCGTTGGGGTCCGGACGGTGGTAGGGGGGAAGGAGAGCCTCGGCAAGCCGCGTGACGAAGAGGCGGTCCATGCGGGTGCCGAGAAGATACCGTGGCATCATCCAGTGGGGCCTGCGGCAGACGAGGGTGACCGAGCGGGCGCGCTCCGCCACGGACGCGGCGATTCCCATGGCCGACCTTCCCCCTCCCACCACCACCACCCGCTGGTCCGTGAACCGTGCCGCATCCTGAAACCGGCTCGAGTGTCGCACCGACCCCGCGAACCGATCCCGGCCCGGCAGCCTGGGCACATGCGGGATCGAGAACGTTCCGGAGCAGACGGCCACGAAATCGAAGGTCCGACAGCGCGTGTCCCCGGTTCCGACGGGCGAGACGGTGACCTCGAAGCTGCCCGTGTCCCCCTCCGCCTCCTTCACCCGGGCCACCGATGTCACCTCCGTGGAGAGTTCGAGGAGGGGCCGGAGCCCGAAGTGGTCCGCGTAGGCCGCCAGGTACCCCCGGACCTGGGCGGCCGTGGGGAAGTCATCGGTGCCGTCCGGATAGGGGAAATCCGAGAAGGAATAGACCTCCCTGGGCGTGTTGGCCCGGAGTCCGGGGTAGCTGCGGGACGACGTCCAGACGCCCCCCGGTTCGGGCTCCCGCTCGAACACGGTCACCCTGAATCCATCGTTCCTGAGAACCCTGGCCGTGACGAGCCCGGCCACGCCGGCTCCGATCACGCAGACCCGGGGACGTGGCTCCCAGCCCCTCGACGCCTGCCCGGGATCCGGCTCCTGCAGATGATGGTCCCTCGCCTTGCCCTCCTGGGCTCCTGCAGACGTTGTCATGGCTCCTCACCTCAGCGGTCGGGATGCACGGAGCGCACGAAGGCCGCCAGGTCGTCGTTGAACCGCTGGGGATCGTCCATGAAGAGGGTATGGCCCGCGCCGTCGTAGACAAGCAGTTCGGCTCCCGGGACGAGGTCCACGATGTGCTCCGAGGCGCTCGTGCGGACCACCCGATCGGAGCCCCCGTGAAAGGCAACGGTCGGAAGATCCAGGCTCGAGAGGATGTCGTCGTTGTCCAGTTCGCGACTGAACATGGCCTGGCGTGCTTCGGGGCGGACCATCATGGCGCTCCCGTAGACCGTCTCGAAGTCGTCGCCGGCGGAAGCCGTCATGAGCCGCGCGAAGGAGCGCGTCGCCGTCAGGCTGGTTCGCAGGTCGGCGGCGAGCACGTCCTCGAAGATTGCGAGCACCTCGTCCGTAAGCATGGCAAAGGCCTCGTTCGAGCCCGCCTTGGTCACGGGCCCCACGAAGGCGAGCCCGCCCAGGGCTTCGGATCCGTAGCTGCGAATGTAGTCGGCGATGACGTAGCCGCCGTAGGACCACCCCACGACCACCGGGCGGTCCAGTCCCTTCCGCTGCAGGACCGCCGCCAGGTCATCGGCCCAGAGCTGCGAGTCGGTGTAGGCCTCGGCCTCCACGGGGTGCCCCGACGCTCCGTGCCCCCGGAGATCGAAGCCGACCAGGTGGAACTCCTCGGCCAGCGGACCGGAGAACTGGCGCTCCCAGGCCAGGTTGTTCTGGGAGAAGCCGTGGATGAACACGATGGGCGGTCCGTCCAGGTTTCCGGCTTCGTAGACGACGAGGTCGATCCCTCCGCCCCCCTGGATCACCTCGGATCGCTCGTCGATGACGTTCGGTGGCGGGGGGTCCGTGTCCGCCGCCACAACGTCGGTGCAGGCGAGGCAGAGAAGGGGGAGGGGAAGAACCAGTGCGAAGCGGGTGAATCGCGTCCAGCGGCTCGTGCGGGTGGTGTGGGTTTCGTGGGTTCCGTGGGTTTCGTGGGTTCCGCGTGTCCTGCGGATTCTGCGGCTTCTGCTGATGTCCATCGTCAACTCCTCGGGTTCGGGTGGAGCCGGGAGGCCCGGAGACCGGGCGGCCCGATCGCGGACCACGGATCCCGTGCGCCGCCCGCAGATCCTCCCGCGGCAACGCCGGCCCCGTGGCCCATGCGATCAACCATGGGGAAGCGGCGTCACCGGGACCGTCTCGCCCCCGTCACCCGGCGACACGGCAGCGTCACGGTCCCCCGTGCACCGTAACCGGTTTCTCCGAAGGATGGACGTATCTACACGCCTCGCCGGAACTTGCGCTTTATCCGATCTGGTTGAAGTTTCAATGAAGGAGGCCGGTGTCCGGCATGCGAGTCGGACCCCCGGGCGCCGCTCTCCGGCCATCGTTTCCGGAGCCCCGGCCATGACGATCCACGTAGCGACCCTCGGAGGACTCTCGGCAGCGGACGAGCAGGGGGAGTTGGACTGGCTCCTTTCCCGTCGTGCGCGAACCGCGCTGTTCATTCACCTCGCCGTGGAGCGGGAGGTTTCCCGGGAGGCCCTCCTTGCCATGTTCTGGCCCGACAGTTCCCCGGAAAACGCTCGCCACGCCCTCCGGCAGGGCCTCTACCAGCTCCGCCAGTCACTGGGCGAAGGGTGGGTCGAGTCCCGGACGCACGAGATCAGGGTCACGAACCTGGTCCAGACCGACCTGGGTGCCTTCGAGCGCGCACTCGATGCCAGCGACCCTGAAGGCGCGGCACGAATGTACGGGGGGCCGTTCCTTGGCGGCATCCACCTGGTGGACCTGCCCGGGTGGGAGCGCTGGGTCGATGGATGGCGGGCCCGCTGTGCCCGGGCGTTCCGGCAGGCGTGTCGGGACTGGATGGAACTGGAATACCAGGCCGGGCGTTCCGCAAAGGTCGTGGAAGTGGGGGAACTCTGGGTGGCGGCCGACCCCCTGGACGACGAGGCCCAGCATCGGCTGATCCAGGGGCTGGCGGACGCCGGGGAGCGAACCGAGGCGATCCGGCAGTTCGAGGCGTACCGGCGCACCCTGGGAGCGGAGGGGCTCTGGCCGCTGGACGAGACGCTGGCGCTGATGAAGGGGCTCGAGTCCCGGCCGCGCTCCCTGCCGGAGCTGGAGCAGATGCCGGCCGAGGTGGCGGCCGA
>REBP01000084.1 GCA_007692665.1 Gemmatimonadales bacterium | reverse complement strand
ACCTCCTGCTCCCAAAGCAGGCGCGCTACCGGGCTGCGCCACGCCCCGCGGGGACGAAGTATACGTTCTGGGGGAGGCGCGAGGAAGGGGAAGGGCGCGCTCGTGCGCAGGCGCGCAGCGGAAGCTTCCGGGCAGGCCCGGCCGGGAGTCAGCCCCCGGGGGGTGAGGAACCCTCGCCGGGGGCCCCTGCATCCAGCTTCCGCAGGTACTCGAAGGGGAAGATCCCGGTTCCGTGCCCGTCGCTCCAGTCGAAACGGAGGGCGTACCGACCCACGTAGTGAATGGCAAGAGGATGGATGTCCCGCGGCACATGCTCCTCGCGCAGGATCCTGCGACCCGTCAGCTCGTCCACACACCCGGCGCAGGGACAGGCGATCCGGAGATGACGTGGCGGATACTCCGAAACGGCACCGTCTGCCCAGCGGATCCTGAGCCGCGACGCGTCGGCATTCGGAGCCACTTCCAGCGGGGTCCACCGGGGGTCAGCCATGGGAAACGTCCGCTCCCCGGGTTTCCATCCCGGCGCGTAGCGCACCGAAGGCCCGGCCGCGATGGCTTCGGGCGGCCTTCTCGTGCCTCGTCAGTTCGGCAAAGGTGCGGCCAAGTTCAGGATCCAGGAAGACGGGGTCGTACCCGAAGCCCCCGTCACCCCGCTCCCGGGAAAGGATCCGCCCCTCGACTTCGCCCCTGTGCACCAGGGGCGAGGGGCCGAGCCCGACCAGGGCAGCGACGCAGACAAAGCGCGCGCCTCGATCCCCATCCGGGACCCCCTCCAGCTCCCTGAGCAGAAAGCGGATGTTCGCCTCGCTGCGGGATTCCCCGCTGCGCTGGAACGTGGCTGGCGCAAACCGCTTCGAACGCACACCGGGTCGTCCGCCGAGGGCGTCCACTTCCAGCCCCGAATCGTCGGCGACGGAAGGGAGGCCCGTCCGTGCCTGAAACCAGCGGGCCTTGGCAAGGGCGTTCTCCTCGAAAGTCTCGAAGACCTCGATCGACTCCTCCTCCGGATCCTCCTCGAGACCGAGTTCATCCGGGGTACAGAGCCGCAGGCCGCCTGCGGTCCCCAGGATGGCCTGAATCTCGAGCAGCTTCGGGCGGCTCCGGGTCGCGACGAGAAGTTGGCTCACCGAGGCTCGGTCCCTGCCGCAGCACGAGACGGCATCGCCCGCTGCAGCGCCTCCCGCTGGACGCGAGCGAGCCGCACCACCCCGGCCAGGGCAAGATCCATCATCTCGTCCATGGCGACCCGGGGGAACGGATCCCCTTCCGCGGTTCCCTGAACTTCCACGAGCCGGCCATCGTGGGTTGCCACCACGTTCATGTCCACCTGCGCCCGGACATCCTCCGCGTAATCGAGGTCAAGGAGACTCTCGCCATCCACAACCCCCACACTTACCGCGGCCACGCCGCCGGTCAGGGGATGGTGCCGGATCGCGCCCGCGCGCATGAGACTGTCGCAGGCCAGGAAGAGCGCCACCCATCCACCTGTGATGGAAGCCGTGCGGGTCCCGCCGTCCGCCTGAAGAACGTCGCAGTCCACCGTGATCGTGCGAGGTCCGAGGGCATGGAAATCCACCACGGAACGCAGGGCCCGTCCAATGAGGCGCTGGATCTCCTGGGTCCGCCCGCGCGCGCCGTCGCGCTCCCGGCTGTTCCGGGTGTGGGTCGCCCGGGGGAGCATGGCGTACTCGGCAGTCACCCACCCCTCGCCCCGCTCTTCCCGCCAGCGGGGCACGGTCTCCTCGACGGATGCCGTGCAGAGAATGCGGGTGGACCCGGCAGTGACAAGGCAGGAACCTTCGGCGTGGGGGGACCAGTCCACCTCAACGGACATGTCCCGGATCGCGTCGGGGGATCGATCTTGGTAACGAGCCATCCTGGTACTCCAGTTTCAGCGGGAAAGCGATCCGGGGGTGGAAACCGAACGCACGGCATCGGGGATTTCCAGCTTCTCGAGAATCTGGACCGCCCCCTTCTCCTTCAGGCGTTCTGCAACGCGCCGTCCGAGTTCAACCGCCTCCTCCACCGCCCCGGTGGCTTCGGCTCGGACCATGTGGCGGCCGTCCGGGGAGGCGACCATCGCCCGCAGCCGAAGACCGCCTCCGAACGCCAGGCCAAGGGCGCCCACCGGAAGCTGGCAGCCGGCCTCGAGGACATGGAGAATCGCCCGTTCCGCCGCCACCGCACTTCGCGTGGGAGGGTGATCGAGGGCCTTGATCCACTGAGCGTGCTCGGCGAGTGCATCGGTGCGAACCACCACGGCGAGGGCACCCTGCCCCGGAGCCGGGAGCCATGCCCCAAGGTCCAGGGCCTCGCTGATCCGGGCCCCCCAGCCGAGGCGTCGGACCCCCGCTGCGGCCAGAAGCGTGGCGTGAAAGCGCCCGGCGTCGACCTGGGCCATCCGCGTATCCAGATTCCCCCGGATGGGTGCCAGTTCGAGGTCGGGACGGAACGCCAGAGCCAGGGCGCGCCGCCGGAGCGAGCTGGTGCCGAGCCTGGCTCCCTGCGGGAGACCGTCGAGAGTCGTCGGTACCCCTTCGGGTCCGATGAGCACGTCACGGGCGTCTTCCCGTTCGGGCACAGCCGCAAGCGTGAGGCCTTCCACGAAAGCCGTCGGAAGGTCCTTGAGGGAGTGAACCGCGAGATCCACCTCGCCATCGAGGAGCGCCCGGTCGAGCTCGCGGGTGAAGAGCCCCTGCCCACCGATCTCGGAGAGCGGGCGTTCCTGGTCCTGGTCACCGAGGGTCCGGATCTCGACGAGCTCCACCGGCCTCCCCGTGGCTCCGCGGATCCGGTCCGCGACCCAGCCACTCTGGGTCACGGCAAGGAGAGAACCGCGGGTGCCGAGGCGGAGGGGCGTGTCCGAACGATCAGAAGAGGGCATGGATCCGGCTACCAGTTGGACTGAAGTCCGTTGATGATGTCTCGAACGATCTGCTCGATGGCGAGATTCCGGCCGACCTCCTCGAGCTCCTGGCCTTCCAGGAACTGGCCTCGAACCGACAGGCTGCGATTCTCCCAGAGAATCATCTGCCGGGTCTGATCGACGACCTGGATCTCCATCGAGATGGCGACGGCTCGCTCCAGGACCTGGGCGCCTCCTCCCGGGGCCGATCGATACGACGGGGCGTCCACGGCATAGCGGCGGACCGTCCCCCGGATGATTGCGTCGGCGTCGGCCTCGCTTGCAGTCCGGACACCGAAGGCCCGGGGCACTTCCTGGAAGATCGCCTCGTGAATCTGCTGGGCGAGGTCGAAGCGGTCCGTCTCGTTGTCGAAGGGCACCACGGCGACCGTCCGCACGTGCGAGGGGAGTCCGGCCCCTGCCTGGAAGGTGTACAGGCATCCCGGGATCGCCAGCACGGCCACGAAGAGAAATCCGGAAAGGATCGCGCGGGTCCTCATGCGACGCTCAGCCACCGGGGTTCCAGACATCGGGGGGGTAGGACTCGACCTGTTCCACCGACTCCATGGTGATCCGGAGTTCCCGGACCGCCCCCACGTCACGGTAGATCGATTCCCGGGGGAACCGCTCGTCGCTCTCGCCGAATCGAACCCTCAGCTCCTGCCGGGCGCCCGACTCCAGCGTCCGATCGATCCGGTCGATGCGTCCACCCGAAAGCGCAACGCGCAACTCGCCACCCTCGGCGGAGAGGTACCGCAGTTCGGACTGTCCGGCCGTCGTGCGTGTGGCCGTTGCACCGTAGAGCCCCGGTCCCGGTCGGAAGATGCCGAGGGCCCCCCAGAGCATGGGGGCGGGGGGGATGGCCGTCGCCAGCCCCACGGGCACCTCGAGCTGGTCATTGACCAGGGAAGCGGCGGCGATGCGGTCGCCCCCGGGCCCGAAGAGATCCAGGCGGGCGCGGTACGGGGGTTCAACCCGGGCCACGCCGCGCCCCCGGACGCGGACCCCGGGCTCCTGGAACTCCCAGTCGAAGACCAGCCGATAGGGGTGATCCAGAAGCGACCGCTGCTCGGCGTCTCGCTGGACCGCACCCGCGTCCGCGGCCGGCGCAGTGGACGGAGGGGAAGCCGATGCGCATCCCGCCACCAGGAAGGGGAGCAGGAAAATCGATTTCCGGAGGGAGTGCCGCCTGCCGGTGCTCATCGGCTCCGGGGGCCGGCGGGCTCCCTTCGACCTCGAACTGCGCATCCAGGTTCCTCGGCTTGGGGGGGTCGGTTGCGGGGGTCTGGCCCCGGCGGGGGGTCTGGCCCCGGTGGAACGGAGTTCTCCAGCCTGCCTCGGTTCCGAACGGAGTGGTACCGCGAGAGGGGGGTCATGGGTCCCCCGGATTTCCTTCGCATCTGCCGGGATCCGCCTGCGAGGATCCGGAGGGAGAAGATAACGTCCGATCGAGACGGCGGCAGGGGGTCGCGTCGCAGGCCCGTTCTCCAGGTGCGAGCGATGGTCCGCCCACTTCCTTCCCCTGAAAGGAGCCGCCGACTACCTTCGCCCCATGACGACTTCATCCGGAGCCATCGTTGCGAGCGACCTGCATCTGGGGGCCGCCCCGGCGGAGCGTGTCGCCGATTTCCACGCATGGCTCGACTACGTGGAATCCCGCACCCGGCACCTCGTGCTGAACGGGGACCTCTTCGATTTCTGGTTCGAATACGGCAGCGTGGTGCCCCGGGGCGCCACCCGAACCCTCGGGCGACTCGCCGCCCTCGTGGATGGGGGCATGCGCGTGGACTTCGTGGGCGGCAACCACGACTGGTGGGGGGGAAGCTACCTCTCGGGCGAAATCGGCATGCACGTGCACCACGAGCCGGTCCGTCTGACCCTTGGGGGGCATCGGGCGCTGGTGGCCCACGGCGACGGGCTGGGTCGCGGGGACCTCGGGTACCGGGCGCTCCGCCTCCTGCTTCGCAGTCGCCCCACTCGCTTCGCCTTCCGCTGGCTGCACCCGGACGTCGGGGCCTGGGTGGCCGGCAGGGTGTCCCGCACGGAGGTCCGCCTCGGTCCGCCGCCCCCCCAGGTACTGGCCCGGTCCGCTGAACTGGAGCGATGGGCCCGGGATACGCTTCTCGAGGACGAGGAGCTGGACGCCGTGCTGCTGGGGCACACGCACCTGCCCCGCCGTGTCGTCATCGCCCCGGGCCGATACTACCTGAACTCCGGGGACTGGCTGAAGCACTGTTCCTGGATTGAACTCGACGAGGGAAGCGAACCCATGCTGATGGCCTGGCACGGCGGAGCCCCGCGACCGTTTTCCTCGCGCCCGGCACTGGACACCCCCGAGGATCGGAGGGCCTCAGCGACCCCCGGCGACCGGCCTGCCCAGCGGTAGCCGAAAGCGCATCTCCCAGCCCCCGCCCCCGCCGCGAGGCACCACATCGAAGGTCAGCGGCTCGGGGTAGTCGGCCATGTGGGCAGCCACCAGCGCATCGGTGGCGGAGAGAAGGGACAGGAAGATGCCCAGGGCCACCCAGTCCTCGACCTGGTCTCCCCGGATGTCGACCAGCTCCTGCCAGCGCTCGACCCGGGCATCCCCCAGGGCGCCCGCCCGGAGCGAGTCCGGGCTCTGCACGCCCTGCGCCTGGAGTTCCTCCCGAACCATCCGGATTTCCTCGTCCCGGAACCGACGCGCCGAACCCCGCCGGAGGATGGATTTGCCCAGCATCCAGGCGGTCCCGCCCTGCGCGGCCATGTAGAACGCTGCGCGACCGGGAGAATCCACCGCCAGGTGCCCCCACCCGGGGAGAACCAGCGAGCGGAGGAACGCGCCCCGGGGGGATATGGGGAGTTCGTCGGCCTGGAAGGTGGTCCACTCCGGTACCCGGGGCTGCACGACCCGCGGGGACCCAGGGCCCGGTGCGTCCCCTTCGATCCCTTCGGCAGGGTCTCCCCCTCCCCGGGACTCGGCCACCGTCAGGCCCTGCCGGGCCTCGACGTGCAGGGGGCCGGCCAGGGGACCCGGGAGTCCGGGTCCGAGCACGAGAAGCCCCCCCGCCAGGAGCAGGGGGAGGAGGCGAGAAGGTCGGCCGAGGCTGGGGGCCACGCCACCACCCCGCCTCATTCGAGGTCCAGGATCGTGAGTGCCCCCGACCGGATGCTCATTTCGAGCCAGGTTGTCGTATCCGGCATCAGTTCTCCGTCGAGTTCGAAGGCAAACGGTTGATCGTCGCGGGAAACGAGGCGTCCCGCCGGAAAGGTAGCCCGATGAATGCGGTGCGGCGTATCCAAGGTACCCCGCACGACCCGCGGAAGGTACCGGAGTACCTGAAGGAGCCCGAGGGGTTCGACGAAGAAGAGGTCCAGGAGCCCGTCGTCGGGGCGGGCCTCCGGGGAGAGCATGAAGCCGCCGCCGATGGACGGCCCGACGGTCACGGCCGCAAGCAGTGCGTCCGCCTCGAGGAGCGATTTCTCCGAGCGCCCCGGCGAGCCGTCGGCGCTGCTGAACGCGGACACCTCCAGATGGGTCGGGGTGAACCGCCGGAGGGCGGACAGCAGGGCGCCACCGTACTGGAGGAGTCCCGGAAGCCTCGCGAAGGCGTCCCGACGCCGAAGTACCTCCACGTCGATGCCCACGCCGAGCAGGTTGACGAAGACGGCGCTGCCCCCGGCCCAGCGAGCCTCCCCCACGTCCAGGCGACGCGGAACCCCCGTCGCCACCAGCTCCACAGCCGCAGCCACTCCGCTGCCGGCCCGCACCATCCGGTGGAAGTCGTTTCCCGTTCCGACCGGAAGAACGACCAGGGGAAAACCGTCGGGGAATCCCGCCTCACAAAGGCCGTTCGCGACTTCGTGGAGGGTGCCGTCGCCACCGACGACCACGAGGGGACCCGGGTCCCCTCGTCGGGTCAGCTCCGAGGCCAGCGCCCTGGCGTGCCCCGGGGCTTCGGTACGGGAGGACCGCACCTCGTGACCGCCGGTGCGAAGTGCCGCCTCCAGTTCGGGGAGGACGCGGGCGCCCCGCCCACTCCTGGCATTGGGGTTCGCAAGTACATGGACCAGGCCCAATGGCTCTCCGGTTGCGCACGACCCGGCGTGGTGGACGGACAGGATACAGGTCGACCAAGATGGCCGCGCCGGGCAGGTGGAAGCAACGCCCCCCCCGGAACCCTCGGCGTCAGGCTCCCTCCAGGTACCCCTCGACCCCGCTGATCTCCTGGATCTCCACCCCGAAGATCATGTCGCGGAACGAGCCGGGATCACCGGGCTCTCCGAAACCGGGGATTGCCGCGGCGAGCGACACGAGTGCCCGTTCACGTGCCGCTGCCGCCGCCGCCCCACCCATGCCGTCCAGGAAATGGAGGGCGCCATGAAGGACCACGCTTCGCCAGTTCCAGTGGTCCCGCACTTCGTCCACCTGGAACGTCACCCAGCGGTGACGGAGCAGGGCCTCGGTCTTTCTTCCGGGGCCCAGGCGCCCGAAGATCCAGTCTCCGGAAGCTGCATACCCGACCGGGCGCACCTCGATGAGACCGCCTTCGAGGTAGGCCAGCCGCCCGATGTTCCTGCCGGCGAGGAAGTCCAGCGAATCGGATTCGGTGAGGGTCCGGGTGCGGAAGGAGGACGGGTCTCCCATCATGCCTCCGGTCGAACCCCGTCGGGGAGCGCGCCCTCTTCCCGGTAGAGCCGAAGCTTCCGGTAGAGCGTGCGCCGGTTGATGCCGAGGACTTCCGCGGCATTCCCCTGGTGCCATGCCTGGGCGTCGAGGACGCGGAGGATATACTCCCGCTCCAGTCGATCGAGGGTCCATCCCTGGTCCGTGGCCCTGTCGAGAATCGAGCGCTCTTCCCGAATCCCGCCGTTCGCCGACGTCTCGAAGGGGAGCGATCGCGAGCCCGAGTGGAGGATCAGGGAGCGTTCGATGGAGTTCTCGAGCTCCCTGACGTTTCCCGGCCAGTCATGCGCCATCATGCGCGACAGCGTTTCCGGGAGGATCTCCGGGGCCGGAAGCCCGTTCTCCTCGGCGAACCGGAGCCGAAACGCGTTGGCGAGGATGGGGATGTCGGCACGGCGTTCCCGGAGGGGTGGCACCCGGATGGGAAAGACGTTCAGCCGGTAGTAGAGGTCCTCGCGGAAGGTCCCGTCGGCCACGAGGGATTCCAGTTCCTCGTTCGTCGCGGCGACGAGCCGGAAATCGACGGGAATCGACTCGCTCCCGCCCACGGGCGTGATTCGGCGCTCCTGGAGAACGCGGAGCAGCTTGACCTGGATCGCGGGAGAGATCGTCGAGATCTCGTCGAGGAAGAGCGTTCCCCCCTGCGCGGACTCGAAGAGTCCCCGCCTGGACTGGATGGCGCCGGTGAAGGATCCCTTCACGTGACCGAAGAGCTCGCTTTCCAGGAGCGACTCGGGGAGTGCAGAGCAGTTCACCGGGATGAAGGGGCGGCGGGACCGGTCGGAGACGTCGTGAACGGCCCGGGCCACCAGTTCCTTCCCGGTGCCCGTCTCGCCATGAACGAGCACGTTGGCACGTGTGGGTGCCACCCGCTCGATGAGGTCGAAGACCCGCTGGATGGCCGGGGTCTTTCCGAGGATGCGCTCCCTTGCGCTTCCTCCCACCCGGGTACGGAGCTGCGCCACCTCGCGTCGGAGTTCGGTCTCCTCGATGGCCCGCCTGAGCGTGAGGAGCAGTTCCTCGATCCGGAACGGCTTGTTGATGTAGTCGAAGGCACCGAGTTTCATCGCCTCAACCGCCGTGTCCACGCTCCCGAAGGCGGTCATGACGATGAACTGGGCGTCGGTCTGCGTGGCGGGAGCTGCAGAGAGGACATTGAGCCCGTGCATCCCGGGCAGGTTCAGGTCCAGCAGAACGACGTCGAACAGCGACTTCTCCAGACACTTCAGGGCGGCCTCGCCCGTGGCGACCACCACCACCCGGAACCCCTCCTCCTGGAGGGTCTGCTCCAGGAGTTCCCGGATCACATCCTCGTCCTCGACCACCAGGACCCGGGGGTCCGCTCCCACGATGGCGGTGTCCGACGCCGCGGTCCGCTCCGTGGCCGCTCCATTCATGGTGCTTCCTTTTCGAAGGGTTCGAGCCTGAGGATGAACTCCGAGCCGCCCTGTTCGGTACGGCCCAGCCTGATTCCACCCCCGTGCCCCGCGAGTGAAAGGCGTGAGCGCGACAGCCCCGCGCCCTCGCCGCCCAACCCGGAGACAATGGGGAAGAATATGCGCTCTTCCGCGCCCTGGGGCACGCCGGGACCCGAATCCGCCACCCGGACCTCGCCGGATCCGTCGACGAGAGCGACTGCCGAGATCCGGATCCATCGTGGCTCGGGGCCACGGACAACCGCCTTCCTGGCGTTGGCCACCAGCGCGAGCACGAGTTCCTGCAGTCGCATGGGGTCCGCCCTCACCCGGGGTCCGCCGTCGTCCTCCGCCGCCAGGAGACCTTCGATCCGCAGTTCGACCCCCTCCCTCGCGAGAACCCTCCCAAGGGGTGGAACGAGGCGCCGGATCTCGGCGCCGAGGTCCACCGGGGTCGTGCCCCTGGTCGCGGGCCGGGCCAGATCGAGGAGATTCCGAGCAAGCCGGGCCAGCCGGCGGCTCTGGTCACGGATGACCCGGAGCTCCGAGGACCCTGGAGCGCCCCCCCTCACATGGTAGCGCTCGAGGCGCTCTGCGGCGACCTGGATGGCCGTGAGAGCGGAACCGATCTCCTGGGCCGCCGTCCCTGCGAGGATGCCCACCGGATCGTTCGCCCCCCCGGGATCGGGGAGCGAGGGAGTCACGGGGTCCGGTCTCCCGCCATGACACGCAGGAGGTCGAACGCCGTCACGATCCCGATGAGCTTCTCCCTTTCCACGACCAGGGCGCGGTGGATTCGTCCGCGAACCAGGAACTCCGCCAGGTCGCCCACCGGCATGTCGGGTTCGACGGTGAAGGCGACGGGGGTCATGATCTCGTCGACCAGGATTTCCGCCATGCCCAGCGCAGGGAAGGTGTGGGCCGGGACCATGTACACGGCGGACTCCGGCGCGAGGAACCAGGAGGGGTCATCTTCCTCCTGATCGGATTCGGTGCCGAGCGTCTCCCAGAACGTGTCCGGGGCCGCGACCTCCCGGGCTCGCGCCGCGGACCGGATGACGTCGGTGCGCGAAACCACCCCCTGGATCCGGTCCGCCGAGTCCAGCACGGGGACACCGGAGATCGCCTCCTCGTCCAGCAGCTGGATGAGATCATCCACGCTGGACCCGGTGCGGACCACGATGAGCTCGGAATTCATGATGTCGCGAACGGTGCGCATGATGGGGCTCCTTCAAGGGTACAGAACGGGATGCTCGGGCCCGGCCCGGCCCGTCCTGCTTCCAGCGTTCAGTTCAAGGTCCGTGCCGGTGGACACGGCATTCGGGAGGGCCCGTGGGGGTTGCCTTTCCGGGTCGATCTCCCCACGTGCCCACCGGGACGGCGGGGCACTTCGTCCCACCATGGGTCATGTGGTCCCAGGCAGCGCCTCCCCCACACCAGAATGCCACGCGGGCTTTCCACGGGGGCTCCCCGACCCTTACCTTCCGCATCTTCCGCGTGTCCGGGCTGGGAAACGGCCCGGAATTCCCGGCGCCGACCTTCCCTCCGGACGTGGCTTTCGAACGTGCACCCCAGCAAGCCCGAACCGCCGAACGAGATCCTCGAACCGGGATCAGGCCTGGAACCGGGATCAGGCCTGGAGGCCCCGGTCGTCCTCATGGACCCCGAAGGCACGATCCTGCACGTCAATCCCGGGCTGGCGGCGCTTACCGGCTGGTCGGACGAGGAGGCCCGTGGCCACGCGATGTCCAGGTTCCTGGTCCCCGAAGCGGATCGAACCGGGTTCGACGGGATCCTGGCAAGCGTCTTCGCCGGCGGGAGCGCCGGCCCGGTGGAGATCCGGCTCCGGGACCGCGACGGCGCGGTTGTGACGGCGCACTGGCGATTCTCTCGCATCGGGAGCGGAAACGGCGCCGGGCTCGGGATCCTGGGGTCGGCCGTGGATGCATCCACGGGGGACGCGAGGGAAAGGCGGGAGGCAGCGCTGCGTGAATCCCAGGCCCGTTTCTCGGGGATCGTCGAGATCGCGTCGGATGCCATCATCTCCGTCGACCAGGAGCACCGCATCGTCCTGTTCAACCAGGGGGCGGAATGGATCTTCGGTTACCGGAAGGAGGAGGTCCTGGGCCGGCCCCTGGATCTTCTCCTGCCGGCTCGCTCCCGCGAGGCTCACCGGAGGCACGTGGACAACTTCGGTGAATCCCCGGTGCCCGCCCGGCGTATGGCGGAGCGGCAGACCATCAGCGGTCTGCGGCGGGACGGGGAGGAGTTCGCCGCCGAAGCCTCGATCCAGAAGGTCGTCGTGGGTCGCGAGCAGTTCTTCACCGTTGTGCTGCGTGACGTGTCCGAGCGCGTCCGCCACGAGAATGGTCAGGCGTTCCTCTCCCGGGTCGGCGAGGTCCTCGCCCACACCCTCGACCAGGACGAGACGCTCCGGCAGATCGTCGATCTCGCCGTTCAGTCCGTCGCCGACCTGTGCATGATCACCGTCGCCGACGACGAGGAAGGCGAGAGGCGGAGGGTGGAGGCGCGGCACCGCATCCATGCGGCCTCGGGGCTGGCATCGCAGCTGGCTCGCCACGTCGCGGATGAGCCGAGGCCCGGCCTCCTCGAAGGCGTCCTGGGGGGCGACCCCCATGTCTTCCATGCCGAGCTTTGCGTGGAGACGACGGAGGACACCGCGTGGAGCGAGGAAACGCGATCCCTTCTGCGCGAACTCGGCGCCCGATCCCTCATCGTCGTGCCGTTGCAGGCGAGGGGGAGGTTGCTCGGGACCCTGCTCTGTCTGCGCTGCGGAGACACGAGCCCCCGGCCGGGTCGACCCTTTCACCATCGCCCCTACGACCAGGCCGACCTGGAACTCGCCCTCGAGCTCGGCCGCCGGGCGGGGATGGCGCTGGACAACGCGCGGCTCTTCCGCGAGGCCCGCCGCGCCGTGGAAGCGAGAGACGAGGTCCTCGGAATCGTTTCCCATGACCTGGGCAACCCGCTCCAGGCGATCTTCATCGGACTGGAATCCATGGAGCGGTCGAGGGCAGGGCGCGCCACCGGACGCCCCGGGCAGGAGGAATACTACCTCACCGCGATCCGACGGTCCGTGGAGGTCATGGAGCGCCTGATCCAGGACCTCCTCGAAGTGCGGCGGATGGAATCAGGTCACCTGCAGCTGGATCCCCAGCCCCGGTCGATCGGCCCCCTCGTCGAGGAAGCCCTCGAGATGCTCCTCCCCCTGGCCCGGGTCAAGAACATACGGGTCCTGAACGAAGTGCCCTCCGAAGGCCTCCCCACGGTACGGGTGGATGGCGACCGCATCCAGCAGGTTCTCTCGAACCTGGTGGGGAATGCGGTGAAGCACACCCCCGAGGATGGGGAGGTGTGCCTCCAGGCGGAGATCACCGACGACGAGCTTCGCGTTCACGTTCGCGACACCGGCTCGGGGATCCCTCCGGAAGCGCTGGAAAGGGTCTTCGACCGCTTCTGGCGCGCGGGGAAGCGGAGAGGTCGCGGTATCGGTCTCGGGCTCGCCATTGCACGGGGAATCGTGCGGAGCCACGGTGGTCGGATCTGGGCCGAGTCGGAAGTGGGCCGGGGGAGCACGTTCTCCTTCGCCCTGCCCCTGGATCGGACGGACGTGCCCCCCCCGCCCCCCGCGCCCCCGACCACCGGGCCGCGAAAGGCGGAGTGAGGGCCCGGACGCGGAGGCGTCCGGGCCGGATGCCTCTACTCCTCCTCGCCCGCGCGCCGCGTCACCAGGACGGGGACGGACGAGGACCGGATCACCTTGTCGGCCACGCTTCCGAGCATGAGGCGAGCGGCCCCACCCCGGCCCCGGGTCGAAAGCGCCACCATGTCGGCCCCGGAGCGTTCCAGGTGCTGCAGGATCCCGTGACCTGCGTCGCCGGCCGGGATGATCCTGGACTCCACCCGGTGACCGGCGTCGGCCAGCCTCGATCGGACGGTTTCCATGTACTCCCGTGCCCTCTCCTTCCGGGCTTCCATGAGCCCACCCTCCGCCACGGCATGGGGAAGGTAGGAGGTCGCCATGGGCATGGGCTCCTGAAGCACGAGAACGAGTTCGACTTCGGTGATTCCCGGTTCGACCATGGCGGACAGCGCGTCCAGGACGACCTCTGCCGCTGCGGAACCATCGAGGGGAACCACGACCTTCTTCGGAGATCCCGTTGCCGATAGCGATCCGGCGTCGCGCTCCCTGAGGAGGAGAACGGGCCGCCGGACCTGCCGGATCATGACGTCGGCGACGCTCCCGAGCCACGCACGCTGCCAGGCACCCCGCCCGTGGGTCGTCATGACCACCATCGAGACGTCCAGATCGTCGGCGATGGCCTGGAGGGTGCGAGCAACCGGGCCACTGCGAACATGGGTCTCCACGCCCCCCGCTTCTCCGACCGAAAGCCCTTCGACCACCTTCGACAGGTACTCGGACGCGCGCTTTTCCTCGGCGTCGAACCACCGGGTGATGAGTTCCCCGTCACCGGCCGCGAGGGGGACGGGAGGGAGGTCGGATACCACGGAGGCCAGGTGCAGCTCCGCGCCAAAGCGACGGGCCAGCCCGAGGGCGACAGGAAGTGCGGTCTCGGCGAGCGCTGATCCGTCGAGGGGGACGAGCAAGCGGTTCATCTGAATTCTCCGTGAGGGGCAGGGTCGGTCGATCCGGACACGTGCGTCTCGGGCCTCGTGCCGCGGAAGACAGGACCGAGAGAATGCATCCATCATGCCATGAACCGGCCGGCAGGGAAAGGCGCGACACCCCGCCCGGAGCACCGCTTTCCGGGGCATTTCCGGGGCCGGGAAGGACAGGTGCACCGGGGCGACCACCTCCACGACGGGGCATATTGTCCGACGGTGGGTCGGGACGTCCGGTCCGGCAGCTGCTCCCGCGACGCCCGCTCCCGGGGCCGAGGGTCCGGTCGGGTCGGGGGCCCCGCCCGGGGGGGAATTCGGGAGGGGCACGGGAACCCGGGGACGAATCGAGGCTACAAGCAGTCACGGTATCGACGGGTTCGACGCGATACCGAAGCTGCGAGGTCGCCCTCCCCCCGCCCTTCCCCCCGCGTTCCCGGTGTCCGCTTGACGCTCATGAATCTCCGGCCCATCGCGCTCCTCGCCGCTCTCCTCGTCGCCGGGCTCTCCGCCTCGACGGGTGGCGAGGCGGCGGTGCCGTCGGGAGGGTTCGGCTCCGGGGCCAACGACATCGTCGGCATTGTCCAGGCGCCGGGCGGAGCTCCCATCGTCGGGGTCCGCGTCGAATTGCTTGCGGGCGGTCGTCTCGTTGCCTCGACCGTCACGACGGAGTCCGGTGGGTTCCGGATTCCGCCTCCGCGGACCCCCGCCCGGGGACCTGGCGGTCTCGAATCTCCGGGAATTCGCGCCGAGCGCCTGGGCTACGCCACGGTGGAGCGTCCCCTCTCCGACGAGGAGACGGCCGGAGCGCTGATCCGGCTGGTCATGGAGCCGGCTCCGCTTCCCCTTCCCGAGCTTCGGGTGGAGGTTGCGTCGGAGCGCTGCCCGGACCGCAGCCACCCGGAGGGAGCGGCACTCTGGGAGGCCATGGCCCGTCTTCACCCCAATGGCCTCGACACGCTGGGCGCGGCCTCGTACACGCTGGTCCGAACCGACACGCTGCCGGCCGGCAGGATCATCCGGGGCAATGCCGATGGCCCCCTCACGGCAGGCCAGCGGGGCTTCTCCGGGCGCCTTCGGACGGCATGGGAGCGCAGGGTGGAAAGGGATGGGTACGCCTTCCCGGTTCGCCGCACGGACCTTTCGGGATCCTTCGACGCCTGGTCCTACGCGCCGCTGGAGGCGGACTTCGCGTCGCACTTCGGCACCCCCCTGTTCGCACGGCAGCAGCGATTCCGCGCCCCGTCACCCGGTCCCGCCGGAGGGTGGATCGTTCCGTTCTGCGCAGCCGACTCGCGCCGGGCCGGGGTGGAGGGATACCTGGAACTGTCGGCGGACACCCTCCTCCTCCGGGTCGACTGGCGCTTCCGGACCCCGGATCCGGACGAGGGCGCCGGCGGATGGACCCGGTTTCCCGAGACCGCCCCGGGGACGCCGGCGCCGCTCCTCCTCCCACTGGAGGCCGTCGTCTGGCGGACGATCCGGAGCGGCGAGGTCCAGCGCCGGAGCCAGTGGTTCGAAGCCTGGACCGTGACGCCGGGGGATTCGGTCCCCTTCCTCCCGGAAAGGGCCGAGACGGTGGATCCCCGGCCCTCGGCAAGGTAGCTTTCGGCAGTCGGTCGCTCCGGCGGGGCCGGGGGAGAGCGGGCGCGTCGTACGCCGGACGCCCTGCATCAACCCCAGGCGCCCTTCCGGCGGCGAACCGATGCCCCCGCGCACAACCCCTCGAGCTCCCCCACCCCAACCTCTCCCGCCTGGAGCCGTTTCATGTCGCACCCCGGCACCCCGGTCCAAACCCCGCCCAGCGATCCGCCCCGTCCGCCCCGAGCCCGGGGAGAGGACACGAGGCCCACCGCCGGGACCGCGAGCGGGGACCGGAACCCCGGGATCCCGCTGGACCTCGAGTGGATCCGGCGCATGCAGGTGAATCGCAGCGCCGTGGAGCGCCGCGCGGGGCAGTTCGGCGCCCGCAGGAGCCTCAAGAAGGAGTGGCAGGCGGCCTGGCTCCTTCGCGCCATCACGCTCATGGACCTGACGACCCTTTCCGGCGACGACACCGCCTCGAACGTGCGGCGGCTGGCAGCGAAGGCCCGCACCCCCCTCCGGCGGGACCTGGTGGAGGGTCTGGGTGTGGACGCGCTCCCGATCCGGACCGCTGCGGTCTGTGTCTACCATCACTGGGTGGAGACGGCGGTGGAGGCGCTGGCGGGGAGCGGGATCCCGGTGGCCGCCGTGTCGACGGGGTTCCCGCACGGCCTGTCGCCCATGCCTCAGAAGCTGGGCGAGATCCGGGCCTCGGTGGAGGCGGGAGCCGAGGAAATCGACATCGTGATCACCCGGGCCAACGTCCTCACCGGCGACTGGGTGGCCCTCTACGACGAAGTGCGGCGGTACCGGGAGGCGTGCGGCGACGCCCACCTCAAGACCATCCTGGCCACCGGCGAACTCTCCACGCTGACCCACGTCGCCCGCGCCAGCGCGGTGTGCATGATGGCCGGCGCGGACTTCATCAAGACCTCCACCGGAAAGGAGGGGGTGAACGCCACCCTCCCCGTGGGGCTCGTCATGGCCCGGAGCATCCGGGGCTACCTGGAGCGGACCGGGCACGAGGTGGGGTTCAAGCCCGCCGGCGGGATCCGCACCGCGAAGGACGCCCTGGTCTGGATGACGCTGATGAAGGAGGAACTGGGGAACGGGTGGCTCGATCCGCACCGCTTCCGTTTCGGCGCCTCCTCGCTTCTTTCCGACATCGAGCGGCAGCTGGAGCACCACCTCACCGGGCGGTACTCGGCCGGGCATCGCCACCCGATGGCCTAGGTCGGCCCGAGCCCCCCACGCCACCCCTGCCCCACCCGGCCCCACCTGCCGCAGACCCCCGGACCCGGACCCCCTGATGCCCGACATCGCAGAGATCTTCCAGTCGCTGGAGTACGGCCCCGCCCCCGAAAGCACCGGGCCCGCGGAGCGCTGGCTCGACGCCCATGACCGCCGGTTCGGGCTCTTCGTCGGGGGGAGGTGGGCGGATCCGACCCCCGCCGCCGGCGCCGATTCCCCCGAGCGCTTCGAAACCCGGAACCCCGCCACCGGCGAGGTGCTCGCGGAGATCGCCCAGGGGAGCGAGGCCGACGTGAGGCGGGCGGTGGAGGCGGCGGAGGCGGCGCTGGAAGGGTGGACGGCGCTGGGCGGCCACGGCCGAGGGCGGGTCCTGTATGCCCTGGCCCGGGGGATCCAGAAGCACGCGAGACTCTTCGCGGTCCTCGAGTCGCTGGACAACGGGAAGCCGATCCGGGAGAGCCGGGACCTGGACATCCCGCTCGTGGCCCGGCACTTCTACCATCATGCCGGGTGGGCGGCCCTGGTGCAGCGGGAGTTTCCGGACCGGGAGCCCCACGGGGTGGTGGGACAGATCATCCCGTGGAACTTCCCCCTCCTCATGCTGGCCTGGAAGGTGGCGCCGGCGCTGGCCTGCGGGAACACGGTGGTGCTCAAGCCTGCCGAGTTCACCCCCCTCACCGCGCTCCTCTTCGCCGACCTGTGCGTGGAGGCCGGGGTCCCGGAGGGCGTCGTGAACATCGTCACCGGCGACGGCCGCACCGGGGCCGCGCTGGCGGGCCACCCCGGCGTCCGGAAGGTGGCCTTCACCGGCTCCACCGAGGTCGGACGCATCCTCCGGAAGCAGACCGCCGGGACCGGGAAGGCCCTCACCCTCGAGCTCGGGGGCAAGTCCCCCTTCCTCGTCTACGAGGACGCGGACCTGGACTCGGTGGTGGAGGGGGTCGTGGACGCGATCTGGTTCAACCAGGGCGAGGTGTGCTGCGCCGGCTCGAGGATCCTGGTCCAGGAGGGGGTGGCCGAGGCGCTGGTGACGAAGCTCCGGGCCCGCATGGAGACCCTCCGGCTGGGAGACCCCCTCGACAAGGGCATCGACATGGGGGCCGTCGTGGACCCGACCCAGCTCGAGCGGATCCGGGAGCTGGTGGAAGCCGGGCGCGCGGAGGGGGCCGAAATCTGGCAGCCCTCCGACAACGGCATGCCCACCCGCGGGAGCTACTACCCGCCCACCCTCTGCACCGGCGTGGAGCCGGCGGGCACGCTGGCCCAGGTGGAGATCTTCGGGCCGGTGGTGGTCCTCATGACCTTCCGCACCCACGCCGAGTCGGTGGAACTCGCGAACAACACCCGCTACGGCCTGGCCGCGTCGGTCTGGACCGAGAACCTGAATCTGGCGCTGGACGTGGCCCCGAAGATCGAGGCCGGCACGGTGTGGATCAACTGCACCAACATGTTCGACGCCGCGTCGGGGTTCGGGGGCGTGCGGGAGAGCGGGTACGGCCGCGAGGGCGGCCGGGAGGGGCTCGTGGCCTACCTCCGGCCCCGGGGTCCGAAGGATGATCCGGCAGAGGGGGATGCGACGGCGTCGCACTGTCCGCGCACCCGGGTCGAGTTCCGGCCGGGGATCGGAGGCCCGAGCGCGTCCCGGGGGCTCGACCGGACCCCGAAGCTCTACATCGGGGGGAAACAGGCCCGGCCGGACGGCGGGGGCAGCCTGCTGGTCGTCGGCGAGGACGCCGTGGCCGCCACGGGCGAGGGCTCGGAGCCGGGGGAGCGGGGACTCCGGGGGGTGGTCGGCCAGGGGAACCGGAAGGACATCCGGAATGCCGTGGAGGCCGCGAGGAAGGCCTTCCCCGGCTGGTCCGGGGCAACCGCACACCTCCGCGCCCAGGTCCTCTTCTACGTGGCCGAGAACCTCTCGGCCCGAGGGCGCGAGTTCGAGGAGCGGCTCCGGGAGGGGGCGGGACTGTCGGCGGAGGCGGCGGCACTGGAGGTGGAGCGCTCGGTGGAACGGCTCTTCACCTGGGCCGCCCTGGCCGACAAGGTGGACGGCCGGGTGCACGCCACCCCGGGGCGGAACGTGACGCTGGCCATGGTCGAGCCGGTGGGCGTCATCGGGATCGCAGCCGCCGACGCGTACCCGCTCCTCGGGCTGGTGTCGACGGTGGCCCCGGCCATTGCCCTGGGCAACACGGTGGTGGTGCTTCCGTCGGGGTCGTTTCCCCTGGCGGCCACGGACCTCTACCAGGTCCTCGACACCTCCGACCTCCCCGGCGGCGTGGTGAACGTGGTCACCGGGGAGCGGGAGGAGCTGGTGCCGGTCCTCGCGGATCACGACGACGTCGACGCCCTCTGGAGCTTCGGGAGTGCCGCGGAAGCCCGGGAGGTGGAGGTCCGCTCGGTGGGGAACCTCAAGCGCTGCTGGACCGACGGTGTCGCCCCGGGAGGCGGGGACGCCCTCGCGCGGAACTGGGGGAGCGCAGCCTGGGGAGAGGGAGAGATCTTCGTGGAGCAGGCGACCCGCGTGAAGAACATCTGGGTGCCCTACGGGGCGTGAGCACGGGGGGCCGGGTCCGGGGCGTCGATGCCGAGCCTCCGGGGACGAGGCACCATGCACGCGCCGGCCGGACCCTGCCGCGAGTCCCTGCGGGTCAGTTGCCTCCGAGGGAGAAGAGGAGTATGCCGGCGGCCAGGAACCACACGTACCATGAGAAGTAGCGGAACCTCGCCCGGTAGAGGAGCTTGAGCACCAGCTTGAGGGCACCGATGCCCACCACCGCCGCCGTCGCCGCGCCGATGAGATAGGCTGCCGGCGAGATGCCCCGGATCTCCCCGGCGCCCAGGACCTCGAGGCCCATGATGGCCGTGGCCCCGAGGATGGTCGGGAACGCGATGAAGAAGGAGAATTCGGCCGCCCACCGTCTCCGCACCCCGAGAAACAGCGCCGCGGCGATGGTCGAGCCGCTTCGACTGAGTCCCGGCAGGAGCGCCAGGCCCTGCGCCAGCCCGATGCCGGCGGCAACCAGCGGCGTCATCTCCCGGAGCCCTCGCTTCCGCGGGGGCAGCACGTCCGTCCACCAGAGGAGGATTCCGGTGATGACCAGGGTCACCGAGATCGCCGCGGGACGGGCGAACACCTCGGAGAAGATGCTCCTCAGGGGAAAGCCGACAAGCCCCGTGACCACCACGGCACCGAGGCCCAGCGCGACGAGCCGGAGGCCCAGGGGGTCTCCGGGGTGCCTCCCCCGCAGTTCCCGGGAGACCCGCCCACCCAGACCGACGATGCTTTTCCGGAACACGACGGCCATGGACACCAGCGTGCCCACGTGCACCACGAGGTCGAAGAGGATCATCTCCGGCGACTCGGGGGCCGGGATCTGCGAGCCCCGGGAAAGCAGCCAGTGCTGGACGAGGACCAGGTGGCTCGTCGAGCTCACGGGGACAAACATGAAGACGCCCTGGACGACGCCCAGGAGGATGGCTTCCCAGAGGGTCATGAACGAGCCGGCAGGGATGGAAGGGGGTGAGGATCCGACGGGGAGGAATCAGGCCCAGGGCCTGTCAGCGGTAGACCGCCGAGCGCTCCACCGGCTGCGTGATGAGAAGGTGGACCGACTCCCCCGGACCCACGGAGACCCCGCGCGTGGTGTGCCGGCGCCCCCGAAGCGGTTCGATCTGGAAGCGGACGTCCTGCGTGGATGCCCACGGGATCGAGAACTGCTGCACGGAGCGTCCCGGAATCCGGCCAAGGCTGTGGCGGCGCCCGGGGGCCAGCGCGTTCACGGTCATTTCGTCGGTATTGACGTTCTCGACCCGAACCGAAAGCCTGCGTTCGGCCTGGGATCGGAAAGGATCACTGGACGTGATCCCGCCGCCCAGGATTGCACATCCCCCGACGACGAGGGCGACGGCCACCACTGTGAACGCGCGCTTCATGGCTCGACTTCTCCCGGGTGAGGCAGGGCGTCAGCGGACGCGAGCCACGGCTTCGATCTCGACATCCACGTTGCGGGGGAGCCCCGCGGCCTCGACGGCAGCGCGGGCCGGACGGTGGTCGCCGAAGTATTCTGCGTACACGTCGTTCATGGCCTTGAAGTTCCCCATGTCCGACAGGAAGACCGTCGTCTTGACCACGGTTTCGAGTCCCCCACCGGCTTCCTCCAGTACGGCCCGGAGGTTCTTCAGCACGCGGTGCGTCTGCCCGGTGATGCCTCCCTCCACCATTTCCATGGTCTGGGGATCCAGCGGAATCTGACCGGACGCATAGATCCATCCGTCGGAAACGATGGCCTGGGCGTAGGGTCCGATGGCTGCAGGGGCCTGGTCGGTGGCGACGGCACGAAGTTCGGGCATGGCAGGTTTCCGGTTGTGGCGGGCGCGGGTCTCGTCCGCTGCCTTCTGTCGGGTGGGGCCCGGCGGCATCGGCCGCAGGCCCCGGGGTCAGGGAAAAGATACGGTCAAAGGTGGCGTCAGCATACCTCGGGACCCTGGACGGCAAGGCGGCCCCGTCCGGAAAGCGGGAGTTCGCCGAGAGACTTCCCGGTCGCTCCGTCCCCCGGGTCGAAGGTGAGGAGGCGGTCCTGAAGGTTCACCGAGACGCACACGTGATTCGGGACGATGCGGACGCGGTCGCCCACGCGCGGACGCCACGACGTGCCGGCAAGGTCCAGGACCCCATGCTCCTCGGAAACACTGATCACCCGCACCTCCGGGCGATCGAGGAGAATCCCGAACCCTCCCTGGCCCGGCACTGCGCGGAACTCCTCCCGCGCCAGGGCCTTGGATCCGGCGTCGACGACCGCGTGCCCCGGCACGGCGGTGCTGACGACGGTGGCGAGGACCGTGTACGCCACGTCGTCCAGGGTGGCCGCGCCCAGGGCCACCGAGTCCCTGTCGTGGAAGATGGACGTGCCCGGGCGGATTTCGGTGAGCCCGGGGATGAGGTGGCTCTGGAAGAGCGTCGGGGTCGACCCCCCGCTGACCACGGCGGGCGCGAGCCCTGCCCGCTGAAGCGCCTCGAGGACAGCGTCCAGGCGGGAGGCGACGCCGGCCAGCAGTGGCGCCTGCTCTCCCGCGGTGACCCGGATGTGCCCGGGGTAGAAGAGCAGGCCCCGCCACTCCAGGTCGGGGCCGGCGGCGGAGATTCGGCGAGCGAGAGCCACCACCTCCGGGGGGCCGGCAAGGCCGACCCGCCCCATGCCGACGTCCAGTTCCACCAGCACCCCCACCGTGCGCCCGGCCTCGGCGGCTGCACGGGCCAGCGGGGCGAGGAGTGCCTCGTCGTCCAGCGCAACGGTGAGCCTCACCCCGGGGGGAAGGCGCATCAGGCGCTCGGTCTTGGGAGGCACCGGCGGGTGGGCGAGGAGGAGATCCGGGGTGACCGGGGCCATGACCTCGGCCTCGCGTGGTGTGGCGACGGTGAGTCCGGAAGCTCCGGCGTCCATCTGCATCCGCGCGAGGTCCGGCGACTTGTGCGTCTTCACATGGGGTCGCCAGCCCAGGCCGTGAGCCCGCGTGTAGGCCACCGTGGCCTCGAGGTTTCGACGGACCCGGGCCAGGTCCACGATGGCGGCGGGGGTCTCCACCGTGTCCATGGCAGGAGGATCCGTTTTCGGGGCAGGCTCGTGGTTCACGGGAGGCCGGGGTTCGAGGGGAAGGGGGGAAGCGGCGGTCGATCGTCTCGATCGGGTGGTGCCATTCGTTGATTCCGAACGGGGAATCGGGAACACGATACCGGGTGCCGCGGCCCGATCCAACCCCCTGCGCAGCGGGAGAATAGGGGGCGTCGCCGGCGCCGGACCCCGTGCGGTGGACCCGGGTAGCAAAAAAGGACTCCCCCCGCCTTCCGCCGGCCTTCCGAGATTCGGTGGACTTTTCCGACCCTTATCCAGAGGTCCTTTCATGTCCGATCGGCGCACCCCGCGGATGCGCAGGGGACGTTCACGGGGTGGCCGCTTCGCTGCCGTCCTTGGTGCTTCTCTCGCCCTCGCCATGCTGATCCCGATTCCGGTCGATGCGCAGTACTTCGGCCGGAACAAGGTACAGTACGACAACTTCGATTTCCGGGTTCTGACCACCCCCCATTTCGAAATATACTACTACGACAAGAACCGGGCGGTCGCCGATGACCTGGCCCGGATGTCGGAACGCTGGTACGAGCGGCTCGCCCGTCTCTTCCAGCACGAGTTCGAGGAACGGAAGCCGCTGATCTTCTACGCCGACCACCCCGACTTTCAGCAGACGAACACGATCCGTGGTGCGCTCAGCGAGGGCGTGGGAGGCGTGACGGAGTCGCTCAAGAACCGCGTGGTCATGCCCATCGGAAGTTCCTACGGGGCGACCGATCACGTCCTCGGGCATGAACTCGTCCACGCCTTCCAGTACAACATTGCCCAGTCCCGGCGCGGGGGAGGCATCCAGGGGCTGATGATGATGCCCCTCTGGATGGTCGAGGGAATGGCGGAGTACCTGTCCGTCGGGCGGGAGGATGCGTTCACGTCGATGTGGATGCGCGACGCGCTGCTCCGGGACGACTTCCCCACCCTGCAGCAGCTCACCCGCGAGTCCCGCTTCTTCCCGTACCGCTTCGGTCAGGCCTTCTGGACCTACGTCGGAGGCACCTACGGCGACGAGGCCGTGGTCCGGCTCTTCCGGACCGCGCTGCGCGCCGGCTGGGCGCCCGCCATCGAGACGGTCCTCGGGGTCTCGGCCGATACCCTTTCAGCCCAGTGGCGGGCCTCCGCCGAGGCGCACTACCGTCCGCTGATGGCCGACCGCATGGCGCCCGGCGAGTCCGGGTCCCTGCTCCTCGCGCCCTCCACCGGGGCCGGCCGACAGAACGTGGCGCCCTCGATCTCGCCCGACGGTACCCGGATGGCCTACATCTCGGAGCGCGACCTCTTCGCCTTTGACCTCTTCCTGGCCGACGCGAGGACCGGGGAGACGATTCGGAGACTTTCCAGCGCGAGTTCCGACCCCCACACCGACGCGCTCCGCTTCATCGACTCCTCCGGTGGGTGGTCGCCGGATTCCCGGCAGATCGCCTTCGTGGTCTTCGCCGGTGGACAGAACGAGATCGTCATCGCCGACGCCGAGCGCGGACGGGAGGCGCGTCGAATCCGCGTGGCCCGGGAACTGGGCGAGATCACCGGTCCGACCTGGTCACCTGACGGCCGGAGCATGGTCTTCTCCGGGCAGGCGGATGGCTCCACGGACCTCTACATCATCGACCTCGAGACGGAGGAGATCTCGGCGCTGACCGCGGATCGGCACGCCGTTCTCCAGCCTACCTTCTCGCCTGACGGTCGGACCGTGGCCTTCGTGTCGGACCGGGGGCCCGAGACCGATTTCGACCGTCTCGTCTTCTCCGAGATGCGCATTGCCATGATGGACCTCGAGTCCCGGGAGATCGAGACGCTCGAGATCTTCGGCAACGTGCGTCACACGAATCCCCAGTTCACACCCGACGGGCAGGGACTCTACTTCCTGTCGGACCCGGACGGCTTCAGCGACATCTTCCGGCTGGAACTGGGAACCGGAGAGATCCAGCGCGTCACCCGGGTGGCCACCGGGGTCAGCGGGATCACCGACATGTCTCCGGCCCTCTCCGTGGCCTCGGAGACGGGCACCGTCGTCTTCTCGGTCTTCGACGAGTTCGAGTACCACGTGTATTCGGTGGACTCCCGGGACCTTCCGGACTCGCCGGTGGTCACCGTCGCGTCCCTCGACCCGGCGGCGAGAATCCTCCCGCCGATGGAGCTCGCGGCGCCGTCGCGGGTCATGGCCTACCTGGACGACCCGGACACGGCGCTGGAGCCGCCGGGGTCCTTCCCGCCCCAGGATTCCGACGACTACCGGCCCGGTCTGACCCTGGACTTCATCACGCAGCCCACGGTGGCCGCCGGTACGGACCGCTTCGGAACCTTCGTCGGGGGCTCCATCGCGGCATACTTCTCCGACATGCTGGGGAACCGCAATCTCGGGGTCGCCGTCCAGGCCCAGGGGTCCCTCAAGGACATCGGGGGGCAGTTCGTCTACCAGAACCTCGAGAACCGCTGGAACTGGGGGGTGGGCGCCGGTCGGATCCCCTACCTCTTCTTCGGCGCGCCCCAGCGGCGAGGCGGGGGCATTGCCGGAACCACGGAATTCGTTGTTCCGAACATCCGCCTCTACCAGACGCAGGCATTCGGGCTCGCCTCCTACCCGCTGAACCAGTCCCGGAGGTTTGACTTCTCCGGGGGCCTCAACCGCTACGCCTACGGGATCGAGGAAGACATCTACGTGCTGAACCAGGTGGGGCAGATCGTCGACCGGCGCAGGGAGACGGTGCAGGAGGGTCTTCCCGACCCCATCAACCTGTTCGAGGCGTCTGCCGCGTACGTGGGTGACAACTCGTTCACCGGCTTTGTCTCGCCGATCCGGGGATCCCGGTTCCGGATCGAGGCCGGGGCCACGGTGGGATCCCTGAACTACAACTCGCTGACCCTCGACTACCGGCGATACTTCAACCCCACCACGAACCTGACCTTTGCGTTCCGCGGGCTTCACTTCGGTCGCTACGGCTCGCAGGTCGAGGATCCGGAGCAGCGCGGGGGGGTGCTTCAGGACATCTTCGTGGGAAGGGAGAACCTGATTCGCGGGTACGCGCCCTTCTCGTTCGACCAGTTCACGGAGTGCAACATCCAGCCCGGGAGCGGGAGCGAGTTCCAGTTCTGTCCGGTCTACGAGCGCCTCTTCGGGCAGCGCGTGGCCGTCCTGAACGCGGAGGTCCGGGTTCCGCTGATCGGAACGGATCGCTACGGAATCATCGACTTCGGATTTGTCCCGACGGAGGTTTCCCTCTTCGCCGATGCCGGGCTTGCGTGGAACGGGACCGGCCCCTCCCCTTCGCTGGAGTGGAGCCGGACCTCCCAGGAGCGGATTCCGGTCTTCAGTGCCGGGGTAAGCTCGAGGTTCAACGTCCTCGGCGCCCTGATCCTCGAGGTGTACTACGCCGTCCCGTTCCAGCGTCCGGACAGGGGCGCACTCTGGGGCTTCCAGCTGTCACCGGGGTGGTGACGGACTGAAGCCCACAGCCTCGGGGATCCCGGGGCGGCAGGAATCACGGAATCCCCCGGGTGGCACGCCGCCATCCGGGGGATTCGTGCATTCGCCCGGGAACCCCCGCTGCCGGGCGGGGGATAGGGGTACAGGCACTCCGCTGCCCCCGCGAGCATGCCCAGCCGGCATCCCGGGGACCCGAGCCATGCGCGCCACCCTTCGACCGCCACCGGCCCCATGGCCCGGGAGCCTGTCCCGTCAACCCGGAGCGACCCATGCGCCAACTACCCGATCCCCTGGAGGAGCTTCACCGTTTTCCCCTCATGCAGGCACTCTTCGGACGCCGGGCGAGACGCTTCGGACTCGGCATGAGCCTGCCGTCCGGCCCGCTGACCTTTTCCTCGCAACGAGAGCCGCATCCGCTGTCGGAACTCGAGAAGGCCCTGCTCATCGCGGCAGGCACCGGGGTGTCGGGCTGGAACTTCGGTGTCCCCTTCGGCCCCGCGAATCCGGCGGAACACGGACCGTTCACCCAGCGGTTCACGGGGCGCACGGTCCCGACGGCCGCGGGTATCGGGACCCCGGTGCTCTTCCACACCGACGACGAAGGCACCTGGCTCACCGACACCCGCGACGTGACCCCGTCGCGCCTTCGGGAGCTCGAGGACGTCGAGACCGACACGGACCGCATCCTCGCGGTCTGCCGGGAGCACACGGTGAGGGTGGGCGAGGAGAGACTGGACCTCCCGGCCGCTCCCGGCCACATGATGGAGCCGAACTTCTGGATGGCGAACGCCGAGGGGACGACGCTCTTCATGCCGGTGGGGGACGTGACCGAGCAGATGCTCGGCATCATGTCGATCTTCCTGGCAAACGGCTACGTCATCCGGGACGACCTGGCGAAGCGACCTGCCGGCGACCTGTCGCCCTTCGTGCGCTCCGGACTTCTCGACGAGGCGAAGGTCTTTCCCCTGTCGGTTCTCGAGCTTTCAACATACGAGGCGAGCACGATGGAACTCGCCTTCATGGGCCACAACATCGTGCTAACGCTCCAGGCCATGGGCCTCGGCGGGCTCTTCTTCAACGGGGTCAACCGCTGGAGCGTGCTGGGAGCGGCCGCGGGGGACGGTGTTCGGGGCCTCGGTTTTCGCTTCGTGGCAGACGAGCGATGGACCGTCCCCAACCCCGTCGGGCTCGAAGGCCATTTCGAGGGACTCTGCCCGCCCTTTCACGCCGACATGCGGGATGCGGTGGAGACCTTCGTGGAGCGGAAATTCGGCCCCGGGGGGACCTATGACCCTGAAACGCCGGGGCCATGGCAGGACGGACCGGGGGTGAAGGGCAGCGTGAGCCCATGGACCGAGGAGTTCGTGGACTGCCTGTCGGAGGTCGCCGGATACGTTCACGACACCTACGGCAAGTTCCCCGCGACGGTCCCCTCCATGGCCCTCACCGGGTATGTGCAGGCGCACCACCTGGACACGGAGTTCTACGATACGCATCACGGCCCGGGCGCCTACCTTGAAACCCATGCCACGCACATGTCACGCTGGCATGCCCCTGCGGCGGCGGAAGGTGACCTCCCTTCGCCTCAGAAGATGCGCAGACGGATGTAGCGGCTCGGGTTTTCCCGGATGTCCTCGAGGAGGGCTTCCAGCGACGCCGATGCCCCCGTGAGATTCCGGTAGAGGGCCTCGTCCGTGGACAGAAGCCCCAGCGTGCCCTCGCCTCGTTCCATGCGTCCGACGACGACGCCCAGGGAGGTGGACACCTGGTCCAGTCGCTCCCCCGTCGCCTGAAGAACCTGCATCGTCGAGTCGGCGCGGGCCACGGCGCGCCTCAGGTCCTCCGACGTGGCAACCTCCTCCACGCCTTCGGCGGAGCGCCGAACACTGGAAAGCGTCGCAGCGAGCTCTGCCCGCTGCTCCGCCACCACGTCGGAGAGCGAGCGAACCAGTGCCCGCGCTTCGGCGGCCGTTCCCTGGACAGCCTCGATGGTGGTGTCGGCCATGAGCATGCGCATCCGCGCGAAGAGGTCTTCCACGTCCTGGCCAATGACCGTGGCGAGGTCCCCCAGGTCTGCCGTCGCCTCGCCCGGGATCACCGACCCGGGGGAGAGCGATTCCGACGCGACGCCCGGCATGATCTCCACCGTCCGCCCGCCCAGCAGCCCGGCTCCGGCAAGGCGCGCCCGGGAATCCTGAGGGATCCGCCACTGGCCGTTGATCTCGAGGGTGATCTCCACCCGGTCCCCCACCAGGTCGAAATCGCGAACGCGCCCGATGTTCACCCCGCGCATCTGCACCGGGTCACCGCTTCGAACCCCCCCCGCGTTCTCCACGCTGGTCACCAGGCTGTAGCGGCCACGGAAGGTGCCCGGGTCGGTGAGGAGGAAGAGCACCGCCAGCACGCCCAGGATGCCGAGAATCACGAAGATCCCCACGCGAACCTCGCGACCTCCTGCGGCGGGTGGAGCAGCCTGCTCCATCTCGCGGTCCGTGCGCCTTGCCCGGTTGCTCGGGGCCCCCTGTCCTTCCGTCATTTGATCTCCAGATGGTCCAGCGCCGCCTGCGCGGCGGTCCGGTCGGCAAAGGCTTTCACCAGGGGATCTTCCGACGCACGGAACTCGGTGGGCGTGCCGCAGAAGCGAAGTCGCCCCCCCTGCAGCATCGCCACCCGGTCGCACATGAGGAGTCCGCCCTGGATGTCGTGGGTCACGATGACCGAGGTCACATTCAATTCCTCGGAGAGCTGTTCGATGAGGCGTTCAACGCCGGCGGTGTTCACGGGGTCGAGCCCGGTCGTGGGCTCGTCCCAGAGCAGGATGCGGGGTCTGCCCACGATGGCGCGGGCGATCCCCACCCTCTTGCGCATCCCGCCGGAGAGCTCGGCGGGCGTCTTCCGTACCACCGTATCCGGTTCGAGGTTCGAGAGTTCCAGCGAACGCCAGATGCGGCGGGTGCGATCGAGTCGGGACATCCCGGCCAGCTCCGTCTCGGGGATCCCCATTTCCACGTTCTCCCACACGTTCAGGGAGTCGAAGAGCGCCGCATTCTGGAATACGTATCCCACCGCGTGCCGCACGCGCTCCAGGTTGCGGCGATCGCCCGCCCTCACCACCTCGCCCTCCACCGCCACGTCCCCCAGGTCGGGCTCGACGAGGCCGATGGTCGTCTTGAGGAGGACGCTCTTTCCCGTTCCGGACGGGCCGAAGATGCCGAACATCTCGCCCTCTTCCACCCGGAGGTCGACGCCGGCGAGCACCTGCTGTCCGTCGAAGGCCTTGTGAACCCCGCGATACTCGATCAAGGGCGGGATCCTCCGTCACGCGCGCGTCCGTGCATCGGCAGGCTCACTGGAGGAGGAGGGGGGGAAAGAGGGCATCGAGGATCAGCACGGTGAGGAGCATGAAGACCACGGCCGCCGTCGTGGTGCTTCCCACCCCCGCAGCCCCGCCCCGGGTACGGAGTCCCATGTGGATCGCGATGACCGGGATGGCGAATCCGAAGGTGACCGCTTTCGTCAGCGAGTAGAACAGGTCCCAGTTGTGCCAGAACATGCGGGCCCCGTAGAGAAAGGACTCGAAGCCGAGCCCCACCGTGAGCCGGGCGGCGACCATGCCGGCGAGCACTCCGACCAGGTTGGCCAGAGCCACCAGGAGGGGAAGCACGATGACCCCGGCGAGAATCCGCGGCGCCGCGAGAATGGCAACCGGGTCGCGCCCGAGGGCGTGGTAGGCGTCGATCTGCTCGGAGACCTTCATGGTGCCGAGTTCCGCCGTGATCCGGGCGCCCACCCGGCCCACCAGCACGATGGCGGTGAGGACCGGACCCAGTTCGAGGATGATGGAGGCCGTCACCACGGAACCGAGAATGTAGAGCGGAATCGACCCCTGGAACTGGTATCCCCCCTGCTGGCTGGTCACGACGCCCGAGAGGATCGCCGCCACCAGGACGATGGGGACGCTCTGCACGCCCATGACGTACATCTGCTGAATCACCGCCCTGGGCGCCACCCTGAGGGTCGCCACGGCCCTGGCAGAGCGCCCGACGAGAAGCCCGATCTCGCCGGCATGCTCGAAGATCAGCCGGCTCAGCCTTCCGAGCGCCCCCAGGGGGCGGGCCACGATGGATGGAAGGCGTGAGGTAGCGGAGGCGGCCACGGGCACTGCGGTTTCGAGGGGTCAGACGCCGGAAGTTGCGGCGTTCAAAACTCATGGAAGGTCGGGAAGGGGGCAAGTCGCCCCGGTCACTCCCCCGTTTCGACCCCAGGCATCACGCGTCCGTTCCCGGGGGCCGTGGACTGCTGGATCTTCCGACCTGGCTCGAACTCGATGCTGAAGACGGATCCCACGCCCACCTCGCTGCGCGCCCACAGCTCGAAGCCCATCAGTTCGCAGAGCGACCGGGAGATGGCGAGCCCCAGCCCCGTCCCCCCGAAGCTCCGCGCCTGGGAGCCGTCGATCTGGTGAAAGGGTGCGAAGACCTCCTCCAGTTCCTCGCCGGGGATCCCGATGCCGGTGTCCTCGACAAGGAGACGGACGGGGCGACCGGTGACACGGTCGGCCTCCACACGCAGCGTCACCGTCCCCTCCTGCGTGAACTTCACCGCGTTTCCGGCCAGGTTCAGGACCACCTGCTTCAGGCGACGCTGGTCCGCGATGGCCGGCCGGAGGTCCGGGGGGACATCGCGGAGGATCTCGAGTCCCCGCTTCCTGGCCTGCAGCTCCAGCATCTCGGTGACCTCGGCGGCCATTTCCTCGAGGTCCACCGGCTCGCGGACGACCTCCATGCGCTGGGCATCGATCTTGGAGATGTCGAGAATGTCCTCGATGAGTGCCAGGAGGTGCTCGCCGTTCGCCTGGATCCGGCGCAGGTAGTCGCTTTCCCGGACCGGAAGCGCACCCCCCTGCTTCTTGATGAGGATGTTCGCAAAACCGATGACCGAGTTCAGGGGTGTCCGGAGCTCATGACTCATGTTGGCCAGGAACGAGCTCTTCGCCCGGGAGTTCGCTTCCGCTTCCTCAAGGGCGCGCCGGAGCATCTGCTCCGCCCGTTTCTGGTTCGTCACGTCCCGAACCACCACCACGCGGGCCTCCTCTCCCCGGTGGAGGGAATCCACGACGGCGAGTTCGGCCGGGAAGAAGGTGCCGTCGTAGCGGCGCCCTGCCACCTCCAGCGTGTCGGAAGCACCGGTTTCGACCCCCAGGTGTCTCCCGAGCAGGAAGTCCTCGGCGGGCTGGCGCTGCTCGGGGTCGACGAGATTCAGAATCGGATCGCCCACCATCTGGGAGACGGAAACCCGAAAGATCTGGGCCGCCCGGGGATTCGCATCCAGGATCCGCTCCTCGCGGTAGAAGACGACCCCTTCGAAGGTCGCCTCGGCGAGGCGGCGAAAGCGCTCCTCGCTCTCCTTGACCTGCACGATGGCGGTTTCGGCGGAGTGGCGTGCGGAATCGCCCTCGAGGCGGGATCGCTCCGTCTGGTCCAGGGCGCTCTCGAGTTCGATCTGGCGCACCCGTTCCTGGGATCGGAGGCGCTCCACCCGCAGGAAGTTGCGACGCCTGACCACGAGCACGGTCCCGGCGAGAACCGTTGCAAGAACAAGCGAAACACCGAAATACGTCCAGTCCGCGTCGCCGATCCGGTCCCCTGCCGCAACCACCCAGACGGCGAGCGCCAGTGCCACGACGGCGGAGAACCAGCCCAGGTCCAGAAAGAAGAGCCCCACCGCGATGACGATGAGGATCATGCTGGACGTCTCCCGGGGCGCGCCGGAGAGGGAGAGGTGCAGGTAGGCCACGGTGATCAGGAAGCCGCAGAGGAGCGCCCCCACCGGATGCCCCCACCCTTCCGGGATCGCTCGGTAGGCAAGGATCCCCCGGACGCCCAGGAAGAGCACGGCCGCGAGGCCGCAGATGGCGGCGAGCGCGATCCGGTCCGGGTAGCGCAGGAGCAGGAGATGCGTGGGAACCAGGGCCGCGTAGAGACCCGCAAGGGCAAGGGCGACCAGCGGGATGGACTCGGCCACCGCCCGATCGAGAGACTGCTCGAGGGCGGCGTTGCGGGTGCCCGATCGGGTCACGAGGTCAATCCTGGTCGCCATTCCCCTCATGTCGTTCAGTAAACCCCGGACCGGGTGACAGCGTCATCGATGGGCCAAAGGTGGTGGCCGAAGCCCCTGCTGAACAGGGGGGGGCACCACCCTGCGCGGTCGCCATGCCGTTGCGCGGGGTCGGCACGGGGTCGGCACGGGGTCAGTGAACGGGCGTGAGGCGTGGATTCGGACGGTGCCGCCGGCCCGCCTTGGCCGCCGGGCGGCCCTCGAGCAGGACGACATCGGCAGTGAAGTTGAAGCCGCCCCGGAGGAGCGAGCTTCCCACGCCGTAGCCGTCGACCGGGACCCGGGCTTCCTCGAATCTTCGGACCTTCGCGGCGTCGAACCCCCCGGAGCAGAGAATGCGGACGTGGCCGAATCCGGCATGGTCCAGTGCGTCCCGCACGCTGCGCACCAGCGTCGGATTCACCCCCCGGGGGTCCTCGTCGCCCATCTTCTCGAGGAGGGCCCGGTCCACCATCGTTTCGGCCGTATCGAGGCGGACGCCGTGGAGCCGGGGGCCGAGGGCGCGCGCCACTGCCAGGGAGGTGCCGACGGAGTCGTTGTCGAAGTCCACCAGCGCGGTGACCCGGACATCGTCCGGCAGGTGGCGAGCAAAGGCCTGCGTGGCAGCCACCGTGTCGCCCCCGAAGGCGGCGATGAGGGCGTGGGGAATCGTGCCCACCCCCTCCCCGCCCCAGCTGGAGGCCTGCGCATCGGTGGAAACCGCGGTCGCTCCCCCCACCCGGGCCGCCCATCCGTCGCCAGGCTGTACCGCCCAGTGGTCATGCCGCGCCGGAAAGAAGAGGACCGGTTTTCCGCCTGCGGCCTCCACCACCTCCCGCGTTCGGGAAGCGACGCCCGTGCACCTCCCCAGCACGCCCACCAGAAGGGTCTCGAGATGGCCGAAGGCCCGGTACGGCCCGGTGATCTCGAGGGCAGGTTCGCGGGGTTCGAGGCGATCGCCCTCGCGGAGTGCCCGGACCTCGAGGTGCTTCCAGTCGAATCCGTGGCTGAGGCAGCGGCGGAGGATGGCCAGCGCCTCGTCGGTGCCGGCAAGCACCGCATCGCGTTTCTGGAAGAACTGCATCGTCACGACCGGGTCCCGGCCCTCGGCCTCCAGGATCTCCCGGGCCCGGACGAAGTAGCGATCCGAGTAGTGTCCGGCGCGGATTCGCTGGACGGGGAGATCGAACTCGTCGGCATCCCTCCGCTCGGGCCGGGGGGATGCGGGAGAAGGACCGGCCACCTCCTTCGAGGAGGGAAGGTCGGATGCGAGGGGGGAGCGCTTTGCCTCCACCGTGGGGCCTCCGGGGGTTCTGTTTTCAGGGCGGGGGCCCCGTCGTTCTGCCGACGAGCCCCGCATCACGATAGATTGTCCCGGAGACGGGCGCCATTCCGGTCGCGGCCCCCCGCCCCTTCCGATGCCCACCAGGTGGGGAGAACAGCCCATGGTCGACACGAATCACGACACCCCGGCAGGACGAGTCGCGCAGGCGGTCTCGAGCCGCCCCGTCGTGCTCGAAGCCCGGGGGATCTCCAAGGTCTACCAGATGGGCGAGGTCGAGGTGCCTGCCCTCCGGGGCGTGGACTTCGATCTGCGGGAGTCGGAGTTTCTCGTCCTCCTGGGGGCCTCCGGGAGCGGGAAATCCACCCTTTTCAACATCCTGGGGGGACTCGACACCCCAACCTCCGGCAGCGTCCTCTTCCGGGGGCGCGACCTCTCGGCGGCGAACGACCGGGAACTCACGACCTTCCGGCGAAACCACGTGGGCTTCGTCTTCCAGTTCTACAACCTGATGCCCAGCCTCACCGCCCGGGAGAACGTGGCGCTCGTCACGGAGATCTCGCGAAACCCCATGGCGCCGGAGGAGGCCCTCGAGCTCATGGGAATCGGGAACCGGATGGACCACTTTCCATCGCAGCTTTCCGGGGGAGAGCAGCAGCGGGTGGCCATTGCCCGGGCCATTGCCAAGCGCCCCGAGATCCTCCTCTGCGACGAACCGACGGGGGCGCTGGACTACCGCTCCGGCGTCATCGTACTGGACGCCATCGAGCGGGTGAACGTGGAGCTGGGAACGACCACCGCGGTGATCACGCACAATGCGCCCATCGCCGAGATGGCGGACCGTGTCGTCACCCTGGCAGACGGGCAGGTGGCCGAGGAGCACCGGAACACGGTGAAGAAGGCGGGGCTGGATATCCGCTGGTGACCCGGGCGGAACCACCCGGACCACGGAACCGGCTCCCGGGTCCAGGGTTTCCCTGTCCATTCGCAGTCCTGACCCCACGAATCCCGAGGTAGACCCCATGCCCGTACGCACCGCAAACGCCGAATGGGAAGGTCCCCTGGTCGGCGGAAACGGCCGGCTCACCACCGAGACCGGCGTCCTTTCCGACACGGCCTACGATTTCCCGTCGCGCTTTGAAACCGGTTCGAAGACCAACCCGGAAGAACTCATCGCCGCAGCGCACGCCGGCTGCTATTCCATGGCCCTGGCCCACGCCCTGGCCGAGGCCGGCCACCCCCCCGAATCCGTGAAGACCGAGGCCAGGGTCACGCTGAGCAAGGTCGACGACGGTTTCGCCATCACGGGCATCGAACTGGTCTGCAAGGCCCGGGTACCGGGGATCGACGCCGGCACCTTCGGAGAGCATGCCCGGGCGGCCAAGTCGGGGTGCCCCGTCTCGAAGGCCCTCGGGTCGGTGGACATCGAGCTGGACGCAGCACTCGAGGGTTGAAGACCCCGGCCTGTAGCGGGGCGCCCCTTGTCCCGCCACCCCAGGGAGTGGAACTTCCCCGTCGATGACGACTCTCCTGTGGGTGGTGGGGCTTTCCCTCGCAATCTCGTTCCTCTGCTCGATCCTCGAGGCGGTGCTCCTCTCGATCAACCACGCCCACGTGGCGATCATGCAGGAGCAGGGCCGCAAGTCCGGCGACCTCCTGGCACGGATGCAGGAGCGCATCGACGAGCCGATCTCGGCGATTCTCACCCTCAACACCATCGCCCACACCGTGGGCGCCTCCATGGGGGGCGCGCTGGCGCTGGACGTGTTCGGGAACGAGTGGATCGCGCTCTTCTCGGCCGTCCTGACCCTCGCCATCCTCCTCCTGTCGGAGATCATCCCGAAGACCATCGGGGCCGCGTACTGGAAGGCCCTGTCCGGCCCGGCGGCGTGGGTCCTGCGGGGGATGGTCATTGTCATGAAGCCGGTCCTGATTCCCCTCTCCATCTTTTCGCGTGTCATCGCGCGGGAGCGGGCCTCCCAGTCCACGGTGAGCCGGGCCGAGCTCGAGGTCCTGGCCGAGATCGGGCGGCGCGAAGGCACGCTGGACGAGGCGGAGTGGCAGGTCGTGACCAATGTCATGAACCTGAGCGAGGTGGCCGTCAGCGCGGTCATGACCCCCCGGACCGACATCGTGGCCGTCCCCCTCGAGGCCACCGTGGAGGAGGCGAAGGGGGTCATGCTGGACGAGGGCCACCTCCGCCTTCCGGTCTTCGATGGCTCCCTGGACCGGATCGTGGGATTCCTGCTGGCCCGGGACCTCTGGCAGGCCGACCGCGAGGGGGTCACCCACATCCGGGACGTCGTGCGTCCGGCAGCCTATGCTCCGGACTCGAAACCGGTGGAGGACCTGATCGTCGAGATGCGGGGGTCACGTTCCAAGATGGTCATCGTGCTGGACGAGTACGGAGGGACGGCGGGCCTCGCCACCCTCGAGGACCTCATCGAGGAGATCGTGGGCGAGATCCAGGACGAACACGAGGAAGACGAACCCCTCGACTTCCGCGAGGTCGGCAACAACGTCACCCGGATCTGGGGCGGCGTCACGCTCCGGGACACGAACGAGCGCCTGAACCTGGACCTGCCCGAAGACGACTTCGAGACCATCGGGGGCTTCGTCTTCGGCAGCCTGAACCGGATCCCCGTCACCGGCGACGAGGTGGAGGTTCCCGGCGGAAAGTTCAGGGTCGTGCGCATGCGCGGCCGGCGTGTCGAGTTCCTCCGGTTCTTCCCCGCCGGCCCCGGCGACCTGGTGCCCTGACATGGCTCCGGAGGGGGGCAACGCCCCCTCTACCCTGCGGCGTTCTCCGCTCCCTTTCCGGTGTCTCGACCCCCATCGCGCGCCGCGTCGCCCTTCCCCGCCGCCTTCTCCTCGGCCCGGATCTCCATGTCCTCGCGCCAGAAACTCACGGCCAGGAGGACGGCCCCGCAGGTGATCCCGATGTCGGCGATGTTGAAGATCGGGAAGAGGGTGAAGCCCAGGTCCACCGGGCCCAGGAAGTCCACGACCCCGCGGTCCCACCGCACCCGGTCGTAGAGGTTCCCGAGCGCGCCTCCCAGGACCAGCGACGCCGACACCACCCGCAGCCAGTCCCCGGGCCGCGCCGAGCGGATGAGGCTCACCAGGAAGACCACCGCGACGACCGTGATCGGCACGAAGATCAGCCGCGGATCGTCGCCGATGCGCAGGCCGAAGGCCGCCCCCTGGTTGAAGGCCAGGGTCAGGGGCATGAAGCCGCCCAGGATCTCCTTTCGCACCCCGCCCGCCAGCGCGCGCAGCGCCCACGACTTGGTGACCAGGTCCAGCGCCAGCCACACGACCACGATCCCCGTGGCCCAGGTCCATTTGTGTTTCAACGAAGCACTCCAGGTGCGGACGTCAGGTGGCAGAAGCTGCGGAAACGCCCCGGGGCCGCGCCATGCGACCCCGGGGCGATGCTCCAGCCGATGCTCCAACCTAAGCAGAGGTGGATCAGTAGCGGTAGTGATCCGACTTGTACGGGCCGTCCACCGGCACCCCGATGTACTTCGCCTGCGACTCCGACAGCTCCGTGAGCCGCACGCCCAGCTTGTCCAGGTGCAGGCGTGCCACCTTCTCGTCCAGGTGCTTGGGCAGCGTGTAGACCTCGTTCCGGTACGACTCGGCCCGCTGGTGCAGCTCGATCTGCGCCATGACCTGGTTCGTGAACGACGCCGACATGACGAACGACGGATGGCCCGTGGCGCACCCCAGGTTCAGGAGCCGGCCCTCGGCCAGGATCAGCACCGAGTGTCCGTCGGGGAAGGTGAACTCGTCGAGCTGCGGCTTGATGGTGTGCCGCCGGATCCCCTTCTTCTTGAGCCCGGCCATGTCGATCTCGTTGTCGAAGTGGCCGATGTTCCCGACGATGGCCTTGTCCTTCATGCGCGCCATGTGGTCGGCGGTGATGATGTCCTTGTTGCCGGTGGCCGTGATGAAGACGTCGGCGGTCTCGAGCACGTCCTCGAGGCGCACCACCTGGAAGCCCTCCATGGCGGCCTGCAGCGCGCAGATCGGGTCGATCTCGGTGACGAGGACCCGCGCCCCCTGCCCACGCAGCGACTGGGCACACCCCTTCCCCACGTCGCCGTAACCGCAAACCACGGTGACCTTTCCGGCCAGCATGACGTCGGTGGCCCGGAGGATCCCGTCGGTGAGGGAGTGCCGGCATCCGTAGAGGTTGTCGAACTTGGACTTGGTGACCGAGTCGTTGACGTTGATGGCCGGGAAGAGGAGCGTCCCGTCGGCCATCATCTCGTACAGGCGAAGCACGCCCGTCGTCGTCTCCTCGGAGACGCCCCGGATGCCGTCGCCGATCTTCGTCCACTTCTCGGGCTCGCCGGCCACGGTACGGCGGAGAACGTCGAGGATCACGCCCCACTCCTCGGGCTCCGTCTGCTCGTCGAACTCCGGCACGGCACCCTCGCCCTCGAAGGCCCGGCCCCGGTGGATCAGGAGGGTGGCGTCACCGCCGTCGTCCAGGAGGAGGTTCGGGCCGGAGCCGTCAGGCCAGACCAGCGCCTGCTCGGTGCACCACCAGTACTCCTCGAGCGTCTCGCCCTTCCAGGCGAAGACCGGCACCCCTGCGGGCGCCTCGGCCGTCCCGTCCTTCCCCAGCGCCACCGCCGCCGCCGCGTGGTCCTGCGTCGAGAAGATGTTGCAGGAGCACCAGCGCACGTCGGCGCCCAGCTCCACCAGCGTCTCGATGAGGACCGCCGTCTGCACGGTCATGTGGAGGGAGCCCATGATCTTCGCACCCTTGAGCGGGTGCTGCCCGGCGTACTCCTCGCGGAGCGCCATGAGCCCGGGCATCTCGTGCTCGGCCAGGCGGATCTCGTCGCGCCCGAGTGCCGCTCCCGCCAGGTCCCGCACCATGAAGGGCGGCCGCGGGGTGCCGGGCACGGTGCGGAGCGTCAGGAAGTCGCGGGGGGCTTCGGCCAGCGTTCCGGGAAAGGTGTCACCGGATGCGGAGGCGTGGGCGGAGGGGGTGGCGGATGCAGGTGCGGATGGATCGCGTGCGATGGTGCTCATGGCAGATCGTCCTCGGTTCAATCGGATTCGGATGAAAGCGGCAGAAACGTCTTGTCGTGGTTCGGGATGCGGCGGGGCGGACGGTCCGGTCAGGGCCGATCCGCGCCCGGTTTTCGGGAGCCCCGGCGCGGCAGACGCGCTGAAGCCGTGAAGAGCAGGGGTCCCCGGGCCTCGGGTTCGGGGGCGAGGGGGGTCGTGCTCACGCCCTCGAAGCCGGCGTCCTCGAGCCAGCCGGCGAGGAGGGCGGGATCGAACCCCGTCCAGAGGTGACCCATGTCGGCCCGGTACTGTTCCCGGTCATGGGACCGCATGTCGGAGACGACCAGGCGCCCGCCCGGCGCAAGCACGCGTGCCGCCTCGGCCAGCACGGCGCGGGGATCGGCCACCAGGTGAAGCACGAGAACGAGGAAGGCGGCGTCCAGGTGGCCGTCGTCCAGCGGAAGCGACTCGAGGTCGCCGGTGTGGAAGTCCACGTTGGCATGGCCGGCCAGCCGTTCCCGGGCGGCGGCCAGCATCTGCGGTTCACGGTCCACCGCGACGACACGCCGCACGGCGGGGGCGAGGACCTCCGAAAAGGCTCCGGATCCACATCCCAGGTCCCCCACCACCCACTCCCGGTCCAGCAGCCCCACCAGGGGCAGGAGGGTGGAACGCGCCCCGAAGAGTTCGCTCCGGAGCTGGTCCCAGCGGCCGCCCTCGGTGCGGAAGAAGTCCCGGCTGCGCTCCCGGCGCTCGGCCAGGACCTGCACGGCACGTTCGGCGTCGGCCTGGGCGCGGGGGGTTCGGCACGCGGGTCCACGGACGGCGGACCACAGCTCCCGCGACGTCCGCCCGTCGGGGGTGGCGAGGCGAAAGACCCGGCTCGGGCCCTCGCTCCGGGCCTGCACCCAGCCGGTCCCCTCGAGCGTCCGGAGGTGGCGGCTCACCGACGACGGTGTGACCTGGAGGACGCGGGCGAGTTCGGACACGTTGAGTTCGCCCCGTTCCAGCACGAGGAGGACCCGCAGGCGGGTTTCCTCGCCCAGGGCACCCAGGCGGTCGACGAGATCGGGAAAATCGTTGTTTGCATTCATGCGCATGAAAGCAAACATGAGGCGGCGCCGAGGTCAAGCGGGGGGCGGGCGCGGCCGTTGCCCTCGGTCCAGGTCGGAGGTCAGCCCGCGATCCCGATTTCCCTGCGCAGGTCGTCGCGGGTCTCCTCGATGAGGTCGCGGACCCGGTCCCGGAGCGCCTGCACGTCGCCTGGACCCAGGTCGGCGGTCTCGATGGGCTCGAGGACCCGGACCTCCGCCCGCGAGCGGTTGAACAGGAGCGACCCCTTGGGCATGGCGTTTCGCGTCCCCGCCACCGCCATGGGGAGGATGGGGAGGCCCATTTCCACGGCGATCTTGAAGGCACCCACGTGGAAGGGGAGGAGTTCGCCGTCGGGGGAGCGGGTCCCCTCGGGAAGGATCATGACGGTGACGTTCTTCCGGAGCCGGTCACGGCAGGCCTCGAGGGCGTCGGCGCGGCTTCGCCGATCGGTCCGACGCACCGCGATGTCGCCGGCCATCCGCATCATCCACCCCATGACGGGGATCCTGAAGATGGCCTCCTTGGAGAGCCACTTCATCTCCCAGGGGAGATGGCTGATCAGGAAGATGTCGGCGAAGGACTCGTGGTTCGACACCGCCACGTAGGGCCGCCTGGGATCCGGGATCACCACGCCGGACGTCCGGAAGTCCCACAGGGGGTTGACCTTGACGGATGCAACGGCGCAGCGCCGGAACCAGCGACCCACCGTGTATCGACCGGGGTCGCGCCAGGCGGTGGCGGCGAATACCACCCCCATCCAGGCCACCCCGACGAGGGCGATGGCGGCGATGAGGCACCAGGTCCACACCGAGAGGATGCGCTGAATCAAGGGCGGGTCCGGGGTTGGGGCGCGGCGGGGGATCCGGTCAGCCGCGGATGGCGGTGGCCAGCCTGTGAATTCGCTCCTGCGCCTGTTCGGGCGCGTACGGACGGGGCGGGTGCACGCCCCAGACCGGCGCCGGCCACGCCTCGTCCGAGGCAAAGCGGGCGATGACGTGGACGTGGAGCTGCGGAACCTGGTTTCCCAGGGACGCGATGTTGAGCTTCTCGCACCCGGTCTCCTCGCGCAGGACGTGGGAGGTCAGACGGATTTCGTCCCAGAGACGGAGCTGGTCCGGAATCGGGAGATCCAGGATTTCCACGACGCCGTCCACGCGGGGGACCAGGACGATCCACGGATAACGGGCGTCGTTCATGAGCCGCAGGGACGACAGTCCCAGCTCGAGGAGCGGAAGCGTGTCCGCGGCAAGGCGCGGGTCAAGCGCGAAATCGGAGTCGATTCGGTGGGCCTTCATGGGAAAAACATGGCGAATTCGATGCCCGACGTCCACATTGAGGTCTCTTCGGCGGCGCGCGGCCGAACAGTTCCTGCACCAGCACCATGGAGGACCGCGGTGGCGAAGTCGTTTTCAGAGAGCGAGGGCCGGACTCCGGAACGCGTCCCCTCCCCTGCGGCCAGCGCGGCGGTCGCCGCCGGTTCGTTCTTCGTCGTGGCGATCCTCTGGATCGTGCTGTCGGACCGCCTCCTCCTGCTTCTCGCCCCGACCCCCGAGGCCTTCGCAGCCCTCCAGACCTGGAAGGGTTCCCTCTTCGTGCTGGTCATCACGCTGCTGCTCTTCGTGGTGCTCCGTTCCCAGTTCACGAGGCGGATGCGCCAGGCCGCCAGCCTCGCGGCGTCGGGAGAGCGCCTTCGCATGCAGATCGAGAACAGCCCGCTGGCGCTGGTTGAATTCGATGCGGAGCTTCGCATCTCCGGCTGGTCGCCCCGGGCGGAGGAGCTCTTCGGGTGGACGGCGGAGGAGGTGACGGGCGGCCGTTGGCACGATTTCGGACTGGTGCACGCGGACGACTGCGACCTGGTCCACGAGGCCGTGGAGAAGGCCCGTGCGGAGAACCAGGCCGGGTGGATCCTCGCCAACCGGAACCTGCGAAAGGACGGGGCGACGCTCCACTGCGAGTGGTACAACTCGTGGATCCGGGACGAGGAGGGCAAGGTCACCGAGATGATTTCCCTGGTTCAGGACGTGTCCTGGCAGGAGGAGGTGCTGGCGCAGCTCCGGAAGCTGAATCGGGAACTCGAAGCCCGGGTCCACCGGCGCACCGAACAGCTGGCGCAGGCGAACGCCGACCTCAAGGCCTTCACCTGGTCCATCTCCCACGACCTCCGGGCGCCGGTGCGGGCGGTGACGGGCTTCGGAGAGATCCTCGAACGACGCTACGGATCCGACCTTCCCGAGGAAGCGCAGCGCTACCTTGGCCACATGCTCGAGGCCAGCAACCAGATGGACCGCCTCATCGACGGCCTCCTCGAGTTCGGGCGGCTGGAAGATGCATCGCTTCGCATCGAGCAGGTGGACGTCCGCGAAATCGCCCGGGGGCTCGAAGCCAGATTTGCCCCGGAGCTTTCGGATCGGGGGGGAACGATCCACATTTCCCCGGACCTTCCCTCGGCCTGCGCCGACGCGACCCTGCTGGAACGGATTCTCCAGAACCTCATGCATAACGCCCTCAAGTTCAGGCACCCCGAGCGGGTCCCCCGCATTCGTGTCACGGGGAGCCGGGAGGGGAGGTCGTCGATCATCCGGGTGGAGGACAACGGCCTGGGGATTCCGCCCCCGGAGCGGGAGCGGATCTTCGGGCTCTTCGAGCGCCTCTCCAGCTCCAGCGGCGTGGAAGGTTCGGGTCTGGGGCTCTCCATCGTGCGCCGATCGATGGAGCGGATCGGCGGAACGGTCTCCATCGAGGATCCCGGCGACGGCTCCCCCGGGTGCGCCTTCGTGCTTCGTCTTCCGGATCCCCGACCCGGGGTCGGGAGAAGGGACGGCGCGAAGAGGCTGGCCACCGATTCGGCGGTGGGCCGATGATCCGCATCCTCTACGTCGACGACTCGCCTTTCGATCGTGCCCTGGTTCGCGATGCCCTCGAACGCGAAGCGGAGGGCTTCGAACTGACCGAGGCCGCCACCCGGGAAGAGCTGGAGGCGGTTCTCGAATCGGGGGCACGCTTTGACCTGGTCCTGAGCGATTTCAACATCCTGGGGATGACCGGACTCGAGGTGGTCCGGCGGATTCACCACACCTACCCCAGGGTCCCGGTGATCCTGGTGACCGGCACGGGGTCGGAGGAGATCGCCGTGCAGGCTCTCAAGGCGGGGGCCAGCGACTACGTGATCAAGCAGCCGAATCACATCCGGCGGCTCCCCCAGACGATCCATGCCACGCTCGAAATGCAGGCGGCGAGGCTCGAACGGGATGATGCACTTCGGGAACTCGGCGCCAGCGAGTTCCGCTACCGGCTGCTGGCGGAGCATTCCGCGGACCTGATCACCCGGCTCGACCGCTCCGGGTACGTGCTGTACGCCTCTCCCGCCGTGAGCACGCTCCTCGGGCTGACCGCCGGGGAGATGGAGGGCAGCCCCCTCACCACCCACGTGATCCGCGAGGACCGGGAGGTGGTAGCGGACCTGGTGACCCGGGCCGGGACCCCCGGGTCGGTGGCCTTCCCGGCCCAGTTTCGGCTTGAACACAGCACGACGTCCGAGATCCGCTGGATGGAGGCCACGGGTCGGGCCATCGAAGCCGACGCCTCTCCCTCGGGGTCCTGGGAACTCCAGATGGCCCTCCGGGACATCTCCGACCGGAAGCGGATGGAGGAATCCCTGGAGCAGCACCGGGCGCGACTCGAGGAAGCCCAGAGGCTCGAGGCGGTGGGACGCCTTGCCGGCGGCGTGGCCCACGACTTCAACAACCTCCTCACGGTCATCCGGAGCAGTGCCGAACTCATTCTGGAAGGGCTCCCCTCGGACCATCCCCTGCGGCTCGACGCCGAGGAGATCTCCAGGGCCTCGGCACGGGCAGGAGAACTGACCCGGCACCTCGTCCTCTTCTCGAGTGGGGACGTGGCCCCGACCCGGGAGACGGATCCGGTCCCCCTCCTCGAGGAGACCCTTGGGCTCCTGCGCCGGTCTCTCCCGTCCCGGATCGCGCTGGAGACCTCGGTTCCCGAGAGTCTTCCGGCCCTGCGCACCAATCCCGCCAGGCTCCAGCAGGTGCTGCTCAACCTCGGCCTGAACGCTCGCGACGCCATCGAGAAGGAGGGATCGATCCGGGTGACGGTGGAAGAGATCCCCGCGCGGGAGTACCTCGGCAACTGGACCGGCACCGATCGGCCGGTCGAGGATGCCATGCTCCTCGCGGTTCGGGTGACCGACACGGGCTCGGGCATGCCGCCCCACGTCCGAAGCCGCGTGTTCGAGCCGTTCTTCACGACCAAGTCCATGGACAGGGGCACGGGCCTGGGGCTCGCCTCGGCGTTCGGAACGGTGCGGCAGGCCGGGGGAACGATTCTCGTCCAGAGCGAGGAAGGCCGTGGATCCACCTTCACGGTGCTGCTCCCCGTCTCCCCGGCCTTCGAAGCGACCCCCGCGACCGGTCCGGTCACGGAGGACACCAACCCGGAGGCGGCGGACCCGGAGGCGGCGGAGCCGGAGGGAGCGAGCCCGGGTCCGTCAGGCCTGTGACCGGGCCGGCTGGTTCCGTGGAGTTCCTCGACGTCGCGGCTTTCGACGGGACACGGCTGACACTCCGGCGCTGGCATGGGGCGGTGGTCGGCGCGGGCCGGGGGACGGTCCTCATCGTGCACGGCGTGGGCGAGCACGGGGGACGCTACGACGAGGTTGCCGCCCGCCTGGGCACGACCGGGTGGCGAGTCTTCTGCCATGATCAGCGGGGGCACGGTCTGTCGGACGGGTCCCGCGGTCGGCTGAGGCGCGACGACGACCTGCTGGAGGACCTGACCGTCGTGGTGGACCATGTCCGGAGTCTGGCACCCGGTCCGCTTCTCCTCCTCGGTCACAGCCTGGGGGGCGTCGTAGCGGGTCGATTCGTCGCCGAGGCGCGCCGGCCCGTGGACCTCCTGGTCCTCTCCTCCCCTGCCCTGGACCCGGGGCTGTCTCCGGCGAAGAAGATCCTGGTCCGGTGGGCGCGGCAGCTCCTCCCCGATATCACGCTCGGAAACGGCCTGGATCCCCGCGGGATCTCACGCGACCCCGAGGTGGTGGCGGCCTACCGCGCCGATCCCCTCGTACACGATCGGATCTCGCCCCGGCTCGCCGCCTTTCTCGTGGAGAGCGGTCCGAGGGTGATCCGCGCGGCCCCCGCCTGGCGGGTGCCCACCCTGGTCATGTGGGCCGGCGATGACAGCTTCGTGGGCCCGAACGGAAGCGCCGAATTCGTTCGGACCGCGCCGGCCGGAACGGTGACCGGGCGATGCTTCCCCGAGCACCGCCACGAGATCCTCAACGACGTGGACCGGGAGCTGGTTTTCGCCGAACTGGAGGCATGGCTCCGGCTCCACGGGCAGGAACCCGGCTCCCGGTTCGTGCCTCAGCGCGGGGGACCTCCGCCGCCCTCGTAACCCCACGCCGGGGGGGGAGGCTCGTCCATGGGGATGGAGAGGTCGAAATCAACTCTCCAGCTCCAGTCGTCGCCCCGGATCGTGCCGTAGGTATATCCGACCCCCGGCTCGATGATGACCCGCCATCCCCGGACCTGACCGTCGGGGTAGGTCCGGTCCTCGATGAGGAACCGCTGCTCGGACGGGGTGCCCTCGTTCACGGTCCAGGCCCCGTACCAGGTCTGCTCGTCCTCGGCACCGTCGGGCTGCCGGTGGTCGTGACGAAGCTCGATGCGGCCGTCGTCGGTGCGTCGGAAGATCCAGGTCCGGGAGCGATCCCAGCTTCCGTCGAGGTTCTCGATGTGAAACGGGAGACGGATCTCGTCCTCGTCGCAGACGTCGAAATGGACGACGAGAAGTTCCTCGCCCTGAAGCATCTGGTCGCCGGGAGGCGCGTGGCCGAGGCGCCCGGGATACGCATCCCCGCAGGGCTCCGAGAGCCTGGCCCACCATGCGTCCTGGGCGCTTGTCTCCGGCCGTTCGAGGGTGTCCGGATCCGAGGTCTGAGGCGAGTCCGGGGCATCGCCACCGCATCCGGCGAGGAGGACAAGAAACGTTGCGAGCACGGGAGCAGCTGCGGCAAGTGCGCGGGGCATGGCCAGGGGGATCTCCGGGAAATGGTGCATCGGGAGCGTTTCACATGAAACCGCGGGGGTCGAGCCTCCGACCCGGCAGGAACGTACGGCTTTCCGGCAGGCCGCAACAGCCGGGGCCGACGGGCGGGAGACGTTGACGTTTCCGCGCGCAGCCGACAGTCTCACGATGCACTCCACGCTGCACTGCCCTCCCCCGAACGCCCGAGGTCCCGCCGTGATCCAAGCGGATCCTGTGCTCCGTTGCACGCCTTTCCGGCTCGCTCCCTTCTCCGCCTTCATCCTGGTGCTCGGATTCGTCGGTTCCCTGGCCCTGGCCACGGCGCCGGTCGCCGCCCAGTCCGCACAGGGCGCCGCGGGAGCGGGCGCGACGGAGTCCGTGGCAGCGGGGGCCGTGGCGGTGGGGTCCGCGGCGGCGGCGTTCGACGATCCGGAGCGGAGCGACCTCGTGCGCGTGGTGGAAAGGTTCTCGCAGGACCGGGGCGTGCTGATGCGGCGGTACTCCCTTCCGTCTCCCACCCGCCGGGCCCGCATGGGCACCTTCCTCGAGGAGTGGGGCGCCCTGCTGGACGCCATGGACCACGATGCGCTGAACGTGGAGGGTCGGATCGACTGGGTCCTGCTCCGGGACCGGGTCCGCTACGAGGAAGGGCGTCTGCAGGTGGAGGCGGACCAGGAGGCGCAGATGGAAGTCCTCCTCCCCTTCCAGGACCGGCTGGTGGCGCTGCACGAAGCCCGGCGGGACCTCCTCCCGGTGGACCCGCGGGAGGCGGCGGAGACGATTCACCAGGTGACCCTGGCGATGGAAGCGGCAAGGGACCGGATCCGCGCAGCCCTTCGGGATGACCGGCGCGTGACGGCGGAGGGAGGCGGGACCGTGGAGGTCACCCCGGTGGTGGCGCTCCGCGCGGTCTCCAGGATCGGGGAGCTGCGCGCGGCGGGGACCCAGTGGTTCGACCACTTCGACGGCTACGACCCCCAGTTCTCCTGGTGGGTTCGCGCCCCGTGGGAGCATTTCGGGACGGTGGCGGGCGAACTGGTCACGCTGCTTCGCCAGGACGGGGCCGGCTTCCGCCCGGGACAGCCTGAACCCACCGTGGGCGATCCGATGGGACGGGAGGCGCTCCTCCTGGACCTTCGAAACGAGATGATCGCCTACACCCCCGAGGAGCTCCTCGAGATCGCCGAGGCCGAACTGGCCTGGGGCGAGGCGCGACTCCGGGAGGCCGCGCAGGACATGGGGTACGGCGACGACTGGCACGCCGCCCTCGAGCATGTGAAGTCCCTTCACGTCGAGCCGGGAGACCAGATCCACCTGGTGACCGAGCTGGCCCGTGAGGCGGAGGAATTTCTCGCGGAGCGGGACCTGGTGACGGTGCCCGAACTCGCCCGGGAAGTCTGGCGCATGGAGATGCTTTCTCCGGCGCGTCAGCGGATCGCCCCCTTCTTCCTGGGCGGCGAAGTGGTGCAGGTGGCCTTCCCCACCGATGCCATGTCCCACGAGGAGAAGCTCATGAGCCTGCGCTCCAACAACGAGCATTTCTCCCGGGCGGTGGTGCATCACGAACTGATTCCCGGGCATCACCTCCAGGGCTTCATGACCTCCCGCTACAGCACGCACCGAAGCCTCTTCTCCACCCCCTTCTGGGGCGAGGGGTGGGCGCTCTACTGGGAACTCCTGCTCTGGGACCTGGACTTCGCCCGGAGCCCGGAGGACCGGATCGGGATGCTCGTGTGGCGGAACCACAGGGCGGCCCGGATCCTCTTCTCCCTCGCGTTCCACCTGGAGGAGATGACCCCGGAGGAGGCGGTGGAACTCCTGGTCTCGCGGGTGGGCTTCGAGCGTGCCGCCTCGGAAGCCGAGGTCCGGCGGTCGTTCACCGGGCAGTACTCTCCCCTCTACCAGGCCGGATACCTCCTCGGGGGGCTCCAGATCCGGGAGCTTCACCGGGAGATGGTGGAGAGCGGACGCATGACCAACCGACAGTTCCACGACCACATCCTGAAGAGCGGACGCATGCCCATCGAGATGGTCCGGGCCTCGGTGCGAGGTGAAGCTCCCCCCCGGGAATTCACCCCCCGGTGGCGATTCCATCCGCTGAAGCCCTGAAGTTCCTCCGGGCCCCTCGAGTCAACGCCCGACCCACGCCCCCCCGACTTTCCTCACCACCCTGCAAGGGAGCACCACTTGGCAGCCTATAGCCGCCGGAACACCTCCGAACCTCCCGTCGTTCCCATCGTCCTCGCCATCGTCATGCTCCTCCTCGTCGGCGGGGCGGCCTGGTTCTGGCTTCGGTCCGACGTCGACAGGCCCACGGACTGGTCGCCCTCGGATTTCGCCACCACCGACGCCGAGCCGGAAGCCGAGCCCCCCCCGCCCTCCGGGGACCCGCCTCCGCTGGACTTGCCCGAGCTCGAGACGAGCGACGAGTTCATTCGCCGACTCGTGTCGGGCCTCTCGGCCCACCCCAGGCTGGCCGCGTGGTTGGCCACCGACGCCCTCATCCAGCGTTTCGTGGGGACGGTCGTGGACCTGGCCGGAGGCTTTCACCCGGCCGAGCACGTGCCCTTCCTGAGGCCCGAATCGCCCTTTTCGGTCCGGGAGAGCGGGGGCCGAACCGTGATCGCCGAGGCCAGCTACGCCCGCTACGATCTGCACGCCGCAGTGATCCAGTCCCTCGATACCGACGGGTCGGTCCGTCTTTTTCGACAGCTGCGACCTCTCATCGACGAAGCATGGGCGGAGCGCGGACTCCCGGGGACCTTCGACGACGCCCTCGAACTGGCCATCGACAACCTCCTCGCGGTCCGGGTTCCGACGGATCCGCCCGAGGTCGTGGAGGTTGAGGGCGTCTGGATGTTTGCCGATCCGGAACTCGAGAGCCGCCGAGGCGCCGCGAAAGCCCTCCTGAGGATGGGCCCGGACAACGCAAGGCGGATCCAGGAGAAGCTGCGCGATGTCCAGGTTCGCCTTCCCCCACCGCCTCCGGGGGGATAACCTGACTCCCGGAGGGTGAGCGAGTCCCGGCCCACGCCTCACTCGCAACTTGACGGAGGTCCCCGTGCCCGCAGGCTTTCGTGCGCTCCCTCTGCCCCGCCCCGGCCGCCTGGTCCTGGCCCTCGTCGTCGTGGGGCTGGGCAGCTTCGTGGCTGCGGGGACTGCGGCGGAGCGAGGGGAGGACATGAGCCCGGCACCCAGGGTGTCGCCGGGGCACGGGGTGTCGCCGGGGCACGGGGTGTTGCCGGCGACCGTGGAGCCCGACACGGTGACAACCGCTTCGGCTTCCGCATGGGCCATCCCACCCCTTCGACCTGTGCGGGTGCAGGTCTCCCCGCCGGTGGCTGTCGCCGAGGGAGCCGCTCCGCCTCCCCCGCTCGTCCGCCTGGCCGTCGCGGACGCACCCATGACCCCGGGGGCGCCCGGTCTGCCCGCCGCGGCAACGGCGCTTCCCGCGGCGACCCCCCTCTCCGCCCGGGAAGTGGAGGCCATCCTGGCATCCCTCCCCGACCTTCCCCGACCGGGCCCGTCCGGCGGGGAGGAGAACCCGGTCGAACCCGTCGGGCGGGGAACGGCAACCGGCCCGGCACATGGCGCGGCCCCCGGCACGGGACGGGCCGCGCCCCCCGCCGAGCCCGCCCGTGTCCTGGGCGTCTTCCCGTCGGGCGACGCCGAGGTCGTCCCCGACGTCACCGTCATCTTCTCGCACCCCGTGGTCCCGCTGGGTGCCGCGGGGGAGGCCACCTCGGTCCCCTTCCGCTGGGAGCCGGCGGTGGAGGGAAGCTGGCACTGGCTCGATGCCACGACCGCCCGGTTTCTCCCCCGGGACGGGCGTCTCCTCGGGGGCCAGGCGTACCGCCTGCGCGTGGATCCGGACTTCGGAGGCTCGGGGAGGGAGGGGCTGAGCGTGCCCCTCCCCCACGAGGTTCACATCCGGGTGCGCGGGCCCCTGGCGCTGGGGGGGAGCGGCCAGGGATCGATCCTCCCCACCACCCCCCTGCTGGTGCTCGGGTTCGACCAGGCCGTGGACCCGGCGGTGCTGGCCGCCCACAGCTCGTTCCGGGTTCTCGGCCGCGCGCCTGACGCCGCCCCGGCCGCCCGCGACACCACGCAGGTCGTCCGCGCAGTGGCCCGCCCCCTGGACGACGCTTCCGAGGGATACCGGGACGCCGTCCTCTCCGGCCGATATGTCGGGGCGGCCGCGCTCTCGCCGGCGAGCCCCCTGCCGCCGGGCTCGTGGATCCGTCTCGAGGTGGCCCCGGAATTCACCTCCACCGAGGGACCTCTGGCGACCGGGCGACCCCAGGAGCTCACCTTCCGTACCGCCGATGCCTTTCGCCTCAGCGACGCCCCCTGCGCCTCGGTCGATGCGCCCTGCCCCCCCGGGCGAGCGCCCACCCTCGTCTTCACGAACCCGGTGGACGCCTCGCAGCCCATCGAGGAGCGGATCCGGGTAACGCCCGCGGTCCCCGGTCTCCGGTTCCGGGCCGGGGGCCGCGGCGAACTCCGGCTCTACGGGCCCTTTCAGCCCTGGACCTCGTACCAGGTCAGCGTGGACGGGGCGCTGCTGGACGTGTTCGGGGCGGGGCTGGGAGGGCCGGTCGAAATGACGCTCCACTTCGGGCGAGCCACGCCTCTGCTCTCCATCCGGGGCGCTCCCTTCGCGAGCCTGGATCCGTCGGGCAGGCAGGAGCTGGAACTGACGGCGCGATCGCTGGACCTCGTGGAGGTGAGGATCCTGGCCGCCGACCCGGAGCGGTGGGACGAGTGGTTCTCGCGGGGTCCCCGGTTTCGTTCCGGCGTGGACGCCCGGGTGGAAGGGCTCCGTGAGATCGACCGCCTGGAACTGGTGCCCGACGACGGGGGCGACGGGTTCTCCTTCCTGCAGGTTCCCCTGGACCGGGTGCTCGAGGAGGCAGGGGGTCAGCTTGTGGTGGTGGTAGCCGGGTTCCAGGACCCCGTCGGGGGGGGTGGTGGCAGCCGTGGCCCCCCGGTGGTCGAGGCCGGGGCCTGGGTGCAGGCCCCCTCGGTGCAGCTCCACTTCGTGAGCGATGCGGAGCGCCTGGTCGTCCACGCCCGTGCCCTGGACGGCACCCCTGCCGAAGACGTGCGTCTCGTCCTTCCGCAGGCGGGGGTCGAGGCCTCCACCGATGCCGGGGGCTTCGCATCCATCCCCCTCCCCTCCGCGGAGGCGCAGGCATCCAGCGTCCTGATGGCCGAGCGAGGCGGGCGCATCACCCTGGTGCCTTCCGCCCCCCTCGGACGCGTCTTTCCCCGGTGGCTGGGAATGGAAGGCGCGCCGGGATCCGTGTGGGCGGCCACGGTCGACCGTCCACTCTACCGGCCCGGCGAGCCCCTGGCCGTCCAGGGGTGGGTCCAGGACGTGGTGCCGGGGGAGGTACGGGACGTGAGGGCGCCGGAGGCGATACGGGGCGTGCGCTACGAGGTCCTCGTGCCGACCGCCGGGGGTGGCGGCCAGCGGACCGCGCTCTCCGGAGAGATGGAAGTCTCGCCCTCCGGGGGCTTTCACGCCCTGGTGGACCTCCCGGACGATCTGAACCCGGGCTACGGACAGGTGCGGCTCTCCGCCCTGGGGCTTCAGGCCTCGGGCGATTCCCTGTCCGGCCCCGGCTGGACCCACGACCTGAACTTTCGGACCGCGGACTTCCGACGCCCGGACTACGCGGTATCGGTGTCGCTTCCGCCCAGGGTGCTCGTTCAGGACGAACCCTTCCAGGTCGAGGCCGAGGCCCGCTATTTCAGCGGCCCCGGGCTCCCGGGCTCCGAACTCCGCTGGAGCCTCTCGGCGCGGCAGGGCTCCTACGTGCCGCCGGGATGGCTGAACCCGGTCCTGCCGGCGGATGCAGGAACCATGACCTCATCCGCTGCCGGGACCCCGTGGCGCTTTGCCCGGAGCCCGCGCTCCCCCCTTGCCGCGGTTTCGGGCCGAGGTTCCGCGGACCCCGTGGTGCACGAGGCGCGGACCGACTCCGAGGGACGTCACCGCCTCGAGATCACGCCGTCGGCGGTGAGGGACCCCTTCCCCGTCTCCCTGGTGGCCTCGGTCACCGTTCAGGACCTGAACCGCCAGGCCGGTTCTGCCTCCGCCTCGGCGATCCTCCTGCCCGGCGCGGCGCTCCCCGGAATCCGCGTGCTTCCGCTCGAGTCGGCAGCCTCCGACCGGCTGGTGGAAGGGGATTCGGTGGATGTGGAGGTGGTGGTACTGGATGCGGAAGGGGCCATCGTGCCGGCCGACCGGCGCTCGCGCCCCGATGTCCGGATGGAGCGCCTGGCCCTGGATCCGGACTCGGAGCGCTACTTCCCGCGCTGGGTGGTGGAACGTGCCTCCCCGGTGAACTGCAGACCCTCCAGCGTACCCACGCCCGAGGGGAGCCCTCACGGACCCGGGACAGAAGGGTACCGCTGCCGGGCGGCGCTTCCGGAGGCGGGGGAATGGCTTGCCTCCGTGGAGGTGACGGATGACCGGGGCCGGACGACCCGAACCGAGGCCAGCGTCTCCGTCCTGGCTCGGGGTGCGGGCGTGGGGCCAGGAGGGCCCCCGGGCAGCGGATTTTCCGGAGCCGGCTTCCTGGGGGTCTCCACCGAGTCCCTCGTGGTGGAGTTCGAGGGAGTCTCGGCGCCGGAGGACCCCCCTCTGCCCGGAGACACCCTCAGCGTCCGCATCCGGGCACCCTTTGCCGGAGGCCGCGGGATTGCGGCCCTCGACCATGGCGGGATTCGCCGGCTCCTGCCGGTGGACATGGACCCGGGGCAGACCGAACAGCTCATCCGGTTTCCGGTCGAGGGAGCGCCGGGGCATCGGAGGGTGGAAGTTCTTCTCGAGTCCCCCGGGTCGGACCGGAGTGCGTGGGGCATGGCCAGCCTCAGGGTGGGCCTCGACACCCGGCGCCTGGCCGTGGCCGTGGAAGCGCCCGGGGAGCGCGTGGAGCCGGGGGCCATGGTGCCGGTGGCCGTCACGGTCAACGGAAAGGACGGCGAGCCGGTGCCCGGGGCCGAGGTCACGATCTGGCTGGTGGACGAGGCGACCTTCTTTGCCGCCGGCTCCGGCGCTTCGGCCTTCAGCCGGGCCGGCATCGATCCATGGGACGCCCTCTACCGGGCCGCCGAAGGCGTCCGCTCCCGGGGCGGGCTCTCGCTCCACACCCTGCGACAGCGCCGTCCTCCCGGCGAGAGCGAGCTGCAGGGTCGCCTGCTGGACGCCTTCACGGGCAACGTCGCCGCCGGATTCCTGGAAGTCACGGGAACCGACGGGGTGGTTCGACCCCTCTGGCCGGACCCCCACGGCGAGATTCGCCTCGTGAACCTTCCGCCGGGGGAGCTCCGGGTCCGGTTCCTCTACCCGGGTGGCGACGTCGCCCTGGACCGCATCCTTCCCCGGCAGTCCGATGAGGGGGTGGACCTCGGGACCCTGCTGATCCAGCAGCAGGTGCCGCCCCAGGCGCCCGCTGCGGAGGGAGCGTCCAGGCTGCTCCTGCGCGGAGGGACGCCCGATGACCTTCCACCCCCCATCGACGTGCCCGCCCCGCTGGACGAACTCCGGGTCTCGGCCACCCACCTCGGCGACTTCGAGGCCCTGGTCCTTCCACCCGAGGACGCGCCGGACGCGGGATACCTTCGTCAGGATTTCACGCCGCTGCCCGGCATGACGCCAGGGGTCGTCACCGGCGAGGACGGGGTGGCCCGGACGACCTTCCGCCTTCCGGACACCCTGACCCGCTACCGCATCCTGGCCGTGGCCCGCTCCGGTGAGGCCGAGGGTCCATCGGTGGGTTCCGGAGAGGGGCTGGTGGTTGCGGGACGCGACCTGGTTGTCCGGGCCGCACCGCCCCGGTTCCTGCGGGCAGGGGACCGAGGCGAGATTTCCCTGCTGGTGGAGAACGGAGGCGAGGCGGACCGGGAGGTGCAGGTGGCCCTTCGCGCCGCCGGTCTCACCCTGGAGGGGCCCCGGGGCTTCCGCTTTCACCTGCCCGCCGGCGCCCGCCGGGAAGTCAGGTTCCCCGCCCGGGCATCCGCGCCCGGGACTGCGGGGATCCAGGCACGGGCGGTTTCGGATGCGGGCTCCGACGCCGTGGGGATGCGGGTTGCGGTGGAAATCCCCGCCGCCCCGGAACGCATGGCCTTTCGCGCCCTCCTGGAGCCCGGCGTGGCCAGCACGGTGATTCTGGAACCGGCTGGGGCGGTGAGCCCCGGATGGGGCGGACTGGAGGTGGTGGTGGCTCCGTCGCTCATCGGAGCTCTCGCCGACGAACTCCTCGCCCTTTCGGAGACGACCCTCCCCTGGGCCGGTCTCCGCATCGCCCGGGTTCGGGGGGCGGCGGCCATGGCCCGGGCCATGGAACGGGACCCGACCCTCGGCGCCTCGCTGGACTCGGTAGCGCTGGCCACCCTTCGACGGACCGTCGAAGAGGACATGGCCGCCCTTGGCCAGGCTCTGCGGCGGGTCCGGCCGGACGCCAGCCCACCGCTCCCGACGGACGACGGGCAGGCGACCTGGGTGGTCACCGGACTGTCGCCGGCCGCCCGGGCCCTGGGGGCATGGTCCTCCCACGCGGTGCTCGAGGCCTCACAGGCCCTGGAAGAAGCACGGCAGGCAGGTCTCCTCCCCGCCACCGCGGAGATGGCGTTTTCCGCGGCGCCGGCTCCCCTTGACCCCTTCCTCCTCCGAAACCTTCTCGGAAGACTGTCCCGTCCCTCCGCGGAAACCGCGGCTGCGGCCAACGCTGCCGACCCCGGTGAACTCGACCTGGCGATCCTCTGGACGCTGCACAGGAGCGGCGTCGGGCTCTCCACCCTTCCGCCCCATGCGCGTCGCGCGGTGGCCGACCTCGACACCGAGGCCATGCGACCCCTCTGGCTGGCACGGATCGCGGCCATGGTGGCACGGGCGGAGGCGGAAGGCGACGAAAACGAGCTTCCGGCAGGTGCCCACCGACGCTTCCTCGCGGCGCTCGAAAACCGGGCGATGATCTCCCCCGGCGGCGTCACGTTCCGGCGCGGCGTCTCCCTTCCGGGCGCCGCGACTCCAGGCGCCGAGGGGCCCGTTCAGTTCAGCGCCTCGAGCCCGTCGGAGGATGCCGAGGTGCTGCTCGCCCTGGTCGACGTCGCACCCCACCATCCCCTTCTGCCGGGGCTCGTGGCCTCGGTGGCGGCGCCGGACCACCGGGCCGAAGGGGGGCCGTCGGAAGGGGGAAGCTCCGGGGCCCCCTGGGGACCTGACGTGGTGGGGCGAGCCCTTCCTGCCCTCGAGGCGTGGGCGCAGGTGCATGCCGGGGGCTCGGTGGACACCGGCGTGGCCCTGGCCCTGGCGGGGGTGCCGCCGTCCGGTCCGGGGGGGGAGACGCCCCTCCGGATCCGGAGCGGAGAGCCACCCCAGGCCCGAACGGTCTCCATGGCGGGACTCCTTGAAGCCCAGGCCGGGGCATCCGCAGGCGCCGTCCAGGGAGGAGGCGCCCACCTGTCCCTTCCCCTTTCCCTCACCGCGGGGGAAAGGCAGGCGAACCCACCCGGAAGTGATGCCACAGGCGGGGCTGGGGGCGGGGCGGTTTCCGCCCGAGTGCTTCTTTCGTGGACCGCGGCCGACCCCTTTCAGCCCGCCACGGTCCGTGGGTTCGTCGTCCGGCGAAGCTACGAGGGGGTGGACAATGCGGACGACGTGCGCCGCGATGACGACGGAACCTGGCGAGTCCGGGCCGGCGCCCGGGTCCGGGTCGTCCACGAGCTTCTCCTGCCGGAGCGCCGGCTGGACGTCCGGCTGGAAGACCCGTTTCCGGCGGGCTTCGAGCCCGTGCAGGGAACCTCCGGCGACGAGGGTGCCGGTGGGGCCCCGGGGGTCTCCGCGGCCGAGATCATGCTCGATGGAGGCTGGGGCCTTGCCGGCGGGTCCGGGTTCCTGATGGCGGTCGACGGCCTTCGCTGGTACCGGGAACTCCGCCACGGCCGGGACCAGGTCACCGCGTGGGCCCCCGCCCTTCCTCCGGGCACCTACCGCGGTTCCTGGGTCGCCCGGGCCACCCTTCCCGGGGACTACATCGTGCCGGGCACCCGGGCCCACGAGGCGAGCCGCCCGGACGTCATGGGCCGAAGCGCGGCGCACCGGGTGGTGGTGGAGGCCTGGTGATCCCGGTGCAGTGTCGCAGAAGTCCCGTCCAGCACCGAGAGTGTCGATGCGCCGCTCTGGCGGGGGGACTGGCCGCAAACCCTGCCTCCATGATATGTTGAGAGTTCGAGCTTGCGAGCTCGGGGTGATTTGCGGCGTATTGCGACCCGGGAAACCGAACCGCTAAAAGGCCAACCCCCGGCGTGCTTCTCGTGCGGGGATTTTTTTGTGTCCCTCGCGCGCTGCCGCCCACCCGCCCCGGCAAGGGGCCTGCTGCGCCGGGGACGCCGGCCTCCCGAGGAGGAGGCACGATTCCATGTCCACCAGACCCATTGAAACCGTCGTACCCGAAGCCGTCGAACCCCCATCCGTCGGGCACGAGGACCGCACCGCCCTCCTGGAGGCCGCCGCGGCCGAGCGCATCCTCGTCCTGGACGGTGCCATGGGCACCATGTTCCAGCGCCGGGAGCTCACCGAGGAAGACTACCGCGGGGAGCGGTTCCGCGACCATCCGCTTCCCCTGAAGGGCAACCACGACTTCCTGTCGCTGACCCGCCCGGACGTGGTGGAGGAGATCCACCGGGCCTACCTGGAGGCCGGGGCCGACATCGTCGAGACCAACACCTTCTCGTCCACCTCCATCGCCCAGTCGGACTACGGGTTGGCGCACGTGGTGAGGGAGATGAACCGGGTTTCGGCGCAGGTGGCCCGCCGGGCCGCATCGGCCGTGGAAGCCGCGGACCCGTCGCGCCCCCGCTTCGTCTGCGGAGTCCTCGGGCCGACGAACCGCACCGCCTCCCTCTCGCCCAGGGTGGAGGACCCGGGGTTCCGGAACGTGGACTTCGAGACGCTGCGGGTCGCCTACGCCGAGCAGGTGCACGGGCTGCTGGAGGGCGGCGTGGACCTCTTCATGGTCGAGACGATCTTCGACACGCTGAACGCCAAGGCGGCGCTCTTCGCGCTGCGGGAGGTCTTCGACGCGGTGGGCCAGGATCGCCCGGTCATGATCTCCGGCACGCTCACCGACGCCTCCGGCCGCACGCTCTCGGGGCAGAACCTCGAGGGTTTCGTGAACGCGGTGGCCCATGCCCGCCCCTTTTCCATCGGGCTGAACTGCGCGCTGGGGCCGACGCAGCTGCGCCCCTGGGTGGAGGAGCTGTCCAGCCTCACACCCCGCCTCACGTCATGCCACCCCAATGCCGGACTTCCCAACGAGTTCGGAGGCTACGACCTGGGCCCGGAAGAGATGGCCGGGCACATCCGGGAGTACGCCACCCGGGGGTGGGTGAACGTGGTGGGAGGGTGCTGCGGGACCACGCCGGAGCACATTCGGCAAATGGCCGAAGCCGTGGCGGGGGTCGCACCGCGCACGCCCAACGAGCGGCCGGTCCGCTGCCGCCTCTCAGGGCTCGAACCGCTGAACATCGGGCCGGAACTGCTCTTCGTGAACGTGGGCGAGCGGACCAACGTCACCGGCTCCCGGCGGTTCCGGCGCCTCATCGAGGAGGAGGACTACGAGACCGCCCTCGAGGTGGCACGGGAGCAGGTGGAGGGCGGCGCGCAGATCCTGGACGTGAACATGGACGAGGGGCTTCTGGACTCGGAAGCCGCCATGATCCGGTTCCTCCGCCTGGTGGCCGCGGAGCCGGACATTGCGCGGATCCCGGTCATGGTGGACTCCTCGCGGTGGGAGGTGCTCGAGGCGGGGCTTCGCTGCCTGCAGGGGAAGGGGGTCGTGAACTCCATCTCGCTCAAGGACGGCGAGGCGGAGTTCCGGCGGAAGGCGGAGCTGGTTCGGCGGTACGGCGCGGCGGTGGTGGTCATGGCCTTCGACGAGGAGGGGCAGGCCGACACGGCGGAGCGGAAGGTGGCGATCTGCGAGCGGGCGTACCGGATCCTCACCGAGGAGGTGGGCTTCCCCGCCGGCGACATCATCTTCGATCCGAACGTCTTCGCGGTAGGCACCGGGATTCCGGAACACGACGGGTACGGGGTGGCGTTCCTCGACGCGGTGCGGGAGATCCGGGAGCGATGCCCCCACGCCCTGACCTCGGGGGGGATCTCGAACCTCTCGTTCGCCTTCCGGGGGAGCCCCGAACTGCGCGAGGCGCTCCACGCGGTCTTCCTGTTTCACGCCGTGCAGGCCGGCCTCGACATGGGGATCGTGAACGCGGGCGCCCTCCCGGTGCTGGACGACCTCGAGCCCGAGGTTCGGGAAGCCTGCGAGGACCTGCTGTTCCAGCGGCGCGCAGACGCCACGGAGCGGTTCACCGAACTGGCGGACCGGATGCGGGGGGCGGAGGCCCGCCGGGACGAGGACCTGGCGTGGCGCGAGGCCGAGCCCGGGGCCCGCCTGACCCATGCCCTGGTCCACGGGATCGACGCCTTCGTGGAGGAGGACACCGAGGCCGTGCGCCAGCTCTCGGAGCGGGCGATCCGGGTCATCGAGGGGCCGCTCATGGACGGGATGAACCGGGTGGGTGACCTGTTCGGGTCCGGGAAGATGTTCCTCCCCCAGGTCGTGAAGAGCGCCCGGGTCATGAAGAAGTCGGTGGCGCTCCTCGTCCCCCACATCGAGCGGGAGACGGCGGCGGACCGGGCGGCGGAGCTTGCCGCGGGCCAGGAATCCGCGGGCCAGGAATCCACGGGCAAGGGCACCGTCCTCATGGCCACCGTGAAGGGCGACGTCCACGACATCGGGAAGAACATCGTGGGCGTGGTGCTCCAGTGTAACGGCTACCGCGTGGTGGACCTGGGCGTCATGGTCCCGGCGGACCGGATCCTGGCGGCGGCGCGGGAGCACGAGGTGGACGTGATCGGGCTGTCGGGGCTCATCACGCCCTCCCTCGACGAGATGGTCCACGTGGCCGAGGAACTCGAGCGGGAGGGCTTCAGCGTCCCCCTCCTGATCGGCGGCGCCACCACCTCGCGGACGCACACGGCGGTGAAGATCGAGGCCTCCTACTCCGGCCCGATCGTGCACGTGGACGACGCGTCCCGGGCGGTGGGCGTGGTGAGCCGGCTCCTGAACCCCCGGGAACGGGACGGCTTCGTCGCCGGCGTGCGGAGCGAGTACGCCGAGGTCCGGGCCCGCTACGCCGACCGGGGGGAGCGCCGGCCGCTCCTGTCCATCGAGGAAGCCCGAGCCAATGCCTTCCGCCCCGAGGCCGCCGACTACACGCCCCCCCGCCCCCGCCGCCCGGGGATCCACCTCCTCGATGATGTTACGGTGGAGACCCTTCGGCCCTTCATCGACTGGACGCCGTTCTTCCAGGCCTGGGAGCTGGCAGGAAGCCATCCGGACATCCTGTCCGACGCGGTGGTGGGGGAGGCCGCATCCCGGCTCCTGGCCGACGCCGAGGAGATGCTGGACCAGCTGGTGGCAGGCGGAGAGCTGGCGCCCCGGGGCGTGGTGGGGCTCTTCCCTGCCGGCCGGGTGGGCGACGACATCGAGCTTCTGGAGGAACCCGGCGGCGAGGTCATTGCCCGCATCCACACCCTCCGGCAGCAGTTTCGGAAGGGCGGGCGCGGGGACCCCCGACCCAACATGGCGCTGGCCGACTTCGTGGCCCCCCGGGAGTCGGGGCCCCAGGACTGGGTGGGGGCCTTTGCCGTCACGGCGGGGCACGGGCTGGATCGGATCACCGAGCGCTTCAGGTCGGCCCATGACGACTACCGGGCGATCCTCGCCCAGACGCTGGCCGACCGCCTTGCCGAGGCCTTCGCCGAGTACCTGCATGCCCGG
>REBP01000131.1 GCA_007692665.1 Gemmatimonadales bacterium | reverse complement strand
CGGGGGTCCAGTACTGGACGTTGTCGCCGGCCGGGTGGAAGGTGAGCTGCCGGGGGTCCCCGCCCTCGACGGGGACCACCCACACGTGGTTCGTGCCGGCGCGGTTGCTCGTGAAGGCCACCAGGGTCCCGTCGGGAGAGAAGCGCGGGCGCTGGTCCGTGCCGACGTGCGAGGTCAGGCGGCGGAGCTCCGAGCCGTCGGCGTTCCCGATCCAGAGGTCGCCGTGGTACGCGAAGACGAGGCGGCCGTGGGAAACGTGGGGCCAGCGGGCGAAGCGGATGCCGGGGTCTGCAGCGGCCCCGGGGGTGGCCGCAGCGTCGTCGGCGGGAGCCAGGGCCGAGGCGGGCGCCCCGGGGATACCGGCGCGTGGCGCGTCGGCGCCGGTCGAGACCACGGGAAGCACCCAGGCAGCACCTTCCGCGGTGGGGGCGGCGTCCATCGCCGACACGAAGCCGAAGCCGAGGAGGAGTCCCCCGGCGAGCGTGCGCAGGGCCGCGGCACCGCTTCGGAGGGACGGAGCGGGAGAGAAGACGGGCATGGATCGTTTTCCTGGGGATGCGGCGGCGTGGGGCGGGCGCCGGGTCGATGCAGCCTCGAGGCGGGACGCCGGGGGGAGGCGGGGCGGGAACAACCTGCAGGTCCGCGGCTGCGGGCGCCAGTCGGGAACCTAAACTGCCTCGGGGGTCAGGGCGTCCGGCTGAGAAGAAGCGCACCCCTCGGATGCCCGGTGCCGAACCTCTGGGTGGCCTCGCTGGCCGAGAGGCGGCGGATCGAGGTCAGCCCCGTCGTGGCGACGGTCTCGAGTTCGGAGACGTCCCCGAGCCGGGTCCCGTCGATGTAGACCACGATCTGGGGATTGACGAGTGCCTGTCCGTCGCCGGAGTCGGTGGTCCGGAGCGTCACGGCACCCCGCTCCCGCAACCAGGCCGGGCGAAGGGAACTCACCAGCCGGTAGGCGTCGGTGGCGGAAGAGCGGCGAATTTCCTCCTCGGTGATGACGTCGCGGTCACCGCGTGCTCCGGACGAAGTGCTGCAGGCCGGGAGAAGGAGCCCCCCGGCGAGGAGGGCGGGCAGGAGGAGGGCCAGTCCGGGGAAGGAGGTCCCTCGCCTGAGTGGACGTGCTCTGGGTCTCACGGGGCCTCCGGAGGGTGGACGACCGGGGCGGCATCCCGCCCCGGTCGTCAGGTGTCTCGATCAGGACTCAGAAATTCGGATTCAGTCGTACCTCGGTGGCACCCACCGGGATGCAGAAGTCCCCGGCAATGTCGAGCACGTTCCTGGCGGGGTCCTGCGCCGGGTCCCCGGCCACGGCTTCCCGGACCACGGTGGTGGGCACCCAGCCCGGGCTCTCCTGCCACCGCCGCATGTCCGGCAGGCGGCGACCGGTGAGCCAGAGTTCGATGCCGCGCTCGCGCATGAGGAGTTCCCACGCTTCGTCCAGGCTCTCGGCCTCGACCATGTCGAGGGGGTGCCCGTCCCGCTCGAAGGCGCCGCCGGCGACGGAGTTCCACCAGGCGCGCAGTTCGTTGATCTTCTCCACCGCACCGTTCCAGTCTCCCTGCTGGAGCCGGCCCTCGGCCTCGATGAGGCGCATTTCCCGGCCGTTCGCGAGCTGGTAGGTGGCGTTCCCGGTGGTGCTCAGCTGCTTCGACGGCCGCACCCAGGGTCGGCGGGCATCGCCACCGAACTCGCGGTGTGGGTTGGCGTTCGTGCGGTGGAGGGTGAAGGTCACGCGCCGGTCCACCCCCACGTTCTGGCTCGTGTTGAAGCCCCATTCGTGGAAGGGGGTCCCCCACGCGGTGGTGTTGCGTCCGCCCCCGCCGCTCGCATTGGCGAAGGGCTCGTCCAGGAAGTCGATGAACCGGAACCAGTTGTACTGCCGGAGATCCGGTTCCACCGTGGTATGACCGGTGGCAAGCCCGTTGAAGCTCGTTTCCACCTGCCCGGCATCGGCCAGGGCCCCGCTCCAGTCGCCCATCATCATGCGGATCTGCGCCCGGGCTGCGTAGGCGGCGCGCACGCCCAGTTCATCCAGGTCCGCCGCCTGGGTCTCTGCAGCGAACGCGATTCCCTCGTCGAGGATTTCGAGCCCTCGCTCGTAGAACCTCGTGTGGGGCTCGACGGCCCCGCCATCAAAGACGGCATGACAGAGGTTGTCGCCCAGCACACGGAAGGCGATCCCGGCCCAGGCATGCATCCGGATCCTGTCCCGGGTCACCTGGTCCTGTACCCGAGTCAGCGGGTCGTCCTTGAAGTTCTCGTAGATCTCCGCAGCCCGGGTGACGCCGAATTCGGCGACGTACCGGGTCATCATGGACTGTCCCCAGAGTTCCTCCACCGCCGGAAGATCGGCGGGGAGCGGGGCACCGTCACTGAACAGCCTCAGATGCGGAAACTGTGCGGGGAGCCCTGAATGGACCAGTTCATCGGTGCGGAGGGCCCCGAAGGCGAAGAACCCCCCGGTCCCCGGAGGCCCGCTCGCGATGTGGGACACCTGGCCGAGAGTCCCGCTCCACAGGGCCTCGATCGAATTCTCGGAGACCAGCGTATCCTCGTCGACGGTGGCCGGGCTCAGGACGTCAAGGTCGCAGCCCGCCAGTACCGGCAGGGCCATCCCGGCGGCCAGCAGGGCCAGGAGGCGGGGGCGTCGGCTCTCACGCCCGTGCATGTCAGGTCGATTGCTCATTCTTCGTCTTCCTCGAAGGGGTCGGTGATTCAGTCGAGGGCGCCGAAGCGGGCGCTGAGTCCCACGACGATCTGCCTGGAGAGGGGTGCGCCGAAATAGGTCTGGTTGGCGCGCTGCATGAGCGGATCGAAACTCCCTTCCACCTCGATGCCGGGGTAGTTCTGGGAGCGCCAGAGGTTGCGCCCCGCGATGCTGAGGTCGATGGACTGCACCGGAAGGGCCGAGTAGATGCGCCCCGGGAGCTCGTAGCTCACCGATACTTCCCGGAGCCGCCAGAAATCCGCCTCGAAGACATAGGCGGAGGGCGGGGTCTCGAAGGACTCACCCGGTGCCAGAGCGGCCATGTCGAGGGCCCGGAGGGTGTTGCTCTCCACGTAGTGCCCACCCTGGTGGTCCAGGAGCGCACGCAGCCCGAAACCACCGGGGAGTCGGAGGTCGGTGCCAAGCTGGACGCTTCGAGTGGGGTAGGCCGGCCCGATGTGGTTTTCGTCCTCGTCGAAGAAGGAAGCCACCGGGAATCCTGGCCGGATCCACTGCGTTCCGTAGATGTGCTCGGGCACCGCCGTGGGGTCCGTGAACTCGAGCACTTCGCTCTCGTGCAGCGCCAGGTTGGCGTGCACCTTCCAGTTCATGGTGGGGGAGCGGGCGAGGACCGCCTCGCTGGCCAGCTCGAACCCGCTGGACCTGAGGCCTCCCACGTTCCGCACCTGCGGATCCACGAAGCCCAGCGACGGGATCGCGTAGATCGGGAAGATTGCGTTGTCGGTTCGCTGCGTGTAGTAGGTGGCTTCCAGGGAGACCCGATCGTCGAGGAGCCCCACATCCGCGCCGAGTTCGATCTCCCGGCTGCGCTCCGGAGCGAGATTCGCGTCTCCGACGTTTCCTGGAATGATGCCGCTCGCCACGTTCGCCACCACCGCGATCCCCCGAAGTGTCCGGAGCGCCGAGTAGTCCTCCGGGGCCTGCCCGGCCTCGCCGAACGCCGCCCGGAGTCGAACCGTTCCGAGGGACTCCGGAAGGAGGCCATGTTCGGAGGGAAGGTAGGAGACCCCGAGCTTCGGATAGAACTGCCACCGCGCATCCCGGCCGGCGGCCGAATGCCCGTCGAACCGCCCTGACACGGTCAGGTAGAGGAAGTCCTCGAGGCTCAGCTGCTCCTCCACGTAGAACCCGAGCTGCTCGGTGTAGTAGCGATTCTCGTTCCCGGTCTGGTTCGCGGCCACGTCCACGGTCTCGAGGCCCGGTGCGGGCCAGCCCTCCCCGTAGGCCCAGTTCCAGTTGATGTCGCGGGTGTAGCCCTGCACTCCGAAGGAGGTCCTCGACCCCACGCGGGGGGTCAGGTCGGCGAGGATCGTGGTCCGGTAGTCCGCATTGTAGGTGTTGGAGATGCGACGGGCGTTGGACTTGCTCCCCTGGCGGTTGGGAGCGGTGGGAACGCCGAAGGGCTGGAAGTCGGTGTTGTCCGACGTGAAGAAGTCGAGCCCCAGGACCAGCTGGTGCTGCCAGCTCCGGAAGGGCGCCCAGTCCATCCGGATTCCGGCCGTGTAGCGACTTGCGGCGAGCCCGACGTCGAGCATCAGGGCGGTGTCGGGGTGGACGTTTACCCCACCCTCCCCGCCCAGGGCATTGAGCCCGAATCCGATGGGGCTGTCCCCGTCGTAGGGCAGATCCATGGAGCGCCGCGAGAAGCCGGTATGGATCCCGAACGTGAACTCCTGGAAGGGCGATACGTTCATGTTGGCGCGGAAGCTGCTCTGCTGCATGCCCGTGTTCGGGAGCACGCCGCCCACGTCGCGGTGCGTGCCGGAGGCGTAGTAGCTGAACCGGTCAACGGCTCCCCGCACGGAGATGTGCTGGCGATGCTGGAATCCGCTGGTCACATAATTGTCGTAGAAGTCGTCCACCCGGGTCGAACTCTCTCCCACGTCCCACCACTCCCGGGGCGTGGTGGCCATGCCGGCCTCGGACCGGAAGTAGAAGTTCTGGACGCCTTCGAGCCCCTGCTTGGTGAAGACCTGGATCACGCCTGCCGCCGCCTCGCTGCCGTAGAGGTTGGCAGCGGACGCCCCGCGGACGATCTCCACCCGCTCGATGTCCTCGGGAGCGAGGTCGTCGAGTCCCATCCAGGCCAGGCCACCGAAGCTGGTCTGGTCCATGAAGGTGTCGCCGGAGTTGTCGATGCGGATCCCGTCCACGTAGATGGCGGGCTGGGTGTTCCGCTGCAGGCTTCCGGGGCCCCTGAGCAGGATGCGGCTACCCTGCCCCGGCATGCCTCCACTCGGCATCACGGTAACCCCGGGTGCACGTCCCTGGAGGAACTCGGAGAAGCTGTTGATGGGGGCATGTTCGAGGTCGGAGGACTCGATGGTGGCAATGGAGGTCGCCAGGCCGCGTCGTGCGACGGCTCCGGGCTGTCCGGTGGCCACCACCTCGTCCAGGGGGACGGCCGTCACCCTCAGTTCGAAGGAGGCTTCGGCGAAGGTCTCCGCCACCACGCTCACTTCGCTCCGGGCGGACCGATAGCCGATGGAGCGAATTTCCACGTCGTACGTGCCGGGACGCAGTTCGCCCAGCTGGAAGCGTCCGTCGCGCGCCGTGAGGGTTCCCCGGGTCGTCCCGCGGATCAGCACCTGCGCGTGGGCGATGGGTTCGCCGGTGCGGGCGTCCACCACCTGCCCGCGCACGCCGCCCACCTCGGGCTCTTCCTGGGCGAGGAGGCTCGCGGGAGCCATGAGCGCCAGGGCGAGGAAGAGGGAGGCGAGGGCGGTCACGCGGCCCCCTGCGCTCCCGGCCCGTGGGCTCCCGGCCCATGCGCGCAGTCTGTCAGAAGTTCTGGTTGGCATCGTTCACACCTGGTTCGAAAGGAGGAGTGACCCGGGGCGCGGCGACGGGGCCGCCACGGCCAGGGCGAAGACGACCCGTTGGGTCATCCTCCAATGTTCGGGTTGGACGACTTCTCGTCGCGGCTGACCTGGAGACACATCTCGTTCGGGGGGATCACGGTCTCGCCGCGCTCCCTGGAGTAGACCCAGACCTTCTGGTCGGCCCAGGGATCGGAGGTACCGGCGTCCCTGCGAACGACCTCGAAGGGAACGAAGTCCCGGCCCGGCGTATTCTGCCAGCGCCGAAGATCCGAGAGCCGGCGCACCTCGAGGTAGAGTTCGATCCCGCGCTCCCGCATGAGCGTCACCCAGGCCTCTCCCACGTCCGTGCCGGCCTCCAGCATCTCCAGGGGATCCGGCCCGAGCAGGTCGCGCCACCAGCCGGGGGCGGCCTCGTTGTGATGGGCCCGGACTTCGTTGATCCGGTTCACCATGGTCTGGATGTCGCCTTCACGGGCCAGTGCGACCTCGGCCTCGATGAGTCTCATCTCGGTGCCCTTCACGAGGGGAAGGTTGTTGCCCACGGACGTGTACTTCCGCTGCATCCAGGCAGGTCGGCGGTTGTCGTGGGCCCGCTCGAACTCTCCGGCGTCCATCGGCGTCTCGTAGGGAACGCGGGGATCGCCGCCGGCGGCGGGATCGTCCACGTTGAGCCCCCAGTCGGCGAAGGGTGTGCCCCACATGGTCGTCTCGGTCCTGGACCGCGTCCACGCGGGGATCCGGTTCGAGTTCCGGTCCCCGCTCACCATGGTGAAGCTGAAGACGAAGTCGGTTTCGACCATGCCGGCATGCTGTCGCGCCAGTTCCCAGTACTGATCGCCCATCCCCTCGCTGGCCATGATCAGGTACGTCTGCGCCATCGCGCCGTTCGACGCCTGGATCAGCGTCTGCATGCTGTTGACGGCGGACTGGACTTCGCCCGGCGTCAGCTCCGGGTCGGCCTGCACGACCCCGATCCGGTTCTGGGCCCGGGTGATCGTGTTCTGGAAGTGCTCGATGGCGCGGGGGTAGGCGTCCGTGTGGGGCTGGAGGGGGCCACCATCGTAGACCACGTTGCAGAAATTGTCCCCGAGGGCCCGGTGGGCCATGCCGGCGAAGAAGGTGACACGGGCCACGCCCGGGTGCGACTGGGGATCGAGATCCTGCGCCGTGAGGACGTCGAAGGCGACTTCGATGGCGTTCTCCGTGGTGAAACGACCACGGCTGGGCTCCGACCAGCGGGACTGTGCCTCCACCCAGTGGTCGCCGGCGAGGCCCCAGCTCGGGCCCTCGAGTCCGACATAGCTTCCGCTGTGAACGAGCTCATCGGTGAGAACACCGCTGGCAATGGCCAGACCCCCACCGCCGAGCTGCGTCAGGCCCCGGCCATAGTCGCTTTCGGCCCCGACGAGCAGGGCATTGAGGATGGCCGGATTCCGGATATCCGCATCCTCGATCTGGGCCGGGTTCGGAGTCGTCAGGTCACAACCGGCGACCGCGACCGCCACGGCCATGAACCCGGCCACCAGGCCACTCCGAACCCCGGGGTTCGAATCGTTTCTCATCGTCATGGTCTCCCTTTCAGGGTTGCAGTCCGTGGGCATCAGAAGGTCAGGTTGACCTGGGCCACGAACTCCCGGGGAAGTGGGGTATCGAAGTAGGACTGGTTGCTCAGGGAGCGGTTCGAGATGTAGCTCGCTTCCGCCTCGAGCCCCCAGTAGTTCTGGTGCCGCCACAGATTCCTGCCGGCCACGGAAATCGTTGCCGAGTTGGCGCCGATTCGCTGGGCGAGTTCCCTCGGCATGCGGTACGCCAGCGAGACCTCGCGGAGCCTCCAGTTGTCCGCCGAGTGGGCGTGGTTGCCCCGCGCCATGGACCACGGCTCCTCGCAGACCTTCTGCATGATCGGATCGGAGGGAGCAAGGCACCAGTTGGCCACCGGGGCGTCCGGGGCAAAGCGCGCCGTCGCGGGATCGTTGGGATCGTAGAGGGGCTCACCGCCCTGGACCTGCATGTCGGACATCCAGCGAGTGGTGGCGCTTTCAAGGAAGTGCCCGCCCTTGTAGTCCACGAGGAAACCCATGGAGACCCGCGTGCCGAGCCCGAAGGTGCTGCCGAAGTTGAGGTTCAGCGTCGGGAAGGCCGGTCCGATGTAGTCCCAGTTCTCGGGCAGTTCGCCGTCGGGGCCCCGGAGGAGTTCGCTGGCGAGTCCGACCTCGCCGTCCACCTCGATCCAGCGATCGTCGAAGAAGGCACCCACCGGGTAGCCTTCGCGGATCCACTGCATCCAGTGGATCTGGAGAGGCGCACCACCTCCCAGCGAGACCACCTCGTTGTTGTTCGTCGAGAAGTTCACGTTGGCATCCCACCGGAAGTTCCTGCGCTCCAGCACCGCCGCGTTCAGCCCCAGCTCGAGCCCCGTGTTGTGGATCTCGCCCACGTTCATGAGCTGGGTTCCCACCACGCCCTGCGAGGGGGGATTCCGGACGGCGAAGAGCAGGTCCTTCGTTCGCTGGTCGTAGCGGGTGAACTCGACGCCGACCCGACCACCCAGGAGCGACAGGTCGAAGCCCATCTCGATCTCGTGGGAGACCTCCGGCGCCAGCTCGGGATTCCCGACGTTTCTCGTGGTGATGGCGGGCTCGGAGTCGAAGGCCGCCACCGACTGCCAGGTCCTGGCGGCATCGAACTCGCCGGGCTGCTGCCCCGCCGTCCCGTACGCCGCCCGGATCCGGAACGTGCCCAGGTTCTCGGGCCAGAACGCGTGATCCGAAACGTTCCAGGAGGCGTCGATCTTCGGGTACCTTGCCCACCCCGCATCGGCGCCGAAGGCGCTGTGACCATCGGCCCGGGCGCCCACGGTGACGAAGAGAAGGTCATTCAGCCCGATCTGCTGCTCGGCAAAGACGCCGGCCTGCTTGTCCCAGCTCCTCCACTCGGAGGCGCCGCGGTTCACCGTGGCCTGGACCACGCGCACATTCGGTCCGGCCATCCGCCAGCCCCGGGCGTGGTTCGAGCTCCGGGCCCGGTCATAGCCCTGGAACCCGAACGAGGTCCGGGACTGGATCCGCTCCGAGAGCTGGCGCTCGTAGCTTCCCATGTAGTCCAGATTCACCGTGAGGGATGCCCGGCGGTAGTTGTAGAGGTGACCCAGCACGTAGTTCTCGTCGCCGAAGGGCCAGTGCCGCCGGTTGTCCCAGTTCACGATGTCGGTGCCGAACTGGAGGCGATGCGAGAAGTTGTGCATCGGCGTCCAGGTCATGCCCACCCCGGCCGTGAACCGTCCGCTGTTCTGAAAGTCCTCGCGGACGAAGAGCTCGGCCGGCGGGAAGTTGTTCCCGCGCGGCCCCCCGCGCATGGCATTCATGATGACGTTCCGGGAGTTGTTGCCGTTCTCGGCAAACTGCACCATCCGCCAGGTGTAGCCGGTGTTGATGTTGAGGCTGAAGTCGTCGTTGGGCGTGAAGCGCATGTTGGCCCGAAACGCCCGGTAGTCCTCGTTGTCGTTCGAGATGACGCCGCCCGCCGTCCGGTAGGTCCCGGACGCGTTGTAGCTGAAGCGGCCCAGCGTCCCCCGGACGGCCAGGTGCTGGTTCTGACGATGGCCCGTGTCCACCATGTTGTCGTAGAACCAGTCGCTGTAGACGCCGATGTCCCAGACATCCCGCGTCGTGTGGAGAAGTCCCCACTCGGTCCGGAGATTCCACACCTGTGCCGATGACGCTCCCTGGCGCGTGAAGATCTGGATGACTCCGCCGGACGCCTCGGTGCCGTACATCGTCGCCGCGGCAGCCCCCCGGATGATCTCGATCCGCTCGATGTCGGCGGGATTGATGTCATCGAGCCCCGACGTGCCCGCGTCCGAACTCACACCGGTTCCTGCCTCCGACGTGATGCGGACGCCGTCGATGTAGATGACCGGTTCGATGCTCTGCGAAGCGCTTGTCGCACCGCGGAGCACGATGCGGGCGCCCTGCCCCACCTGCCCGCCTCCGCTCATGACCGTGACCCCGGGCGCCCTGGACTGGAGCATCTGCGTCACGGTACTGATGGGCGCCGTCTCGAGCTGGCGGGTGTCGATGGTGGCGATGGCCGAGCCGATCTCCCGTCTCGCGGTCACCGTCGCCTGCCCGCTCACCACGATCTGGTCCAGCTGCACCGCGGACTGCCGGATCGTGAAGGTGAGGGAAACCGTCTGTCCGGCGACCACCGTCACGGCCTGCGTGGATGTCCGGTAGCCGATCCGCATGACCTGCACCTCGTGATCCCCGGCCGAAACCCCCGAGATCACGAAGCGCCCCTCCTGGTTGGTGAGCCCTCCGAGCTGGGTTCCCACAACGGACACCTGCGTGCCGGCGAGAGGGTCCCCCGTCTCGTCCAGGACCTGTCCTATGACGACGCCCGTGCTGCCCGCCTGGGCCAGCGCAGGTTGCGCCGGGAGGCCGAAGGTAGCCGCAAGGGCGAACAGGATCGCGCCAAGGAACGATCCGGTGGCTGCCCTGCGGCAGCGCTCGTTTCGAGCCTCCATGAGATTCCTCCTGGGGGGTTGGGGCCGAGTCGGCAGACCGGAGGGGGCCGGGGCCCCCATGGCTCGGGCGGATGCAACGTGGGCGGGGCGGCTGGGTGCCACACCCTTCTTTCGTTCATACGTCACTTCAAGTACCTCGCGGCGTGGGACGTCCGGCCGATCCACCAAAGCGTGGTTCCGCGGTCCTGCGAACGGAGACTGTATACAATAGAAAGAGGCTACGTGACCTCAACCTGAAAACGCAACCTTCCCGTTACACCTTCTTCCGCCCCGGTCGTGCGAGATCCGCGCCGAAACTGGGTTTGCACCGGGTGGCGGGTCCGGGGGTCCGGTGAGGCCCGGCGGCAGCGGGCCCGTCGCCGCCTGCCGGCCATGCCCGGTCTCGGCCCGGTCACGGCCCGGCCGCGGCACCTCAGACGCGGGCGAGGAGACTCCGGGCCGCCATCCGGGCCCCGGCGATATTCCCCGCCACGGGCCCCAGTTGCAGGTCGGCCAGGGTCCCGGAAAGGAAGATCCGGTCCCCCCACCACAGGCCGCGGTCAAGCTGCGGAACGCCGTCTTCGGCAAGGGGGAGTCCGAGCCGGTCCGCCACGGGACGGATCCAGGAAGAACCCTCCCCGGCTCCGGCGAGCCCCGTGGCGAGCAGGATCCCACCCACGTCGAACGCGAGGGTCTCTCCCCCCGGCTCGCCGATCCCGGGGGGTCCGGATCCATGATCAGGGTTCGGGCACGTCCTCGCGGTGAGCGTGTAGCCCGAAGCGGCGCCCTCGCGGCAGACCTGGAGGCCCTCGACCTCTGCCAGGACCAGTCTCACCCTTCCCGACCGCACTGCAACCCGGAGCCGACTCTGCTCTTCCGACGTGATCGAACCCCGGTTGCGAGCTGTGATGATCATGCCCCGTCGCCGAACCGGATCGGGCTCCGCGTGGAATGCGCGGAGGTTTCGCGGGCCCAGCCATCCGGGGTCGGAGTCGAACCGGTGGACCCGGAGAGGATGTCGCAGGATGAGAAGAACGGGACGGTCCGGAAGCAGGTCGGCGAGATGAAGCGTCGCCTGGACGGCCGAGATCCCCCCCCCGACGATGGCAGGCTGGCCGGCGGAGGCGCGCACCCGCCTCGTCCAGGTCGTCAGGTCGAGATCGGGGGCGAAGAGATGCTCGACACCGGGGGAATCGGGGGGAAGAGGGTCGACACCGGCTCCGTGCCAGGAAAGGGTCGGGGCAGGGTTGGCGCCCGGGGCCAGGATCATGCGACGGGCTACCAGGGACCCGCGGTCCGTGAGCAGCCGGAGCCCCCCCCGCACCTCCTCGAGACCCGTCATGAACCCCTGCTCGAGACACCTGTCGAGCCCGGCCTCCCGAATCACCGAACGGGCATGGGCCTGGAAGAGTTCGAGGGCGGGACGGCGGTTGCGTCCCCTGAACGGGGCGAGGGAATTCCACCTCCGCCGGGACGCCCAGCGGAACAGGTCGTGGGGCCCGAGCCCGATGTGATGAACGCCCGGCGACCGGAGGTACCGCATCCCCGTCCTCCCGGTGCGGAGGGTCCACCGACTCAGGAGCTCGGGGTGCGGATCCACGATCCGGAGGCGATCTTGCGCTATGCCCCTTGCCCTGAGGACCGCAGCCAGGTGAGTTCCATGAATTCCACCCCCTACGATGATCCAGTCCAGCATGAGGGGCCGACAGCCGGTTCGGGTGCAGGGCTGAAGCGAGGCTTCGAGGATCCTATTGGTAATGGTTTCTCGAGATCGATACAACCGGATTCGTCTTCCATCCCCCCGGGTCGATCCCCGTTTTCCGATCCGTGCCCCGCGCCGCCCCCGGGCCCCGGCAGGGTCCGAGGCAGGGTCCGCGGCGGCATGATCTGGCTCCTCCTTGCCCTCGCCCTTCTCGGCATGGGAGGGGGACCTCCGCAGGAGCCCGTTCCGGACTTCCCCGGACCTGCCTTCGCCGCAACCCCTTCCGCGGCTGTCCCCCCGGCATCCACCTCGGACACGCTGGACACCGCCGACGGCACCCTCCTTCCGGTGGTGGAACACGAACTGGGCAACGGCATGCGCTTCCTCATCCTGCGCCGGGACACCTCCCCCACCGTGTCCTTCGTCGTTCATGTCCCCGTGGGCAGTACGCATGAGGCTCTGGGCACCACGGGTGCGGCGCACATGCTGGAACACCTCCTCTTCAAGGGTACCACCACGGTGGGGACCAGCGATTTCGAGGCCGAGCAGCGCCTCTTCCGCCTCATGGACGCGGCCCACGACTCCCTGCGCCAGCTCCGGGGCGCCGGCTCCCCCCACCCCGCCGATTCCGCCCGCTTCCGGGACCACGAGGCCGCGAAACAGAGGCTCTCCGAGCGAATCCGGCTCCTCGAGGACTCGGCCCGGGTGCACGTGGTCCCCAACGAATTCGACGACATCCTGAGTCGCAGCGGTGCCCGGGGGCTCAATGCGTCGACGTCCTACGAGAGCACCGAATACTATGTCGAGCTTCCCGCCAACCGGGCCCGCCTCTGGTTCGTGCTCGAGGCGGACCGGATGCGGAACCCGGTGTTCCGGGAGTTCTACCGGGAGAGGGAAGTCGTGGAGGAGGAGCGGCGGGCCCGCCTCGAGTCCGACCCCGGGGGCCGACTGTGGGAGGAACACCAGGCCGCCGCCTTTCGGGTCCACCCCTACGGCGTCGCGCCCATCGGGCACATGGAGGACATCCGGAACCTCACGCGCCGGCAGATCGAGGCCTTCCACCACGAGCACTACGGACCCGAAAACACGGTGGTGGCCATCGTGGGGGCCATCGAACCGGACTCGGTCATCGCCTGGGCCGACGCCTATTTTTCCCCGCTCGAGCGTCGAGGGCCACCCCCTCCCGTGCTGGCCGTGGAGCCGGTCCAGCGGGGAGAGCGCCGCATCGAGGTGCTGGGTGACGCCGAGCCCCAGCTCCGCATCGGGTGGAAGGTGGGCGCCGAAGCGGACCCGGACCTCCCGGCCCTCTCCATGCTTGCCAATCTCCTCGTCGGCGGAAGGGACGCCCGCCTGCACCGCCGCCTGATCCGTGACGAGCGTCTCGCGGTCTTCGTCAGCGCCGGGCTCGCTCCGGGCGGCCGGGATCCCGGGCTCTTCACCTTCCAGGCGGCCCCCCGGGCACCTCACACCACCCAGGAGGTCGAGGCCGCCATCTACGACGAACTGGCGCGCATCCGGATGCACCCACCCACCGAACTGGAGCTCCAGCGGATCCGGGTCCGACTCGAGGCCGCGCGGGTGCGCCGACTGGTTTCCAACCAGGGTCTGGCCTTCCAGCTGGCCCACTCCGCCGGCTCCTGGGGGGACTGGCGGACCACCTTCGAACTCCAGGCGCGCCTGCAGCGTGTGACCTCGGAAGACATCGTGGGTGCAGTCGAACGCTGGCTCGTGCCCGAAACCCGCACCGTCGGCGTCCTCCGCCGCCCGGAGGCCCCATGAACCGCTCCATCCGGTGGCCGTCCGTCGTGCTCGTGGTGCTCCTTGGCGGCTGCCTTCCGGGGATGCGGAGCGGGTCGGCGCCAGACGGCCTGCAGCCGGGGGCGAGTGCCTCTGGTCCGCCTGCGGCCGCCGACACCCTGTTTCCGGTGGGACGGGCTGCGGTGGAGACCCTGACCTTCCCGCCGCTGGTCTTCTCGCCTCCCGAGGCCACCGAGCATGACGTCCTCGGAGTTCCGGTCTTCCACCTCGAGGACGACACCTTTCCCCTGGTGGACTTCTTCGTCCAGATCCGCGGCGGCGTAAGCCATTTTCACCGCTCCGATGCGCCTGCCATGACCGCCCTTTCATCCCTGATCCGGACGGGAGGGACCGAGTCGATGGAACCCGACACGGTGGAGGCGCGGCTGGACCTCCTGGCCGCCCAGGTCGGGTTCGGGAGCGGGGGGGGTGGAAGCTACGCCTCCCTGAACGCCCTCACGCCGACCCTGGACGACGCGATGGAACTCCTCCGCGAGCTCCTGGTGAACCCCGGCTTCGACGACGCCGCCGTGGAGGTGTGGGCCGACCAGGAGCGCGAGCGACTTCGCCGGAGGGTGGAGGACCCGGGGTCCCTGGCCTTCTCGGAGTTCAACCGACTGGTCTTCGGAAATCACCCGGTGGGGTGGGTACTCACCGATGCGGAGATCACCGAGGATGCACTTTCGCGGGAGCGTCTGAAGCGACTTCACGAGATGACCCACTGCCGGGAAAACCTCATCGTCGGGGTGGCGGGCGACCTCTCGTGGCCCGACGCGGAGCCGCGCATTCATGCCTTTCTCGCGGCCTGGCCCCCCTGCATGCACCCCCTCCCCCCGACACCCCTTCCGGAGCTTCGGCGCGGAGGTGGCGTCTGGATCCTTCCGCGACCCGTGGAGCAGACCACGGTCGTCGTTGCCGGGCCGGGGGGGATTCGCCAGGAGGATTCACCCGAGTACTTCGCATCCCGCATCGCGAACACCATCCTCGGGGCGGGCGGCTTCACCTCCCGCCTCTTCCAGAGGGTCCGCACGGAACGGGGACTCGCGTACGGGGCCTCGTCCGTCTGGACGACCCCCAGCCGGTACGAGGGGCTCGTGGGGGCGGTCACCGCGACCCGTCCGGAGCGAACCGTCGAGGCCGTGGAACTCCTGTTCGAGATCTTCGGGGAATTCAGGGACGCCCCGCCCGAGGCCGAGGAGGTTCAGCGCGCCGTCGAGCAGGCGGTGAACGGGTATGTCTTTGCCTTCGAGTCCGCGGGACAGGTGGTGAATCGTCGGATGTCGGACCGTGCGATGGAGCTTCCGGACCGCTGGTTCGAACGGTACCTGGAAGAAATCCAGCGCGTCACCCCCGAGGACATCCATGCCGTGGTGGAACGCCACCTGGACCCGAGTGCCATGGTGATCCTCCTGGTGGGGGACCCCGAGCGCTTTGCCCCGGGGCTGGAGCGGTTCGGACCCATCCACCTGCTCTCCGCCGACGGCAGCTACGAACGCTGGGACTCCCCCCCGTGGGGCCCCTCGCCCCCGGAGGGGTGACCGGGTCCCCCCCCCACCCCGCCGCCCTCGCCCTTCAGCGCGTCGCGACGTGAATCGCGGCGATCCCCCCGGTCAGGTAGTTCCACTCGGCAGAGGCGAACCCGGCATCCTCCAGCTTCTCCAGAAGGGCGTCCGGCCCCGGGAACTCCTTCACCGATTCCGGCAGGTAGGTGTAGGCCCAGGGGTGCCCGGACACGATGCGTCCGATGACGGGGAGGACGCGGTGGAAGTAGAAGTGGTACCCCCAGCGCATCAGGGTGCGGGGCGGCGTGGTGAACTCGAGCACCACCAGGCGTCCGCCGGGCCTGAGGACCCGGGCGAACTCGCGGAAGCCGGCGTCCACGTCGGAGAGATTCCGGACGCCGAAGGCGACCATGGCGGCGTCGAAGGCCTGGTCCGGGAAGGGGAGCCGGAGGGTGTCGGCGCAGATCGGGCGGATCGGGGCCTGGTCCAGCTTGCCCCTCCCTTCCACCAGCATCGGCCGGGCGAAGTCCGACGCCACGATCTGCCCCCGGAAGTCCTTCCGGCGGTTGAGCTCGAGGCTCAGGTCGTACGTGCCGGCGCAGGCGTCGAGGACCACGGCCGGGCGGTCTCCGGGGAGGGCCAGGAGCCCCACGGCCTTTCGCCTCCACCTGCGGTCGATGTTCAGGCTGAGGACGTGATTCAGGAGGTCATACCGGGGCGCGATCTCCGAGAAGATCGTCTGCACCTGGTTCTCGCGGGCCCGGCCGCGTTCGGGACGGGCATCCGGCGTGGTCGCCATGAGGTTCCGGTCGCGGTAGAATGTAGAAGAGGTTTCGACATGCGCTTCGGCCGAACCGGAGCGGACCCCGCCTCTGCGGGGTTGAAACTTCAACCCGGAGGCTTCCGTAGGGAAGCCCGGGTGGGGGCATCCGAAGAGGGCGCCCCCCCGGGAACCCGCGCGGCTCGGCGTGGTTCCCCCTGATCACCGCGAAGGCACAGGACTCCGGAGTCCCCCCGTTGGAATACGCCGCCCTCGATGACCGCGAGGTCGTGGCTCTGGCCTGCAAGGGCCGGGAGACCGCGTTCCGCGAGCTTCTCGCCCGCTACGAGAGGCCCGTGTTTTCCCTCGTGGTGCGAATGGTCCGCGACCCTTCGCTGGCCGAGGATCTGGCCCAGGAGGCCTTCGTGAAGGCGTTTCATGCCCTCGGCAGCTACGACCCCCGCTACAAGTTCTCGAGCTGGCTCTTCAAGATTGCCAACAACCTCACCATCGATCATCTCCGGAAGAAGCAGCTGGACACCGTGTCGATCCATGGAGCCCCGAGCGCCGGCTCCAGCGAGGAAGAGGCCCGGACCAGCATCGCGGTGGTGGACACCGGAGAGACCCCCGAGGAGTACACGGCCAACCGGGAGCTCGGCGGACAGATCGAGGTGGCCATCGGCCGCCTCCGACCCGAGTACCGCACCGCCATCCTCCTCCGTCATGTGGAAGGACACACTTACGAGGAGGTCGCCGAGATCATGGAAGTCCCCCTCGGCACCGTGAAGACCTACATCCACCGGGGTCGAAGCGAACTCAAGGATTTCCTGGCCGAGGTCGCAGCATGAGCGGCCCCCGAAACCCCGAAACCCCTCCCAACGTAGGGGGGGGGGACCCCGAACCGGAGCGGACCTCCATGTCCTCCCTGCAGTCCCATCCCGACAGCGAGCGGCTCGAAGCACGGGCCGCCGGAGAGCTTGCGCCCCAGGAGGCGCAGGCCCTGGACGCGCACCTCGAGGTGTGTGGCCGCTGCCGTGCGGAACTGGAGGGATGGACGCTGCTCCTGGCCGAACTCGGCTCGCTTCCGGAGCGGGCGCCGACACCGGACTTCGCGGCCCGGGTCATGGCGCAGGTCGACGTGGAGCGGGTACGGCAGGGTGCCGTCCGCCCCTCCCCCCTGGCCCGCCTGGTCGAGGGCCTGGGCGACCCGGTCTTTTCGGCGCTCCGCCGGCTCCGCCGGCACCGGCGTGCGGAAGTCCGCCATCCTGCCACCGGTGCGGCGCCGGCCGGCGGGGCGAATACCGGCGCGTCCGGATCCACCCGGCACCTGACACCCGGCGGCATCCAGGATTACCTGGAAGGCGCACTGGCCGCCAGGATCCGCGCCCGCGTCGACGCCCACCTCGCCATGTGCCCCGGATGTTCCGGGGAGGTGGCAGGGTGGAGGGTGCTCTTCCGCGACATCGAGGCACTCCCCCGGATCTCGCCTGCGGCGGGTTTCGCAGACCGTGTCATGGACCGGGTCCGGGTGGAGGCCGTTGCCGAGGTGACCGCCCGGCAACAGGTGCCCCTGGCCACCCGGGTGGGACAGCGCGTGGCGCGTGGGCTCGATCGAATCAGACCCCGCAGCCGTCGCGGATGGCTCGTGGCCGGGGGCCTCGCTGCCGCGCCGACCTTTGGCGTCGTGGCCGTGGTCGCCTCCGTCGTGCTCAGCCCGCTCCTCTCCTTCCCCGACCTGCTGATCTTCTTTCAGTGGCGCGTCTTTGCCGTGGCCGGAGCGCTGGGGGGGCGAGTTCTCGCCACCCTCGCCGAAACTCCGTTGCTCCACGCGACGTGGGAGGCCCTTTCCGGCCTCTCCCAGGCGCCGCCCGTTGCCCTTCTCGCTGCCTTCGCGCTCGCGGCAGCCCTCGTTGCGACGGCGTCCCTCGTCGTCTACAGGAACCTCATTGCACCCTCTCTCATGGGGGAGACGCATGCTCAGCCCACAGCCTGACCGCACGGCCCTTCAACGCCTCGCCACCGCCCTCGCCGGCGTGATCTCCGGCGTCCTGCTCCTTTTCGTGGTGGCTCCTCCCGGAGATCTCTCGGCCCAGGAGCGACCCCTCGTCTACAACGAGGTCAACGTCTCGGGACAGGCCGCGGGGATCACGCTGGAGTTCGAGGACGGTGACCGTCTCTCCGTCGAACTCCGCGAGGGTGTCCTCCTCGTGAACGGTGCGGAGGCCGGGCGGTATGCGGCAGGGGACGCCCTGGACCGGGCCTGGCGGGCGCTCCTGGGACAGGCGATTGCCTCCGACAACGGGGGAGTGTCGAGACTTCTGGCGTCGTGGAACCGGCCCGACGGGCTCTCCGGAAATGCCCTGGCTGCCGCCGAAACCATGGAGTCCCGACTCGGCAGTGCCCTCGCCCCCCGGACCTCGGCCGCGACAGGGCAGGCCGGAGATCCGGCCCAGCCGTCCATGGATCCGGAAAGCCACGGTGCCCTCGTCGACCTCCTGATCCGTCAGCCTGATCGGGCGCAGGGCCTCGGGAGGCTCCTTGGCACCCGGCAGATGGACGCCATGGATGTCCGGGTGGGATCCGACGTCCGGGTGGGAGCCGACGAGCGCATCGAGGGGAACCTCCTCGTGGTGGAGGGAGATGTTCGCGTCGACGGCCGCGTGGACGGGGACCTCCTCGTGCTCGGCGGGGACCTGCGTCTCGGGAGCGATGCGAGGATCGGGGGTGATCTGCGCATCCTCGGGGGCAGCATCCGTGGAAACCGGGGCGGCGTGGACGGGAGCATCGAGGAGCTGGCTGCGGTCTCGGAGCCCGCCGGAGCCATGCCGACGGCGGCGGATATCCGTGCCGAGGTCGAACGCGGCATCCGCGACGGGCTCCGGGAGTCTCCGACCCGGAGCACGCGGACCGCGCGGAGCTCCGGCGGCTTTTTCCGGAACCTGGCTTCCGGGGTCGGTGGGCTCCTGCAGACCGCCGTGAGCTTCGCCCTCCTCCTCGGCATCGGGGTCGGAATCCTCTACTTCTTCCCGAGACATTTCGAGGTGGTTGCCCGGACGGCCGCCCACGTGCCCGGGCGCAGCTTCGCGGTGGGCTGGGCAGGTCTCCTGCTGTCTCCCTTTGTCTGGATTTTCGGGATCGTGTTCTTCACCGCCACGATCATCGGGATTCCCGTGATGCTGCTCTGGCTCCCCCTCTTCTGGGTGATGCTCGCGGCGGCGGTTCTGTTCGGATTCCTGGCGGTCTCCCGGAACCTCGGGTCCTGGTGGGTGAACCGCCGGAATTCCTATCAGCCCCAGGGGATCGACACGGCCCAGCCGGCAGCTCGACTGGGCGTCGGGCTGGTCCTCCTGCTCGTGGCGTTCGCGGGAGCGAGCATCCTCGAGATCGGCGGCCCGCTTTTCGGAATCTTCCAGGTACTCCTCGTCGTGATCGGCACCCTGCTCGCGGTGAACGCCGCGGCGCTGGGACTCGGCGCCGCCCTTCTCTCGCGCGCGGGCCGAGACCGGCGGTGGGCGGGGGAGGTCGGTGACCTGGGGCTGGGAATGGACCCCTTCGGACCGGAGGACCCCTTCGACGGACCGGCCGAACCCTTCCACGGGCCACGTCCCGCGCCGGGGAGCGATGATGACGGGAACTGACCACGCGGGCCGGCGTCGGATCTGTCGCCGCGCCCTGGTCGGAGGGCTGGCCGGCGCCATGGTGGGCCCGGTCCTGGCGGGGGCGCTCCTCCTGGCCGCCGCCCCGGCCGCCCTCCCCTCCGGCGCTGGCGCACTGGCGGCGCAGAGCTGGTCCACCGCACAGTTCGAGCGCCAGCCCCGCTCCGAGCGGACGCTGCGTGTGGACGTCGGCTTCGGCGCCGGGGACTTCAGACTTGCGGCCGCAGACGGGAACCACCTCTACCGCGCCCGCTTCAGGTACGACGAGGAGGCCTTCGCGCTCATCCACGAGTACGCGAATGGCTCGCTGCGCCTGGGTCTCGAGGGACAGGATCGAAGCTCCCGTCGGACGTCGTTTCGTCGAAGCGGAGAGATGGGCGAGCTCGAACTCAGGCTGGGACGCACGATCCCCACGGAGCTGGAGCTTACCTTCGGCGCGGTCCGCGCGGAGCTGGACCTCGGGGGCATCCCGCTCCGATCGCTCAGCCTCACCACCGGCGCATCCGAAGGCACCCTGCGGGTCAGCGAGCGGAATCCCGAGGCGATGTCCTCCGCCAGCTTCCAGGTGGGTGCTGCCTCCTTCTCGGCCCGGGAGCTGGGGAGGCTCCGCGCCCGGGAGATCCAGGTGGAGGCCGGGGTGGGAGAGGTCCGCCTCGATTTCGAGGGGCTGGAGGCGGCAGAAACCCGGCTGAAGGCCACCCTTGGACTGGGCTCCCTGGAGATCCATGTGCCCGCCGGCGTGGGAATTCACCTGACCCGTTCCAGCTTCCTGTCCTCGCTCAGCGCGCCGGACCTGGAACGTCGCGGGAACACGTGGGTCTCAGCCGACTGGGATACGGCACCGCGCCGACTTCGCATCGACCTCGAGACCGCGCTGGGAAGCGTGACGGTCACGCGGGCGCGCTGAGACACTCCCCCGGTCCGCTCTCACTCCCCGGTCCGCTCTCACTCCCCGGCCCGCTCTCACTCCCCGGTCCTCGCTCCGTGAATCTTTCGTCGCCCGGTTTCGTAGGGGAGACAGAGATCCACGCAGGATCCCCTCCCCTGACGGGGTTGACCCACTATCGCGGAGGCTCCCATGATCGGCACACTTCTCACCTTCTTCGCCGTGGGTCTCGTGGCCCTCGTGGCGATCTCCATTCTCCTGGCGGTGCTCGGAACCGTCTTTTCGCTGGCCTTCGGCGTGGTCAGTTTCCTGCTCTTCAAGGTCGCCCCCATCCTCCTCATCGGGTGGGTGGTCCTGAAGATCATGGACCGCGGGAAGCGGCCCGCCGAACTCTCTCCGGCAGACCGGGAGTGGCTCGAAGGCGGAAAGTAGACCATCCGCCTGGAGGCCCGGCCCCGCCCGAAGCCTCTCAGGCGTCGGCGGGACCCGGCCTCCAGGCCGTGACGGCCTGGAGCGCATCCAGGAGCTGACCCTCCGGGTCGATGTCCCCGGCCGTGCGCTCCCCCATCTCGTGGGGGAGGACCCCCCATTCCCGGATCCCCTCGAGCGTCTCCGGAAAGTCCCGGACGATGACGTGGAGGGGCGCGGACCTGAGCAGTTCCCGGGTGGGACGCGGGTGAAAGAATGCCCTCATGCCGGGGAGCCGGTCCCCGACGCCGGCCCGGTCACGGACTCCCTGCGCAGCCCCTCGAAAACCCGCGCTGCCACCTGCGCGAGGGCCAGACCCGCCGGAGAATCCGGCTGCGAGAGCACGGTCGGGGTCCCCGCATCGCCGGCTCTTCGCACCGCCACGTCCAGGGGAATCCGTCCGAGGAAGGGCAGCCCCATCTCCCGGGCCATGGTCTCGGCCCCGCCTTCGCCGAAGATCTCCCCCGCCATGTTCTCGACCACCCCGAGCACCGGGGTGTTCACCCGCTCGAACATCTTGACGCCGCGGCGCACGTCTCCAGTGGAAACGGCCTGCGATGTGGAAACCATGACCGCGCCGTGCACGTCGATGGTCTGAACCAGCGACAGCTGCGCGTCGCCCGTCCCGGGAGGCATGTCCACCACCAGCACGTCGAGGGGGCCCCAGTTCACCTGCTCCAGGAACTGCTTGAGGATCCCGGCGATGAGGGGACCCCGCATGATTGCGGGTTGCTCGTCCTCCAGCAGGAAGCCCAGGCTCATGAGGCGAACTCCGTGCGCCTCGAGGGGCTCGATCATCTCCTTTCCCTTCTCGCCGGTAACCTGGGGGCGGCGGGTCTCGCCGAACATCCGGGGGATGTTGGGTCCGTAGATGTCCGCATCCAGCAGACCCACCCGGAGGCCCTCCCGGGCCAGGGCGGTGGCGAGGTTCGTCGCCACCATGGACTTGCCCACCCCGCCCTTCCCGGAACTCACCGCAACCACGTGATCCACCTCGGAGAGAAGGCCGGGTGCCGGGGTCGGGGCCGGAACCGACCCGGGTCGCAGTCCGCCCCCCCCGCTCCCCGCCGCCGGGCCGCGACCGCTGGGCGACACTTCCGAAGGGCCGGCCTTGCCGGCCTGGGGAAGCTGGACGTTCACCTTGACGCCGCTCACCCCCTCCACGGCCTCGGCCGCACTCCGGGCCTCGCGCACCAGGGCTCCGGGATCTTCCGGCCGAAGGAGCACGGCGAAGCGGATGTTTCCCTCCGCATCCACCTCCAGGTTGTGAACATGACCGGCGGACACGATGTCCTCGCCGGTGTGGGGGTGGACGACGCCGGCGAGGGCCGACATGACGTTGCGCTTGAGGGTTTCCTGGTCCATGGAGATCCGGCTTCCCTTGGCTTCGGTACGACGGTGGAAAAGCTTTGCGGGGCCCGTCTTCAGGCTGGAAGGCGGGCCCCGCGCTCGTATGCCCCGTCTCCTCCGGCCACGTGGGTCGGAGGGACGGGCAGAAGCCTGACGGTCAGACCGCCACGACTTCGGTGACCTGCGGAAGCGAACTCCGGAGCCGGCGTTCGATTCCATCCTTCAGGGTCACCATGGAAATGGGGCAGGACTCGCAGGCCCCCATCAGGCGGAGCTGCACCACGCCCTCACCCTCGTCGAACCCCAGGAACTCCACATCTCCCCCATCGGCATGAAGTGCCGGGCGAATCTGTTCCAGGATCTCGAGGATCCGCTGTTCGTTGTTCATGGCCCGTTACCTCTCGGCGGGTGGGGCGAGGAGATGCTTATCAAGAATCATTCTAAACAAGCCCCCTCCCCCGGGTCAACGCTGGGTCCGCGATTCCTGCAGTCCCCTGGCGAAGTCGTCCTTGAGATCCCGGACTCCCTCGATCCCCACCGAAATCCGGACGAAGCCGTCCGGAATCCCCATCGCCTCCCGCTGCGCGCGGCTCATGGAGCGGTGCGAGGTGAGGCGGGGAAGGGATACGAGCGTTTCCACGCCTCCGAGACTCGGGGCCAGCGCAGCCACGCGGAGCTCCTGGACAAACCGGTCCGCAGCGGCGG
>REBP01000156.1 GCA_007692665.1 Gemmatimonadales bacterium | reverse complement strand
TTCCAGCTCGTCGAGCATGGCCTGGACCTCGGGCGGGAACTCCTGCTGCTGCTGCTGCTGCACCGGCGGCGGCGGGGGCTCCTGGGCGGCGGCGGGCAGCGTGAAGAGCAGCGCCGCAGCCGAAGCTGCCAGGACGCTTCGGGCAATGGAAAGGGGGTACGACATGGAAAGTCCTCGGATCGAGTACGGTGGTTGCGGTCGGACCTTCCTACAGGACTCGCGCCCAAAAGATCCGATGCACCCACGGGTCCCGATGCCGTGGCCCGTCAGCCGGGAGGTGCCTCCTCCAGCCAGGTCAGGACCTCGCTCGCGGCGGCTTCCGAGTACTGGATGGGGGTCCCTCCGGCCGCCCGGATCCGTTCCGCGTCCTCGTCGTGGAAGGACCGGACGAGCGTGGGTCCCTCCCGTGCGAGGTCCAGGAGAGCCCCGTTGTCGGCGACCCGCCGGATCGTGGAAATCACGACGCGGGCGCCCAGGGCCCCTGCGGCTTCCAGCGTGCGGGGGTCGGAGATGTCGCCCCGGATGACCTCGACGCCGGCGTCGGCCAGCTGATCGACGAGGGCGGGGTCGTCATCCACGACGATGACGTGGTGCGGGGACACGATGAGTTCCTCCAGGAGCGACATCCCGTTTCTTCCGCACCCCAGGAGAAGGATGTGATTGGAGGGGGGGGCTTCGGCTGCAGGTCTTCGCCGGGAGGGATGGATGCGCATCAGCGCCAGCGTCACCCGGTCGGTGGCGAGAAAGGGCGTCGCAACCATCGTCAGGACCGTGACCAGGGCGATGACGGTGAGGAGGCCCTGGGGGAGCTGACCGGTGGAAACCCCGAGGAGCGCCACGACGAGCGAGAACTCCGAGGTCTGCGCCAGGAGCAGCCCGGCACCCAGCGCCGGGCGGGCGGAGAACCCTGCCCGCTCCGCCAGCCAGGCCACCAGGGGCGGTGTCACGACGATGACGGCACCGGCGAGGAGGAGCCCCCGGATCCACTCCGCTCCCGAAGGAAGGGGGAGAAACGCGCCAAGGGCCGTGAAGAAGAGCGCGTTGAAGAAGTCCGAAAGGGAGCTGAGCTGACCCCGCACCAGCAGGTTCACGGGGAAGGACGAGAGTGCCACCCCGGCGAGGAAGGCGCCGGTGACCATGGGCAGGCCCAGCGCCCACGAAAGTCCCAGGAAAACGAAGAGGATCCCCAGCACGACGAGGAGCATGCTCTCCTCGTCGAAGGCCAGGCGCTGGACGATGAACGCCGCCCCCCACCGGATCATGACCGCGGCGAGGAGGGTGAGGGCCAGCGTCCCCCCGACACCGGCCGCGATGGCGCCCGCGCCCTCGCCGAAACGGGAGAGGACCGGGATCATGAGGATGACCAGGAGGTCCTGCAGGAGGAGCACGCCCGTGACCAGGCGCCCGATGGACTCGAAGAGCTGCTGGCGCTGCTGAAGGAGGCGGACCACGACCAGCGTGGAGGAGGCGGAGAGGGCGAGCCCGAGGTAGAGCGCGGATTCCAGGTCGATGCCGAGGAGAAACCCGCCGCCCACCCCGATGACGCCCAGGATCACGAACTGGAAGGCCCCGACCAGGATGGCCGCCCGCCTCCAGTGACGCACGCGTCCCGGATTGAGCTCGATGCCCGCGGTGAAGACGAGGACGGTGAGCCCCAGCACGAGGGCATCCTGCAGGAACCCCGGTTCCACCGGGAAGATGGCGGTGGTGATGACCCCGGCCAGGATCAGGACCGGGACCGTGGGGAGCCCGGACCACCGGCTGATGGCGTGGCCCAGCGCCGCGGCGGCGAGGAGAAGGGTGAGCGCCGTCATGGCCGGAAGGCCTGGCTGCGCTGGAGTTCGGAAATGATGCGCTCGATGCCGGCGGCGCGGGAGTTCACCGCCAGCGCCACGCCGAGGCGCTCGAGCTCCCGTTCCATGACCTGGTCACCGGCGTGGATCACCGCCCGGACCCCGGCTTCGCGGGCCCGGTAGGCCAGGAGGCGGTTCACATCCTCGATGTGCAGGGCGGAGATCAGGAGTTCGGCTCGCTCCAGCCCCGCCTCCTCCAGGACCGACTGGTACTCCGCGTTGCCGAAGAGGGTGGGGCAGGGGAGTCCCTCCAGCTTCACCGGGTCCGTGTCGATGGCCAGGACCTCGGACCCGCGCTCGTGAAGGGTCCGGGCCAGCTCCCTTCCCAGGGCGTTCATCCCCACGATGATGATGTGCCCCTCCCGGACCTCGACCTCCACTTCCTTTCCGGACTCCGCGTCCGCCCCGTTCGGCTCCAGGAAGCGCAGGATCGGGGTCCGGTCGAGCCAGGCGAAGAGCTGGTGGTTGTAGAGGATCATGTAGGCGGACACGGCAATCGTCACCAGCCCCACGACGGCGATGAGGGACAGGATCTCCTCCCCGATGACGCCGGCGGAGAGGCCGAGGGCGGCCAGCACGAAGGAGAACTCGCTGATCTGCGCCACCGTCACCGACGTGAGAAACGCCGTCTCCCGGCGGTACCCCATGCGGGTGATGATGAGGAGGAAGATGAGCGGGTTCCCGATGAGCACGAACAGGGAGAGGACGATGGCGGGCAGCCACTGGGCCGCCGCCGCCTGGAACTCCATCTGGACCCCGAGGGACACGAAGAAGATCGCGATGAAGAAGTTCATGAGCGGATGCACCCGCCGCCTGAGGTCCCCGTGGTACGGAAGCTGGGCCAGGCTGATGCCGGCCAGGAACGCCCCGATCTCCACGGAGATGCGAAGGGTCTCCGCGCCGAGCACCAGGAAGAAGCACCAGGAGAGCGCCCAGATGAGAAGCGCCTCGGGCCTGCGCGAGATCCACTGGAACCCCCGGGGGAGGACCCACCGGGTTGCCGCCCATGCCGCCACCAGGAGCACCGCCATCCCGGCGAAGGCGAGGCCCACCTGGCCGAGGAGCTGCATCGCATCGGCTTCCTCCCCCCGGCCGAGCCCGCTCAGGAGGGTCAGGGCGACGATGACGACCAGGTCCTGCACCAGGAAGATTCCCACGGCGATGCGGCCGTATACGGTGTCGAGCTCCTTCTTCTGGTCCAGCAGCTTCACGACGACGACGGTGGACGAAAAGGTCAGCGCCGTCGCGATGAAGACGGATTCCAGCACGCCGAACCCCAGCAGCATGCACAGCCCGAACCCCCCGCCGGCCGTGAAGATGACCTGCCCGAGCCCCGCGTAGACGGCCACCTTCCCCACGTCGCGGATCTTCTCGAGCGAGAGTTCGAGACCCACCAGGAAGAGGAGGAGGGCGATGCCGACTTCCGAGACCAGGTGCACGGCGTCGGACACGGTCACCAGGCCCAGGATCGGTCCCAGCAGCAGCCCGGTGAGAATGTAGGCCACGATGGAGGGAATCCTCGCCGGACGGGCCGCCAGCACGCAGACCGCCGCGGCCACGAGCATGAGGCCCAGGTCCTGGAGAAGCGAGGATTCAACCATTGCGGGTGCTATCCTCCGAGGAGAAGCTGGTGCTCGATCGTGAGGATCAGCGTGGATGTGCCGTCGGGACTCCCCTGGGCGAGTCGTTCCCTGGAGAGCTGGAATCGGGTCTGGAGTTCATGGCCGCGATGGAAGAAGGTCACGCCCACGGCCTGCTCGGTTTCGGGCCCTGCATCCCTCGCCAGGTCCCAGGTGGCCCTGGAGTGGCGGGCCACGAACTCCAGGTCATGACCCGGAACGACCCACCCGGCGCTGACGAAGAACCCCTCTCCACGCTCGTCGTTTCCACCGACGTCGATGTGCTGTTCGAACCAGGACGCGGCCACCGACGTCCCGAGCCAGCGCAGGTGGAGGTCGGCGGTCCAGCTGTGCCAGTCCACCACGCGGTCCGAAGCGAAGCCCGGGCGCGGCCGGAGCTGGCTGTTCCGGGCCCCCATGGCTCCTGCCCCCAGCGAAACCACCGGGCTCGCCGTGCGCGCGATGTCGGACTCCCCCCGCGCGGGGCTGCCTCCCAGCGACACGATGGCGCGGCCCCCGAGGAGCGGAGACCGCCCCGGGTCACGCCGGTTGGCACCCAGCCCGTTGAAGGCCCCGCCGTACAGGTGGATCCGCCCTTCCCGGGCCCGAGCGTAGCCCATGACGCCCACGTCCCTCCCCCCGGAGAGTTCGAAACGCCGGCTGGCGATGGAACGCTCTCCGAAGTGCCCGGCATTCATGCTGCGTTCGCGCTGCAGGTCGAAGGGCACCGTCTGCTGGCCCATGCGGATCCCCGCCGCGACGGCGGGGACGGCCTCGCCCCCGTGGGTTCCGCGGACTTCCACCCAGGCGTCCCGGAGTTCCGGGGACCTGGCCAGGTCGGGCAGGAGCCGGAAGTGCACGTTTCCGTCCATGATCTCTCCCGTCACGTCCAGCCGGGCCCGGCGCAGGAAGAACCCCTGGAGGTCCGCAGCGTCGGACTCCCCTCGGTAGTGCCAGACGGGCTGGATGATCGCCCCGATCCGGACCGGATCGCCGGCGGCAACCACGGGCCGGAGCTGGGCGGCCAGGGGCGTGGCCGAGACGAGGTGCACCGCGGCTGTGCCCGTGAATGCCAGGAGGGCGAGTGCGCCGGTGGTCCGGAGCATCGCGGAACGAGGGGGGCCGGACAGGCGGAGGTTCAGGGGCATGGGCGGCGCGGGTCGGGATGCGGGGTGGGCCGAAACGAACCGGTAACAAGTAGCGAAAAGGCCGTCTGCCGACTACCCCGTGCGGCGTCAGAAAAGCGGAAGCGTCGTCCAGAGGACGGCGCCGGTCACGAGGGGGACCAGGAGGTTGTCGTCGAAGGGGCCGGAAAAGGCCTCGGCCAGCGTTGCCGCGGTGGCGGCGAGGAGGACCGCCGGGATCCCCGCCGCGGTCACCACGAAGGGAAGAAGGACGGCGGTGGCCACGGTGAAGAAGACCCCGGACCCCGCCAGGCTCCCGGATCCCAGGCGCCGTCGACCCCAGCGTCTGCCCAGCCAGCTCGCCGCAGGATCCGCCAGCGCCAGGACGAGGATCGATCCGGCGGCGATCTCCCGCGGAAAGGCCGCAACCGCCACCAGGCATCCCAGCAGGTACCAGGTCGACGAGGCGATTCCCCCGGCCTCCCTGGGCGACGCCAGGGGGCGCAGAACGCGGAAGAACAGGCGGTTCAGCGCCGGGATCCCGAACCGGAGGAGGTCCAGCGCGAGCGCCGCCAGCAGAGCCAGCAGGAGCAGGCCCACGAGCACGCTCCAGGGAAGGACCTGACTCAGGATCAGCCCCGCCAGCACCATGCCGTTCGCTGCATGGAAGACGCGGCGCCACGGCTGGAGGCCCCGGGTGCCGGCCACCAGCGTCGCGAGTTCGGGGTCCCGCCCGGGGTCGGAGGCCTGAATCATGGCGTTCTCGGAAGGGTCTCGGCAGGGAAGGGGGACGCACGCGTATCCCAAGATCGCATTCCCCTGGACGTCAGGCACCCCCGTTTCCCGTTCGAGACCCTGTCGACACGCGGTGGTGACGGAGGCGTCACGAATCCGGCGCCCTCGTCCCCGAGAATGTGTGCGAAGCCCCTCCCCGCAGGCGCCGCCCCCTGAGACCCGGGAACCCGATGCGCGTCGCACTCTTCACCGATACCTATCCTCCGCAGGTGAACGGAGTCGCCCGGACGCTGGCCCGCCTCGTCCGTCACCTGGAGGAGGCGGGGCACGAAGTCGGGGTGATCACCACCCGCG
>REBP01000158.1 GCA_007692665.1 Gemmatimonadales bacterium | reverse complement strand
CCGGGCTGCAGCACGTCAGGGCTCCAGCACCACCTTGAGCGCGCCGCTCCTGCGGTGGTTCGCCGCCACCGAGAAGGCCTCGCGGTACTCGGCCAGCGGGAAGGTGTGGGTCACGAGGTCGCGGAGAGGGGCGCCTGTCGCCACCAGCAGCTCGTGGGTGATCTGGAACGAGTGTCTCCGCCCTCCCTCCCACGACTCCCATCCGTGGCCCACGAAGCCCTTCATCGTGAGCTCCCGGGCCCAGAGGAAGGTCAGGTCCAGCTTCGGGATCTCTGCCGCGCACCCGAGCATGACCAGGGTCCCCCGGGGCGCCGTCCAGCGCAGGGCCTGCTTGAGCGATCCGCCGTTTCCCACGCAGTCGAAGACCAGCGGAAACCCCCCTCCCGAGAAGACCTCGTCGCCGAGGATGGGCTGGTAGGCGTGCGACCCGGTTGCGATGACGGCCTCCCGGGCCTCCAGCCCGGGCTTGACCGCGTTGGTCGCGCCCAGCCGCGTGGCCATCTCGGCCTCGTGGGCGCGCTTGGTCTGGGCGGTGATGGAGCCGCGGAACCCGGTGGCCCGGAGCGCCCAGATGACGCCCATGGCGATGGGCCCGCTCCCGATGACCAGGATGTCCTCGTCCGGATGAACGCCGGCATTCAGGACCGCGTGGATCCCGACGGAGAGGGGCTCCGTGAGCACCGCAGTCCGGTCGTCGAGGGCGTCGGGGACCGGGAAGAGCTGGGAGGCGTGAGCGACCATGCGCTCGCCGAATCCACCGGGGAGATCGCGGTGGTAACCCATTGTCAGACCTGGGGAAAGGAGCTTGTCGCCAATCTGCGCGGGACCTTCCTCGCCGGCCTTCTCGCAGGTGGCATGTCGACCGTCACGGCACGACGGGCAGTGCGCCCCGGCGGCGTAGCCCCGGATCTCGCAGGTCAGGAACGGGTCCACCGAAACCCGCTGTCCCGGCTCCAGCCCGGTGACCCCGGGGCCCACCTCCCGGACCCGGGCCAGGATCTCGTGGCCCAGGACCGCCGGGAAGGACCCGAAGGGCTCGAGGGCCGGGCTCGCCGTGAACCCGAGGGTCCCGAGGTCGGTGCCGCAGATCCCGCAGGCCAGGACGTCGAGTCCCACCCAGCCGGTTGCAAGCTTCCCGGGGGCGTCGAGCCCGGGTTCGGGCACGTCGGCGAGCCGCAGGTTGCTCAGCGGACCGAAGACTGCCGACTCCGACAAGCGGCCCAGCGTACGGGCCCGGACGAAGCCGGAGGAGGTCACATCGAAACGAAGGGCACGCACGGCATCAGCACCGGAGTCGAGGGGCAGGAGAGCAGAAGTGGCGCACCGCTCAGAAATCGTCCAGCAGTCGGAAATCCGGGAGCCCCAGCAGGGGCGAGAATCCCGGACGGGGAAGCTCGAGGCCCGGAAACCGTCCGGCGGCCAGCAGGGCGGAAGCGTCGGCGATGTGCAGGGCGTCGGGCCCTGGCTCTCCCGTTCTGCGGACCCCGGCGGAGCCGTCGGTGGCGACCTCCCAGCGGCCCCGGTTCTCGGGGACTTCGGAGTCCTCCAGGTCCAGGACCGTGCCTCGGGCCGGCTGGAGGCGTTCCAGGAGTCCCCCCGTGTCGAGGATCCGGACCATGGGTCCCCGGAGGATGGTGGCCGACGGAAACCAGAGGACCCGGGCGTTCGATGTTCCGGCAAGCTGCGGGTGCGTCAGCAGCCCGTGGAGCTGTTCCCCGGGGAGGGCGTCGAGGGTCACCTGGCGCCAGGCGTCGCGCTGAGCCGAGAGCCATCCCAGGCCGGCACGGTAGCTGTCCCGGTCGGCCGCCAGGAACTCGGTGACGCGGAATTCCCGCCCGGCCCCGCGGGGGAGCTTCCGTAGGGATCCGAGGAGGTAGCCGCGCGGGGTGCCTTCCGGGCTCGCGCCTCCCCGGCCGTGGATCCCGAAGGCGAGGGGGGATGCCGCGAGGACGGCCTCCCACCGCTTCGAACTGCGCTTCACCAGGCCGTGGGAGGAGGGCAGGAGGGTTTCATAGAGGGACGGCAGCGTGGCGAGGGGGTCGTCGCATGCGTACACCCGATCGACCCCGTCGAAGGCCGGGAGCGCCTCCGGTGGAAACCTGTACCTGTGAAGCTCTCCCGCCAACGCAAAGCCAAGTCGCGCATAGAAATCTGTTCTGAACGGGTAGAGCGCGGCAAGGAGGTCCCCCCGGTCACGGCCGATCCGGAGCGCGGCGCGGCAGAGGTGCGCACCGAGTCCCCTGCGGCGTGCGTGGGGGGCCACGGCGACGGCGGCCAGGCCCAGGGTCGGCACGGGACGTCCCAGCAGGTGCATGACCAGCGGGAGAGTCCGGAACGCTCCGTCCAGCCGGCTGCCCGTCGTCGCCACCCAGCAGTTCTCGATCCCGCCCCAGGCGCCGCCTTCCCGGAGGCCTCGGGCGCGTTCCTCGGCGCTTCGTTCTCCGGGGAAGGCGAGCGCCCAGAGGGCAGCGAGGCTCCGGACATCGGCCTCGGTGGCCCGACGGACGGATGGGAGCGCGGGACGGGAACCCTGCGGAGTGGAGGAAGCCATGGCGAAAGGGTACACCTCAGGGGCGGGGGAGGGCCAGCCCCCCCGGGATCGGCGCGGGGGCGCCGGGGTAGCAGCCCCAGACCATGGGACGCAGCCCCCTCGCAGGAGGTAACCCGCATGAAGACCGCCGTCGTTGCCGGATGCCGGACCCCCTTCGCCCGCTCCGGAACGGTCCTCCGGGGTCTTTCCGCCGTGGACCTCGGGAAAGTGGCCGTGCGCGAGCTCCTCGCTCGTGCGGACCTTCCCGGAGAGGCGGTGGACCACCTGATCATGGGCACCGTCATCCACGATCCCCATGCCGGAAACCTTGCCCGGGAGATCGGGCTTCGGGTGCTTCCGAAGAACGTTCCCGCGTCCACCGTGTCCCGGGCCTGCGCCTCGGCCAACCAGGCCATTGCCGACGGCGTGAACCTGGTGGAGCTCGGGTACGCCGATGTGGTCGTGGCCGGCGGGGCGGAGTCTCTCTCCCGCATTCCCATCACGGTGAGCGACAACCTCGCCCAGGCGCTGATGAAGGCGTCCAGGGCCAAGTCGCTCAAGGAGCGGCTGGCTACCTTCTCCGGGATCCGGCCACGGGACCTGGTTCCCGCGCAGCCGGCGATCGCCGAGCCCACCACGGGCGAGACCATGGGAGAAGCGGCGGAGCGCATGGCCAAGGAGAACAGCATCGCCCGCGAGGCCCAGGACGAGTGGGCCCTCCGTTCGCACCGGCTCGCCGCCGCCGGCGTGGAGGACGGGCGCATCGGCGCCGAGGTCTGCCCGATCTACGTGCCCCCCGCGTTCTCGGACGTGGTCGAGTCCGACAACCTCATCCGGCACGACACCTCGCTGGAAGCTCTCGCCAAGCTTCGGCCCGTCTTCGACCGGAAGTACGGGAGCGTCACTGCCGGAAACGCCTCCCCCCTGACGGATGGCGGCGCGGCCGTGGTGCTCATGAGCGAGGATGCCGTGGAGGCCCACGGGATCGAGCCCCTCGGATGGATCCGGAGCTACGCGGTGACGGCGCTGGACCCGGGTGGGCAGCTCCTCCAGGGTCCGGCCTACGCGGCACCCATCGCCCTCGAGCGCGCCGGGATCACGATGGCCGACATCGAGCTGATGGAGATGCACGAGGCCTTCGCGGCCCAGGTCCTTTCCAACCTCCAGGCCCTGGACTCCGATGCCTTCGCACGCGAGAAGCTCGGACGCTCGAAGGCGGTGGGGACCCCGGCAATGGATCGGATCAACGTCATGGGCGGATCCCTTTCCATCGGACACCCCTTCGGGGCCACCGGTGCCCGCCTCACGACAACGCTGCTGAACGAAATGGCGCGAAGGGACCTGGAATGGGGGCTCCTGACGGTGTGTGCCGCGGGAGGCATGGGGTTCGCCATGGTGGTGCAGCGCGCCTGATGACGCCCCCACTCGGGAAGGTGGTACACATGCTGGCGGCGGCGTGGATCGGGGCAGGCGCCTGCTTCGCGGCCGCGGGCGCCCAGATCACTCCCCCTCGCCCCGGCGAGTTGGAAAGGCAGGAGGTGCTCCTTCCCGAGGCGGGTGTTCTCGAGATCACGCCGGAGCTGCGGGTCCGGCTGGGGCTCTTTCCCGAGATCACGGGCTTCCGAAGCGCGCGGCTCTTCGTGGGCGAGGCCGGGGACAGGATCGTTGAACTCGAGTGGGCCGAAGACGGGCGCATCGTTCGACAGCGCCGGCCCCTCTCCCCTGCCGACCTCGACGCCATGCGGGGCTGGCTCCTGGCGAGTGTCGCGGATGCGGGCACCCTGACGGCACTGGACCGCGAGGGACGGGGGAGCCTGGTGCTGGGGCACACGGTCCTGGGTCTCGTCTACCACGGCTGGGCTGTGCCCGTGGCGCTGGACGTCTCGTCGGGCCAGGGCGCCGTGGCCGCCTATCTCCTCACGGCAGGCACCTCGTTCTACCTCCCCTACCGGCTCACCCGGGACCGGGCAGTGACACCGGCCCACACCGGACTGTCCCTGTACGGAGGCTCACGGGGCATCGTGGCGGGGATTCTCGCCGGCGACATGCTGGCCGGTGCGGAACGGAACGGGGACTCGGCCGGCCGCTTTCGCCTGGGTGGGGGAGTCGTGGGCGGGGCCCTGGGCGGGACCCTCGGTTTCCTGGCCGTCGATCGGTGGGAACCGCGGCAGGGAGACAGCGAACTCTGGGGAGCCTTCGGTGATGCGGGGATGCTGGCGGGTGCCGCGGTCGGGTACCTGGCCGGTCCGTACAAGTCGGAGCCGCTGCCGCCGTTCGGCGACCCGGACTACCGGGGCGCCTCGGAGAGGTCCCGAAACGCCCGGGCGGGCCATGCGCTGACGCTGGGGGGGCACGGGGCGGGGCTGGCGCTGGGGGCCTGGCTGTCCGGTCGTCGAGACTACGAGACGGGAGACGTCTCGACGCTCCGGAGTGCGACGGTGCTGGGGGTGCAGACGGGGGCCACGCTGGTCCGGATCGCCGGCGACGACCCGGGCGGCGATGCCTGGGTGGGAGGAATGCTGGTCGGAGGCATCCTCGGCACGGTGGCGGGAGACCGGTGGCTGGGCCCCCGCGGGCTCACTACCGGGGCGGGGCTCCTGGTGAACGCCGGACACCTGGCCGGGGCAGCCACCGGCGCGGGCATCACCTACCTCATCGTGGACGACATCGGGGACAGCGAGTTCCTGCTGCTGGCCGCTTCCACGCTGGGGGGGATGGCTGGAACCGCGCTCGTCTGGAACGCCGTGAACGACGGCGCCCCGCAGCGGGAAGGCCGGGCGGGGCGGGCAGCCGGACCGGGGCCGCCGGGAGCGGGGCTGCGGTCCGGAATTCCGGCACCCGGCCCAAGCATGGGCGGCTGGCGGAACGCCGCGGTCCAGGTCCATCCCGCCTCCATCCTGCGCGGCATGGTTCCGGGCCTCGCCACGCCCGGAGCCGCGGGCGGCGAGGCACGCCACACCGCTCCCGCATCCTGGGTGACGATCAGGTTCTAGCTCATGCCCCGGCGGCAAGCCCCTGCGACATCCTGCGCAGCTCGTCCCGGATGGCGGCGAAGTCCGGCTGGACACTGGCATCCTCGGTGACCCAGGACCACCGGATCGCGCCGGACGGATCCACGACGAAGGCGGCCCGGTTGGCCACACCCCTCATCCCGTAGAAGTCGTCGTTCCGCACGCCCCACGCGGTCGCCACGTCCCGATTGAAGTCGGAGAGGATGGGGAAGGTGGCGCCGCAGGACTCCGCGAAGCGTGCGTTGACGTACGGCGAGTCGACGGAGATCCCCAGGACGGTGGCACCCAGGCTTTCCCACTCGCCCCAGTCCTCGGCGACGGTGCAGATCTCCGTCGTGCAGGCCGGTGAAAACGCCAGCGGGAAGAAGAGGACGACCACCGGTCCCTTCCGGAGTTCGCCGGAGAGGCGCACGGCGTCGGCGCCCACCCGGTGGGTGAGGGTGAAGTCTGGAGCTGTATCGCCGGGAACGAGGGTCATGGGCAGACGGGTCCGTGGGGGGTGGGAGGAAGGATGCGCTGGAGCAGGCGCGGGTCTGCTACCCGTGGGGAGCGGAGTCGCTCAGCGGTCGAGGGGCCGCAGGACGCGGATACCCTTCTGCCCCGAGATCGAGCGGATCCGGTCGGCGAGGGGGCGCGAGGAAATCTCCACGCTGTCGCCCACCAGGGGCGCGTGCAGCAGGTGAATGCGTCCGTCGTGCCGGAGCGCCACACCGGTGTGCGCGATGTCGAGTCCGTCCACCGTGCTTACCGCGGCGATGATGTCGCCGTTCCGGATCCCGGACTCCACTGCGGCGATCCTCGCCTCGGGCACGAAGAGACGCGTGGCCTCCGAGAGGCGCGCTTCCACCGCCCGAATCCCCGCCACGAGGGCGGGATCCTCGCCGAGCTGGCGGTAGGCATGGGTGTTGGATGACATGAACCGGATCGGTCTCGGATCCGCCTCGCCCCCCAGCTCTTCCGTCACGTCGGCGCCCCACCCCGCGCTCGCGGCCTGGTTCATCCACTCCGTGAAGTAGTGAAGGCGGCTCCCGTACCCGTCGATCCGACCGTCGCGGTAGCGAAGTTCGGTGAGGAGTTCGCGGTACCGGTCGCGAAAGGCCCGCCCGGACTCGGGGTCCGCGTCCGGCACCACGGTTTCGTCCCGAACCAGGTGCGCAAGAACGAGCACCTGCTCCACGAAGGTCACGCAGTCGAAGGTCCTGAGGTTCACCACCAGGCGCTCCTGTCCCGGAAGCTCGAGGGTGCCGGGCTCATAGGGCGTTCCCACGAAGGTCGTGCCGATGATGGCCACGAGTTCGCCGACCGGGAGCGTCCCGAGCGCCTGGTCCCGTGCCCAGGTGACCATGCCCGCCGCGATGGCCCAGTCCCGCTCGGTCTCGTGGCGGGGAACGCTGTCGTCGCCGGGCTCGGGCGGCAGGTCGAGCACCGGGCCCGCATAGCTGAATGCCGTCGTCGTCGCGCCTTCGTCGACCTCCGCCGCAGGAGTGGAGCGCGATTCGGCGGAAGCACCGGACTCGCCGACGGTCCCGCTGCGGTCGCCGTCTCCGACGCCGATGCACCCGGCGGCGAGCAGCGGGATCATCGCCAGCGGCGCCCGCATGAAAAGCATCCTGGCTTCCCTTCCAATCCCATGCAGCACATAGCTGTAGGTCATTTTGCGAACCATAGTTCGTGTCAGGATCATGAGCCCGGCCCGGACGGCCGGATCTCGCTCTCCGGAACATGAAACCCGGTGGAGCACTCTTTCGTCGGTGAGGGGTAGGAGCGCCCTACCTGGCTGACGGCGACCACCGTGGTTGTCGTGGAGCCGCGTGATCGATCATAACTCCTGGAGACCTCGATGCCTTACCCCGATCTACTCGTTCAGCCCATGCGCGAAGACCTGACCCGTCTTGGTTTCCGTGAGCTCCGCAGCGCCGACGATGTCGACGACATTCTCTCGAATGTGGACGGTCCGGTCCTGGTCGTCGTGAATTCCGTCTGCGGGTGCGCCGCCGGCGCCCTTCGCCCCGGCGTCGCCCTCTCGCTCCAGGGGGATGTCGTACCTCCGGTCCTCACCACCGTCTTTGCCGGGCAGGACATGGAAGCCACGGCCAAGGTTCGCGACTTCTTTACCGGATACCCCCCTTCGTCGCCGGCGGTTGCACTTCTCCGTGACGGGGACCTGGTCTACATGATGGAGCGGCACCAGATCGAGGGGCGGGGGCCGGAGGCGATCGCCGCCGACCTGAAGGCTGCCTACCAGGAGCACTGCGGGGCCGCGGCCTGAGTTCCGCGTGGATGCGCCCGGGGGTCAGCCGGCCGGTACGGCAGGTCGCCCCCGGGAGCCTCCACCCGGCCGGCCCATCCCCCTCCACCCCAAGTCCGGCTCCAGGCCGGAGGACACCATGGACGAATCCAAGCGAAAAGCCTACACCGACAAGTTCAGGGCCCGGATCGAGGAACTCGAGGCGAGACTGGACCAGCTCGGGGCTCGCACGCGCCGTGCCGAGGCGGACCTCCGCCTCCGGTTTGCCGACGAGGAGTCGGATCTCCGGACGAAGATCACCGAGGCCCGGGAGCGTCTCAGGGAACTGCAGGCCGCCTCGGAGGACGGGTGGGAGGACATCCGTTCCGGCGCGGAGAAGATGTGGGGAGATGTGCGCGCGGCCTGGGAGCGTGGCGGGCGCCGCGACGAGGGGTCGCCCGGGACGGCCGGACGACCTCACGACCCCACCGACCCCATCGACCCCATCGATCCCGCCGACCCCACGCAGCCCCCGGGTGGCGGCAGGCCGGGGATGGATCCGCGGGACCCGATTCCCTGACCCGGCACCCGGCCCGCAGGAACCGGCTCAGAGAATCGTCTTGCCGAGTGCGCTTTCGATGAGCCGCAGTCCCACCTGCGCCGTCACGTTCCCGGCGTCGAGGACGGGGTTCAGCTCCACCAGTTCGAATCCCAGGAGTCCCCCGGAACTGGCGACCTTCTCGCAGATCAGGTGGGCCTCCCGATAGGTGAACCCCCCGGGTACGGGGGTCCCGACCCCCGGGGCTTCCATGGGGTCCAGGGCGTCGAGGTCGAAGGAGACGTGGAAGCCGGCGGTTCCGTCGGAGATGCGCCGGATGGCCTCGTCCACGCAGGAGGTGAGTCCCCGTTCGTCCACCTCGGACATGGTGAACACGCGGATCCCGGCCTCGCGGACCGCCTCCCGCTCACGGGGATCGATCTGGCGCGCTCCGAGGACAGCCACATGGCGGGGGTCAATGGCGGGTCTCGCCGATGCAAGGGCCGCGATCGACGGGAGTCCCCGACCGGTGAGCACCGACAGGCTCATCCCGTGGACGTTCCCGCTGGGCGAGATACCGGGTTCGTTCATGTCGGTGTGCGCGTCGACCCAGAGGAGGCCGATGGGCTGATCCCTGTCCCGGTAATGGTCCGCCACCGCAGCGCCCGTCCCCATGGTCAGCGAGTGGTCGCCGCCCAGGACCAGCGGAAAGACACCGTCGGCCAGGGCTCCCCGAAGGAGGGAGTGGCTCTGCCGGCACACTTCGGTGATATGGGCGAGGTACCGGGCCACGGCCTCCCCCTCCTCGACCTCTTCCTGCCCGGGGGCGTGGACAGTTCCGATCTCGCGGACCCCGTACCCCAGCCTCTCGATCGCCTGGGCCACTCCGGCAATCCGGAGCGCGGACGGGCCCATGTCCACGCCGCGACGACCTGCGCCCAGGTCCATGCTCACGGAGAGGATTCCCACTTCGCGGCCCTCCCCGACTCGAGTCCGGCCTTCACCGCGCGACGGTGCCGAGGTCGCCTTCATCCGGCGTCCTCCCCCGACCGGAGGCGCCGGGCAGTTTCCTTCCGCCGGCGCTTCGCATCCCGGGCGCTCTCGCCGGGAAGCCGGCAGACCACCTCGACGCCGCCCATGAGGGCAAACCCCGATACGCGGATGACCGGGGCATCGGGACCCGGGGGGGGGCCAGGCTCGCCGCCCATGTCCTCGTCGAACCCGCCCATGAAGGCGAACCCGTCGGTCTCGACCCGAACGCCGGGTGGGACCAGGATCTCGGCGCCCCCCATGACCGCCGCGATGAAGACCCGGGTTTCGCCGGGGGGGAGCAGCGCCTCCCGGAAGTCCAGCTCGATCCCGCCCATGAAGGCGAGCCCCCGAACGGTGCGGGCGGGCATCCAGGGGCCCTTCCTGGACCGGCCGCTCCAGATGGCGACCTCGGTCTGACGGTCGGCGACACGCCCCGAGTTCACGCGGGGCGCGAGGGCGGTGGAGTCGGACGGCGAGACACCGCCCTGCGTCGGAGCCGGGCCGGTCGGGGCGGGGAGCGTCTGCTCCAGCGACGGCAGATCCGAGAGCAGCGCCCTGAGTTCGTCCCGGGTCCGGGAACGATGTGCCAGGTCCACGCGACGCTCGAACTCGGCGATGTCGAGGCGGTCCTGGGCGTAGTGTTCGCCCAGGGACTCCACGACCCAGTCCCGCTCGGGGGGACGAGGATCTTCGTTGCTCACAAGATTTTCCTACCTCAACGGGTCCGCATCGTCCTGCCAGGCGAGTGCGCCGTCCACGAAGGTGGCGCGTATCTCAAGGTCGGAGATCAGGGCCTCGGGGGAAAGGGTGAAGGGGCACTGGCGTGCGATGGCAAGGTCCGCCCGCTTCCCCGGCTCCAGGGATCCGGTTTCGCCCTCGAGGAAGGCGGCGCGCGCCGCGTCCAGCGTATGGGCACGAAGGGCTTCCCCGAGCTCCAGGCGCTGGGAGGGGCCCCAGGCGCCGGGTTCCCCCACCCCCGTGATCCGGCGGGTCACGGCGGCACGCAGGGCGGCGCGCGGATCGAGGGGGGCAACGGTCCAGTCCGATCCGAAGGCCGGTCGCGCACCGGCTTCGAGGAGGCTCCGAATGGCGTACGCACCCTCCGCCCTCCCGGGCCCGATCCGGCTTTCGGCCCAGGGGCCGTCGTCGGTGAGGTGGGCGGGCTGCATCGAAACAATCATGCCCGGCACCCCCATCCTCGCGATCGTGTCCCGGTTCAGGTGCTGGGCATGTTCGATGCGGAGTCTCTGATCACGTCCGGCGTACCGTCGGCAGAGTCCTTCGTAGACCTCCACCAGCCACGCATTGGCCGCATCCCCGATGGCGTGAACGATGGGCTGAAGACCGAGCGCGGAGGCCTCTTCGAGCCCGTGGCGCAGTTCGTCGAGGTCGGTGATCGGGCCACCCCGGTGCCCGGGAAGATGCGCGTAGTCCTCCAGGAACCACGCCGTATCGGCGCCGAGGGATCCATCCACGAACGCCTTGACCGCCCCCCACCTGAGGCGCTCGTCCCCGCCACCCACCTCCGCCACCCAGTGGGCCAGGCGCATCCGGTCCTCGAGCGGGACCGCCACCGAAACCCGGATCGGCAGCTTCCCTTCCGCATGCAGCCCTCGCAGCGCCTCGAGCGACGCCCAGCTCTCCCCGGAACTCTGGAGGGCGCCCATGTCGTGGACCTGGGTGACCCCGTGGCGAAGCGCGTGGAGCGCCGCGGCCTGCAGCGCACCGGCCCGCTCCCCCTCCGTCGGAGGCGGGATGACGGCAGAGATGAGTTCGAGGGCGCGCTCCCGCAGGATGCCCGTGAGTTCTCCGGTCGCCGGGTCCCGGTCCAGCGTTCCCCGGTCGGGGTCGGGGGTCGACGAATCCACGCCGGCCAGGCGGAGGGCCTCCGTGCTGGCCACCCCCACGTGCAGGTCCGTGCGGAGGAGGAAGACCGGGTTCGACGGCGCGGCCTCGTCCAGCCATTCGCGCCGCGGCAGCGTGCCTCCCCATCCATGGTGATCCCATCCTCCCCCGAGGATCCAGCTCCCGGGCGCGGCCATTCCCACCCGGTCCCGGATGCGCATGAGGAACTCGTCGCGGCTGCGCAGTCCGCGCAGGTCCACCCGGTAGAGGTCGAGCCCCCCCGCCTGGAGGTGCACATGCGCATCCACGAACCCCGGGAGGATCGCACCTGGCCCCAGGTCCACGATGACGGTGCGGGGGCCGCGCCGGCCCAGGACCCGGTCCCGGGGACCCACCGCCACGATGCGGTCCCCCTGGATGGCCACGGCCGCATCCCGGAGCGGTCCCAGCGCAGGATCGACGCCAGTCCAGACGGACCGTGCCAGGAGGATCCGGTCCGGAGCCTCGTGCTCCAGGAACGCGGGGTGGGGGCTGCGCCGATCCTCCCCCGGCCCGACCCTTCGCCTCACGATGGATCCGCCGGAGGGCGGGGGGCGAGCTGCCCCCTGACCAGGCGGCTCAGGACCCGGGCGGCCGCCCTGATTTCGTCCACGGCAACGGACTCGTCCGAGGTGTGGGCGTCCCCGATGGACCCGGGGCCGAAGCAGAGGGCGGGAATTCCGGCTTCCATGAACCACGCCGACTCCACCCACGCGCTCATGCCCTCGGTGCGGACGGGAAGCCCCTCTTCCCCGATGGCCGCCGCCAGCCCCAGGAAGAGCGGGGAGTCCGCCCCGAGTTCCGCGCCGGGGCGAACCATGTCCATCTCCGCGGCGAGGGGCACCCCGGGGTGCGCGGCCTCCACCCGATCCAGGAGGCGGTCGAGCCGATCCCGGACAGGGTCCGCATCCTGCCCTGGCAGGAGCCGGGCCTCCAGGACGAGGGTGCAGGATGCAGGATAGACCGAGGCTGCCACTCCACCCCTGATGGTTCCCGCATGGAGGGAGCCCCGTCCGAGAAGCGGATGGGGCGACGAGGCTCCCGATTCCACCCCCAGGTCGTCGGTGTCGAGGGCGGCGAGGACCCGCCCCACCTGGCGAATCGCGTCCCGACCCGAGTCCGGCCTGGACCCGTGAGCCGCCCGGCCCGTGGCCTGCACCCGGAGCCAGAGAAATCCCTTGCTGGCAGGGGCGATCGCCAGTTCCGTCGGCTCCGCAACGACAACGCCGTCTGCCGTGAGGCCCCCGTCCAGAAGGTGCCGGAGGCCCAGCGAGGCGTTCTCCTCGTCGGCCGTGAACACGAGGGCCAGCGTCCCGCGCCCGGGTCCCCCCGAGGCGGCCGTTTCAGCCGCGGCGCAGAGGATGGCGGCGAGCCCCGACTTCATGTCGGCCGCTCCACGTCCATGGAGGCGACCGCCCCGCTCCTCGGCTCCGAACGGCGGGATCGACATCCCCTCCACTCCCACCGTGTCCAGGTGGCCGCAGAGCGCGAGGGTGGGGCTTCCATCGCCCAGGTGCGCCACAAGGCAGACCCTGCCAGGCGCCGGTTCCGTGCGCCGCACGCGGAAGCCCCAGGCGTCGAGGTAGGGGCGGAGGAAGTCTGCCATCTCTCCCTCGCCGCGGCCTCCCGCCTCGAGATCCGGGTTCACGGAGGGGATCGCGATCAGGGCCCGGGTCCACGCCACGGGGTCACCCCGGAGAAGGGCAGGATCGAGAGCGGAGGCAACCTGGCTCACGTCCGTTTCCTCACCGTGACACACGCGCGGCCTGAGCGGAACGTTTCGTGCCTACTCTTCGGGTGCGGGGTTTCGCCTTTCCGGCCTCCGGATCCCTCCCGGCCCGGCCGACCGCGTTCACGTCCCACGCCTTCGGAGACTGCCATGCGAGCCGCTCTCACCCTTCCGTTCCTCGGAGCCGCACTGATGACCGCCGGAGCCCTGGCCATGCGGGCCATCCTTCGCCCGGAACTCCTGGACAGGATTCGCGCACGCGGCTTCTGACGCCCCACCCACGCCCTGGTCTCCAGGTCGGACGAGGTCGGGTACTCAGTCGAAATGCACGCGGTTCTTTTCGATGTAGCTCGTCCATTCCGGCGGGACGTCCGTATCCGGAAAGATGGCCTGCACCGGACACTCCGGCTCACAGGCCCCGCAGTCGATGCATTCTTCGGGGTGGATGTAGTACTGATCGTCGCCCTCGTAGATGCAGTCCACCGGACAGACCTCGACGCAGCTCGCGTCCTTGGTCTCGAGGCAGGGCTCCGTGATGATGTACGTCATGTTTCTTCTTTTCCTCGTGCGAGCAGGAGTTTGCACGCCCCTGCGTGGGGACAAGCCGTAGCGTCAAGCCACTCTTCCTGGTGGAGAGATGCTCAACAAGAATCGAAAAGGGTAGGGGCCGCAAGACCCCTGCCCACCCGCGAACACCACCACCGGAAGCGACGTTCCAGCGTGCCTCCATGTCGCGTGGCCAGCGGGAGAAGGCTTTCCCCGGCGCGGCGGGCCGTACGGGCCCGTTCCGGACCGGGTTCCTCCAGGTGCAGGTGGCGAAGATGGTCGAGGGCATCCGCCAGCAGGGTGGCCAGCCCGGGGGGGTCCAGCAGGAGTGCGGCCTCGAGCCACGCGTCCTCCTCGTCGGGGCCCGCGGCCCCTCCAAGTCCTCCGGGGAGGTGCGGAAACTCGAGGGCCTCGCCGAGGGCTCGCACCGGGTCCGACATGAGCCCGGGGCGACCCTGGTCCAGCCCTGCGGAAAACGCCAGCCACCTCGCATCCTGCAACCCGTCATCCTGGAGCAGGATCACGAGGTTCCGCCCGGGGTGAAGCCAGCGGGGGTCATCCTCGTCCGGCGGGAGGAGCCCGGCCCGGTGCAGCCCGGCCTCCTCGTGGGCCGCGAGGATCCGGTTCCGGTCCTCCCCCCCGATGGACGCCCCCTCGAGGGCCTGCTCCAGCCGGGCGGCCATGCGCCACCACCGGGGACCGAGCCGCCCGGTCCGTGCTCCCGTCGCGCCGACGTCCGCACTCACGGCGACGGAGAGAGGTGCCGGCGGAGGTGTGCCACCGTGTGGTCCGTCACCTCCCTGAGTGCGGCGGGAACGCCCTCGAAGGGGTGAACCGCCTCGAAGGTGTGTCCGGCGTCCTCCACCAGGTGGAGGCGGGCCGAGGGGTTCGCACGGGCCAGGCGCCGCGCCTCCTCCACCGGCACCGAAACGTCGCCGGTACCGTGGAGGATCATCCAGGGGGCCTCCACCCGGGAGGCGGCGGCCTCGATGTCCAGTGCCTCGCGGTTCGCCTCGAAGTCTTCGAGCAGCGCCAGGTCCAGGGGCATCTGCTGGCCGGTCCGCCCGTTCAGCACGTGGATCCTCCCGGAGGCCCGCCACTCCTCCTTCACCTCGTCGCTCCAGCGGTCGAAGTCCGCGACGGCAGCCCAGGTCACGAGGGCATCGACCCCGCCCCGTGCGGCGGCCAGGATCGCGTCGCCTCCCCCCCGGGAATGCCCCAGGAGGCCCACCCGCTCCGGGGGAATGGGAAGCACGGTTCCGTCGCCCAGCCCCTCGAGGACGAGGAGGAGTTCCTCCACCTCCCGGCTCAGGGTGTTCCGGGCAAAGGCCTCGAGTTCGGTGAAGGCCTCCGGATCCCGCCCGATCCCGTTCAGCGAGAAGTTCGGAACCACCGAGGCGAACCCCTCCTCCACCAGGCGCTCGGCCAGCCAGGGAAAGAAGGCCCAGTCCTTGAACCCCTTGAAGCCATGGGCGATGACCACGGCCGCACGGGGGGGGGCCCCCTCCGGAAGGCGCACGTCGGCCCGGAGGATCGCGCCGTCCGGGAGAACCCGGCTCCACCGCCGATGGATCATGTCTCCCCCTCCGCATCCGGGTTCTTGTTCCAGACCACGTCCTCGTGCCCCGCCCGACGGTTCTCGAGACGAGCCAGCGTGAACAGGAGGTCGGAGAGCCGGTTCAGGTACCGGATCAGCAGGTCCGACGCCGGTTCCTCCGGTGCCAGTTCCACCACACCCCGTTCAGCCCGCCGGCACACGGTGCGTCCCACGTGCAGTTCGGCTGCCCCCGGCGTGCCCCCGGGGAGGATGAAGTTCCGCAGCGGGGCAAGTTCCCGGTCGGCCTCGTCCATCCAGTCCTCCATCTGCCCGATGCGGTGTTCGGGGAGCGAGGGGACGTTGGGGTTCCGGACGCCCGCCTCGTCCGGAGGTGATGCCAGGATCGCACCCAGTGCGAAGAGGTCGTGCTGAACCAGCCGCAGCCGGTTCCGGACCTCGGGGTCGGCCACCGCAACGACACTGCGCCCGAGCTGGGCGTTCAGTTCGTCCACGGTGCCGTAGGCCTCGACTCTCGGGTGGCACTTCGGGACACGGCCACCCCCGAAGAGCGCGGTTTCTCCCTGGTCACCTGTGCGGGTGTAGATCTTCATCGGAGCGGTATCTGCGGGTCGGGGGGGGTGGGTGGGGCGGCCTGCGCGGGTGCGCGCGGGGCGCGGACGGTGTCCGCCTGGTGGTCCGGTTCCCATCCAGGGGTCCCCTTTCGGGGATGCGGCGCGTTCAGCGGAGCCGGGCGATCCGGCGCAGCGCCTCCGCCCTGTCGAGGAGGCTTGTCGTGGGCGAGCCGTCCGGGTCTGGCTCCGGCGTCGCGAGGAGGTCGCGGAGGTCCAGGAGCACCTCCATGCGGAGCTGCTCGCGCTGGTACTCGAGGTCCAGCGACTCCATCGTCGCGGTGTCGTCGCGGGCTTCGGCGCGGGTATAGGCCTCGCGAAAGACGCCCTCCAGGCTTTTCAGGATCCGGTCGCGTGAACGCATGTCAGCGAGCACCCTCGAGGACGGGAAAGGGTTCACTTCCGGCGCCTTCCAGGAAGAAGGGCGTGATGGCGGCCCGGAGTTCGTCGAAGCGGTCGTGGAAGTAGTGGTCGGCGCCGGGGATGCGGGCGACGGCGGCCCCGGGACCCATGGATTCGGCGAAGGCCTCGAGTTCCTGCCCCGTGCCGAACTCGTCGTTCTCGCCCTGCACCAGGAGGAGGGGGCGACCCCCCCGGGCCTCCGGGTCCGCCAGTCCGGAAAGGTCCCACGCCCGCACCGGGAGGCCAAGGCCGAGGAGTGCCCTTGCCCGAGGGTCTTCGAATCCCACCTTGAGCCCCACCACCGACCCGAACGAGAAGCCGCCGATCAGAAGGGGAAGCTCCGAATGCTCGGAACTGAACCAGTCCAGCGCGGCGCGGACGTCATCGGCCTCGCCGCGACCGTCGTCGTGGCTCCCCGTGCTCTGCCCCACACCCCGGAAATTGAACCGCAGCACGTGAAAGCCCGCGTCGTTGAGCGCCTGCGCACCCCGGAATACCGCCTTGGTATGCATCGTGCCTCCATGCAGCGGGTGGGGGTGACAGAACACGGCACCCCCGCGCAGGGGCGCCGTGGCCATGCGCAGGTGGGCCTCGAGATGACCGTGGGGGGCGGGTATCCTCACCCGGTTTCTCCTTGTCTGGCTTGTGGTTTCGCCTCGCAGCGCTGCGGAGCTTCTGCTATCTTCCCTCAACCCCGTCACGGGGTCAATGGATCCCCGGATCCCGTCGCGCTCACCCCGCGACCGACGCCCATACCGCCGAAGGAGGCACCATGTCCGTTTCAAGATTTCGCCCCGGAATCAACCTTCCAGCCGAACAGGTCGACGCCAATCGACGCTACTGGGAGACCGAGGAGAGCGTGAACGCCATTGCCGTGGCCATGGATGTCTCGAAGGGCAGACTCTACGATCTCCTCCTCCCCCTGGATGCGGGTGTCGCCTGCCCGAGCTGCGGGGGAGCGCTGGGGTATGCGCACCGGACGGCGAGGCAGCGGGGGGTGGTGGTCTGCGATGCGTGCGGCTTCGAGGGACAGGTGGACGAAGTGCCGGGCGCGGAAGCTTCCGGAGATCCCGCCACGGACGGAGACCGCTCGAAGCGACCGGCGCCCGGCTCCGCCACGAAGGGCCCCAAAGGCAGCGAGATGTGGACGCCCGGGGTCAGCGAGCGGACGACGACCGGACAGCGGGCCGCCCTCGGTGCGACGCTCGTGGGCGTGGCGGCAGGGCTCCTCCTGGTGGGCTGGTTCCGTAGATGATCGATGAGCCCCTGGATCCGTCCCCCGGGAGCCGGGGTCTCGCGGACCGCATGTCCCAGCGTCTCGAGATGCGGCTCCCGGTGGAGGGCAACGCGCGGCTTCGGGAGGCTCTGGCGTGGGTAAACGCGAACGATGACCTGTACGCGCTCTGGATCGCGTGCAACGTGACGGCCATCGAGCGCCTGGGGATGACGGACCACGGTCCGGTGCATGTGAAGATCGTCATGAACCTGGCCGTGCGGCTCCTCCGGCTGCTGGTGAAGGGCGGGGTCGAGCCGTCGGTGGTTCGCAACTACGACCTGGAGATCCACGACGCCGAGATCGTGGTGGCGCTGGCGGCGCTTTTCCACGACCTCGGCATGTCGATCCACCGAACCGACCACGAGGCCTACTCCCTCTTCCTCGCCCAGGACCTGCTGAAGGAACTCCTGCCGCGGCTCTACCCAGAGCCGGGTGCCGCGGCGATCATGCGGTCCGAGGTCCTTCACGCGATCATCGGACACCGCTCCGGGGGACGTCCCCTGACGCTGGAGGCCGGGGTGGTCCGGATCGCCGATGCCCTCGACATGGCCAAGGGTCGCTCCCGGATCCCCTTCGAGGCCGGATCGGTGAGCATCCACTCGGTGTCGGCGGCGGCCGTCGAGCAGGTCACGCTTCAGACCGGCGAATCGAAACCGGTCCGGATCTCCATCGAGATCAACAACTCGGCCGGGGTATTCCAGCTGGACCAGCTCTTCCGCGAAAAGCTCCACGGGAGCGGCCTCGAACCCTACCTGGAGGTGGTGGCGAACCTTGCAGGCGAGGAGGAGAAGCGCCTCTTCCGGCAGTTCGAGCTCTGAGTGGGTGGACGTCCGGGCCCGGAGCGGTGAGGTTGATCGGTACGGGGCTGGTCAGGACTTACGTGAAGCCCGGCGCCAGGCCGGGATCGAGGCATTGGATGCGAAGAGTTTCGGGGTTCCTCCGTTCTGCGGTGCAGCGCGTGGCGCTCGCCTCCCTGGTGCTCACGGCGGCTGCCTGCGGGGGCGACGGGGACGGGCCTCCGCCACCGGGGGCCCCGCCCTCCGAGGTCGCCGCCGGTGAGCCGGAGATCGTGGACCTTGCCACCCTCGGCTACGACGAGGGCGACATGGCGGGGGCTCCGATCCGGATCGTCGAGTTCTCCGACTTCGGGTGCGTGTACTGCGCGCGTTTCCACATGCGGGACTACGGGGAGCTCCACGACGAGTTCGTGGAGGGCGGAGACGTGGTCTGGAAGTACGTTCCGGTGACCATCGGAGGCTTCCCGAACGGAAACGAGGCGGCGCTCACGGCCGAGTGCGTGGCGGAGCAGGGCGCCTTTCCGGTCATACGGGACCGCCTCTTCGAGGAGCGCGAACGCTGGCTTGCGGCCGGCGAGAGCGAGGCAGCCGAGCTTTTCCGAGGCTACGCGCAGGATGCCGGCGTCGACCTGGACGCCTGGGAGAGCTGTCTCACCGCCGGAGATGCCGCTGCCCGCATCGAGCTGTCGAACCGCGTCGCGGCGGAGCTCGGCGTGAGCGGCACTCCCACCTTCCTCGTTCAGGGGTTCCCCGTCCAGGGGGCGCCTGCCCTGGCGGACTTCCAGCAGGCGCTCCGCGAGCTGTCCCGCGAGATCCGGGAGGCCGAACCGCCCCCCGCGTCATGATGCCTCTCCCGTGACCCACCGGGCACCAGCCAGGCGTGCGCCCGCCCACCGGGTACCGGCCCACCGGGCGACTCGGGTGGTCCGCGCCCTGATGGTCGGGGGATGCACCCTGGCCGTGTCCGCCGCATGCGGGGTCGGGGATGGAGGGCAGGGAATGGGGGCCTGGGCCGCCCCCCTGGGATCTCCGTCCTGCCGGGAGGCGAGTCCGGTCTCGGTCCTCCCCGACGCCGTCCGGGAGAGTTCGGGCGTTGCCGTCGCCGGGGCCCCGGGGGTCACCTTCCCCCCGCCTCCGACCGCCGGGTGGGAGTCGGGCCCCGGAACCTTCTGGACGCACAACGACTCCGGCTGGCCGGCCGAGATCTTCCGCGTGACCACTGATGGCGTGCTGATGGACCGGGTGCAGGTCTCCGGATCCGACAACGTCGACTGGGAGGACATGGCAGCCGGTCCCTGCCCGGATGCCGACGGGGCCGGGGAGCGCTGTCTCTACCTGGCCGATACCGGAGACAACCTCGAGCGCCGGGCGTCTCTCGACATCTATCGGATCCGGGAACCCGGGCCCGGCGCCACCCGGTCGGAACCTGCGCAGCGGCTTCGCCTTCGCCTCCCCCACGGGCCGCGCGACATCGAAGCCCTGATCCTGCTGGAGAACGAGACCTTCCTCCTCGTGACGAAGGGCAGAAATCACGCGGTGGAGGTCTACCTGCTGGATCCGGCGGAGGCGGCGGACGTCGAATGGTTCGCGGCCGATCCCGCCGTGGTCTTCGAGGCGAGGCGGGTCCAGACCCTCACCTCCGGGCCGCCGGGATGGCGCGGGCTCGTGACGGGAGCGGCGGCGGCGCCCCTGGAGGAGGGCGGGTGGCTTGTGGCACTCCGGACCTACCAGTCCCTGCAGTTCTTCCGCGTGAGCCTGCACGCCGGGGATGGGCCCCTCGTGGAAATTCCCGGTGGGGAGATGAGTCTCCTGCACCTGCGGGAGCCGCAGGGAGAGGCCGTGGGTTTCGCGGGCGGAGGCTTCATCGTCCTGACCAGCGAGGGAGGCCTGGCCGGAGGGCCCGCATCCATGAGGAGACTGGACTGCTCCGTCGGTTTCGGAAGGTGGGGAGTCGCCCCCCTCGAGCGCTGATCACACTCGAGCGCTGATCACATGGCGAGGGCGTCGGCAAGATCGGAGGGTGATTCCACGACGAACCCGTCCAGGGAGCGGGCGTGAGTCGCAAACGCCTCGCGCTCGTGCGGCCGCTTGGACCAGAGGGCCCCCACCGGTACGAGGCCTGCGCTCCGGGCGGCCTCGAGATCGGAATACGTGTCGCCGACGTACACGCACCCCTCGGGCCCGGCGGCGAGCGCCTCGAGGGCAAGGAGGATCCCGGACGGGTCGGGCTTCGGTTCCGGAACGTCATCGTCGAAGACCAGGGCGTCGAAGCGGCCCAGCGCGCCCTCCACGTGGGGCCGGGTGATCTCCCAGGTCCGCCGGCTCTTGCCGGTGACCAGGCCCAGGGGGAGGCCTCGTCCCCTGAGCACGGCGAGAAGCTCCGGGACACCGGGGTAGATCCCCTCGAAGTCCGCCGCATGTCGGGCTTCATAGGCGACCCAGAACCGGTCCATCACGTCAGGGTGTGCCTCGTCCCCCCCAACCTCGCGGAGAAATCGGGCCTCTGCGCGGGGGCGGAGCGCCATCATCTCGTCATGGGTGGCCCGGCGGTCGAGTACCGGCTCGAGGGCGTCGGCGAACGCCTCCAGGTACAGCCGCCTCGTCGCGATGAGGGTCCCGTCCAGATCGAAGAGGACGGGGCGGACGTCACCCCCAGACATCGAAAAGCTCGACGGGGCGCTTCTCGGGGTCGGGAGCGGCGCCGGGTTCGGGAGCGGCGTCGGGTTCGGGAGCGGCGTCCGAGTCGAGAGCGGCGCCGGGTTCGGGAGCGGCGTCGGGTTCGGTCGCGGTCCGGGTCTCGGCCGGGTCGACGCGGGCCAGGCCGAGCAGGGTGTCCAGAATCCCCTGATCCACCCCGGCTGCCGACGCATCTCCGAACAGCCAGCTTCGGGCTTGCCCGTCTACTGCCATGGCGAGTTCGCGGGCTGCCGCGGCAAGTGCCGCGCCGCGCATGAGGCCGGGAGAGCCTGCGGGGACCGCGCCTGTCCCAGCCGGCCCGGGATCCTCCGAAGGATCCTCGGAAGGGGCCCGGAGCGAGGTCGCCAGTGCACGGGCCACCTCCTGCTGGAGTCGATCCAGTCGCTCCTGAGAGCGTCCGTCGGCCCGGCTCAGCAGGAACAGCCTCCGCGCGGGGCCGCGTCGGTACAGGTGAACCAGGTGGGCCAGGAGGTCCGAGGTGGCGACCTCTGCGACGGCGTCGCGCCAGCTGCGAAGCGAGGCTTCGAGGGCGACAGCCTCGAGGTGGTCCAGGAGCTCCTCCTTCCCCTCGAATCGCGCATAGAAGGAGCCTACCGAAACGCCGGCCCCCCCCGCCACACGAACGACCGTCAGCGCTTCCACGCCCTCGTTCTCCAGCAGGTGCCAGGCTGCGTCCCGCAACTGCTCGAGCGTGCGGCGGCTTCGGGCCTGCTGGGGCTCTCGGGCGAGGGTCGTGTCGTCGGACTCGAGGTCGACCGGGATCATGGGCGCTCCAGGCGGTGCGGAACTTCGATCAGCATCCCCTATTTAACCATGAGCAGGAGCAGGGGCCAGAGCGGGGGCCCCCCTGAAGGTCCGTGCGGCCGCGCTGGACCGTGTCCGGCAGGACTCAGGCCGAGGCACTGATAGAGGCACTGATGGAATACTGATACCGGGGGTCGTAATTGAGGAGGCAAGAATGCTCCCCCCTTCTCGGAGGCCCATGATGCCTGTCGAAGCGCTGCCCACCTTCTCCCTCCTCGCCCCTCCCTACTCGAGGCTCCTTCCACTCGATGACCAGGAGGAGTTTCCCGCCCACCCCCGTGGTTTCCGGGGTGCTGCGCTGGTGTGGAGCCTGACGCCGGGGGGAACCGACGCCGAGCTCGAGAGGGCGGCCGCGCGTCCAGGGGGCCTGCCCCTCATGATCCTGCTTCCACCGTCCATCCGGATCCTGCGGCTTCGCGCCCGGATGATGGAGTTGGTCGAAGAAACGCGGCCCCACGCAATCCTCCCGCATCACCCCGTTCCCGACACGGAAGAACTCCGGTTCCTTCTGGCCCATGGCCCCGGTTCCATGGGATCCGATGTGCTGGACTACCTGAGGTGGCGGGGTCTCCGCCTGGACCAGGATACGCGTCAGGTCATGGGGCGGATTGCGACGCTCTCGGAGGAGCTTCGCACACTCGGCGCCGTGGCGCGTGGCCTCTACATGTCCAGGCGAGCCCTCGGACGGCGCTTTCATGACCGCGGGCTCCCGGCCCCGTCGCGGTGGCTCCAGATCTACCGGCAAGTCCGGGCCGCCCAGATGCTGCAGTCCACGGGGCGATCGCTGGGCGAGATCGCCCGCTGCCTCGGTTACCCTGACGAATTCACCCTCTCGAACCAGATGGACCGGATGGTCGGCGTCAGACCGTCGCTGGTCCGGGAGCGTCTGGGCTGGGAGTGGTTCTTCGAAAGTTGGCTCCGGCGCGAGTGGGATTCCGGCTCGCTCCAGCACCCGCTGCGGGGATTTCCCCCCGCTTTCAAGGTTCCCGACCGGGACCAGGACCCTCATGCCGCCGAACCCGAAAATGAAGAACGAGCGGAGCGGAGCGGTGAGGCGGCATGAGGGTCGCATCCCGGCGTGGAACCCCCGGAGTTGCGAGGCAGCCACTGGAGTCGGATTTTGCCTCGCACCCGCCGACCGGGCAGTTGAGTGCCATTTCCGGCGCCCCGAACCCAGAGAAGGTCATGCTCGAGCAGAACGAGGGAACCGCCAGGGAGTTCAGGCTCGAACTCTTTGGAGGCCCAACCCTCTACCGAGGCGAAAGCATCGTCAGACTGTCCCCCCAGGAATC
>REBP01000057.1 GCA_007692665.1 Gemmatimonadales bacterium | reverse complement strand
GCGGAAACTGGCCGGGGTGGCGGAATGGTAGACGCGGAGGTCTCAAAAACCTCTGGGCGCAAGCCCGTGCGGGTTCGAGTCCCGCTCCCGGTACTTCAAGGCCGGAAACCGATACCTGCGGTGTCGTGGTGGCGACCTTTCGTCGTCATCCTGAGGCATTCCGCCTGGCATCGCACCAGCGCGCCTTGAGCCATGCCGGATCCTCCTCGCGAAGCACGCGATCAAACAACTTCAGCGCTTCTTCGGGCGTCATCTGACCGTTTCGAACGCACGGCCAACTCGCCAGCTCCTGGCGCCGCACGGTCTTGTTCGCCTTGATCAACACCGGCACACTGCGCCACCCGAGCGCGTAAAGCGCCGGGGCCCGATGCGAGCCACTCTGGATCATCACGGCCCAATCGCCATCGGCTTCCATGATATAGCCGCTGATATTTTCCCGCCGCGTTTGTGGTACGTATCCGTACTGTCGGATCGAATCGATGACCTTGGTCAACCGCACGAACTCAAACTCCCCCTTCGCCCTCGAAACCGGGCCCATGGCATAGTCACCATCGGCTTGTGAGAGTTGGACGCCGTGTTCGCCCGCCTGCCGCTCCGCCCTGCCAAGCTTCCCCCGTTTCACTTGAGGGCCGCATTCGTGCCGCCAGGGCAGATCTGCCTCCAACGGGGACATGCTTGCGAGGGTTTGTGACCGGCTCTCGAGAACCTCGGCGGCATTCTCGGGGATTACGCTCTCGAAATAGCGTCGCAGTGGCGTCTCATCATAAACCAGATCCTTGTTCGCGATATATTGCTTGGCAGTCAGAAAATACGGATTTGCGTTCCACGAAGGAACGATGGGATGCAGATCCCGCAAACGGGGGAATGGTACCTCAATGATGAACCAAAACCCTTGCGTGCGTCTCGCGGCATCAAGGGGATCGTGACAGAGTTCCCTGAAGTCGACCGCGGCAAGGTGGGACACTTCACTCGCCACAAGCTGGGAGACTTCAGTCTGCCGCACGAAGCCGATTTTTTTCAGGCCGCGTCGGGCCAACCGGGAGAGGAGTGTCATAATGGGAATATCTCCGTAATACAGGCGGCCGAAGGATCCACCGGCGACAGAAGTTCAGCGACATCCCCGAAGTGGCGTGCCCCCTGGCGAAAAGCTCGCCTGGTCCTGCGTTCCAACCAAGGCGTTTCTGGTGCGGGCGGGGGTTGACCGAAACGCCGCGCCGCTTGTTGGCCCTTCCGGACATGCTTCCAGAAGGGTCCGCAGTGCTCTGTGGACAAGGGTGGGTTACCGTCGGGCATCACTTCAGCCTGGCAGGGGCCGGATCGCGAGTTCGGGGACCTGCAGGGCGTGGTGCTCACGGATCCGTCGGTCGAGGGTGCACAGGGGCACTCCGCGGGCCAGACTGTGGGCGGCGAGGAGTCGGTCGAACGGGTTCGGGTCCACGAGAGAGGGAGCGCCTTCGAGTAAAAGCGAGGTGGTCGGGATCTCGTCGATCTGGAATCGAGGGTCCCGCCCAAGGGCCGTCTGAAGCGCCGGGGCGTCCAGTTCGAGCCGGCCCACTTCCGATAGGAAGGCCAGTTCCAGAAGGGAAACCGCAGAGACTCCCCATGGGCGATACTCGTCCAGCCAGGGAAGATCGTCTATCTGAGGCAGGCGCAGAAGGGTCCACACGAGGAAATGGGTGTCGAAGAGGATCTTCATCCTCCTGAATCCTCCCCTGGCTCAAAGGCGAGGTCCCCATCCTCCCACCGCCACCCCCACCGGTGTGCCTCGTGGGCATCGGGCATACGCAGAATCTCCCCGTAGTCCGGGACGGCGGGGGTCGACGTGGAGTCCCGGGTGAGAATCAGCCGCGTTCCGTGTCGATCGATGGCCACGGTCTCGCCCGCGGCGACCTCGTCGAGGAGCCGGAACCAGTGCTTCCGAGCTTCCGTGGGGGTGATCTTCCTCATATGTACAGTGAACATCCCGGGCTAGAGCGAGCAACGCCTTCGTGATCCCGCGGCTCCGCGGCAACTGAGCCCCCAACACCTGCAGGGGCGTGAATCCGCACCTCCGCATATCCGGCGCGGCGGAGGAAACCAGGTCGCAGGTCCGTTCGACTCCGGTAACGTCGAGGATGGCCGAGCGCGCATTCGCATCGGCGACCGCCTGGTTGAACGCGTTCTGGTCGGCCGGGCTCCTCGTTCTCTTGCCGGTGACCGACTCAAGCGGGAAAGGCGGTATGAAAGGCAGCCGGCGCAGAATACGAGAACTGCTGGATGGGGGAGCCTCAGGAAACATCATGCCGCTGACAGGATGCCCCGGGTCGGGAAGATATCGCATTACCCACGTGCATCCATTTCGCCTCTACCCCGCTCCGGCCCTGCACTCATGGAGAATGCCCTGTGCGATGTACCCGCGGAGCACGAGGTGAGCCGGAAAGGCGTCGAGCGAACCGGAACAGCATGCATCCTGAAGAATCCGGACGCCCGTTGGCCCCATATCCTCCGCCAGTACATGAGCAGCGGCCAGCGCTCGCATATCCTCGCTGCGAAGCGCATCGGCGAGCAACGGAAGAAGTCGGCCCGGAGGTGAAGTCCCGCCGAGCAGGTTCAGGACTCGCGCTCGAATGTCGGGGTCCTCGACAGCGTCGTAGATGCGGTAGAGGAGGTCGACTCCCTGTACGAACGGCGTACCGTGTTCCGACTTTATCGCAGTGCTGATCGGTCCCAGGACATGGATGTGATTGCGGAACTGGAGGCCTGCGGTTCCAGAAAGTAGGACACGATCGAGTCCGAATAGGCCTGCAACTCCGCAGGGCGCCTCTCCCCCTCGTCTGACTGAGAAAGGAACTGATCCAACCCGGATCTTCCGCTCGAATCTGTGCCAGGAGCATCTCCACACTGGTGGGGGGGGCCCGTTTGCGGGTCAGGGAGTTGGGCATTGGCCTCCAGAGGAATGGCGGCGAAACCCAGCAGAACGGCTCCGAGGGCAAGTCGGGATCGGTTCGTCCGAGCCGCATGAGTGATGGATGTCATGGCTCTACAGGTGGGGAACTCCAGAAGCCCTCGAGGTGAGGAAGCGAAGGTAGGACAGGGCTTTCGGGCGTGCAACGAGCAGCAGATATGTGTGCGCCGAGGTCAACCCTCGAAGCGGTGTCCCGCCCGCACCAGGAGCGCCCCCATCGCTGCCCGCCGCGCCCCTGAACTCAAACCCCAAGGAACGGGGATGACGTTTCTGAGTCCATGCGACATGGCCGCATCCAACTATCTTGCCCATCCGAGCCATGCCGTCCTATGTTGCCCCGGAATCGGAAAGACCACGAAGGTCTCCTTCGCGTTTCCACGTTTCGGCTGGGGCGTTGGTCGCGACAGGGGCTGTGAGGGCCACCGAGGAAAGGTCTCAGACGTCAGACCACGGCCCTTCTGGTGGAGGCGAGTTTCGCGATGTCACCCGTGTCCCCTGCGCGTGCGCTCCGTGAGGAACTGGCGGTTCTGCGCCCCTCCTCCGGGGAGCTTTCGTTGCCGGAAGTGCCGGACGGGGCTGCTGCGGTATTTCGGGCCGCGCATGCCCACCGGCTCTCGGCGCTGTGCCTGTCCGGGGGGGGCATACGGAGTGCCGCCTTCTCGGCTGGCCTTCTCGAGGGCCTGGCACGCCGGGGGCGGCTGGGTACCTTCGACTTCCTCTCCACCGTTTCGGGTGGAGGATACGCGGGGGCGTGGATCAGCGCCTGGCGCCTGCGTGCGGCCATGGATGGGGCCGGCGCACCCCCACCCCCGGAGCCATGGCCGGAAGGCCGTTCCGCGAACGGAGAGTCCTCCGAGCCCGAGCCGCTCCGGCGCCTGAGACGATTCCGCCGGTACCTCGCGCCACACGAGGGTGCCTTCTCCATCGACCTCTGGTCGGTCATTGCGACCATGGGGAGGAACCTGATCCTGAACTGGCTGGCGCTCCTTCCTCTCCTCGCGGGGCTTCTGCTCCTTCCCTACCTGTACCTGGCACTGATCCAGGTTCTCGACCGGGAACTTGTGACCACGGCCGGATTCCGCCTCGCCGCTCCGTCGACGTGGATCCTCGGCGGGAGTGGGGCGCTGATCGCCTTCGCGGCGATCCAGATCGCCAGAGGACTTCCGGGAATCGGAGGCCGAGCCGGGCCCCAGCATCGCTTCCTGGCACTCTGTCTCACGCCCCTCTGTCTCGGGATTCTCGGTCTGATCCTGTTCTGGGCCGTGGACGAGGTGCCCATTCGGGCGCTTCCGGCCATCGCAGCCGCCACCACGCTCAGCGTCGCCGTCTGGGTCGTGGCCGGCCTGCCCACACGTCGAAGGTGGCGGCCGCGCACCTGGTGGGCGGCGGCAGTGTCGGGGGCGGTTGCAGGTGCCGGCCTCTGGATGCTCACGACAGGGGCCTTCGGAGATGAACAGGCCCTTGCCCGGGGGTACGCCACCTTCGCCTTTCCGCTGGTTCTCGGACTGGTCCTCATGACCACCGTCCTCTTCGTCGGGTTGTCCCGCGAAGAAACCACCGACGAGGATCTCGAATGGTGGAGCCGCTTCGGGGCCTGGATTCTGGTGGTCGCCCTCGCCTGGCTGGGACTCTCGGTCATCGTGTTCTGGGGGCCCATGGCCATGGACTGGATGGCCCGGGAACTGGTGGGAATGAGGAACGCGTCGAGCGCCCGGGTCTCGGCGCTGACGGGCCTGCTCACCACGGCGGTGGGTGCCTTCGTCACGCTTGCCGGCCGCTCCTCCAACCCGGATGCGGGGAAGACAGGCCGCCTCTCCAGGCTGGCGGTGGCAGGAGGGATCCCCATCTTTGCAGCTCTCCTCCTCACCTTTCTGGCGCTCCTCAACCTGAAGGTACTCCGGGTCCTCGGCACCGGGATCCTCACCCTGGACCTCGAGGTCGCTTCGCTCCTCGCCCAGGTTCACCTTGCGGAGGCGCTGGCGCTGGCGGTTGCCCTCACCGCCTTCGGGGCAGGGATGGCTGCGGGCCTGCCGGTCAACCGATTCTCCCTGAACGGGATGTACCGGAACCGCCTGGTCCGCAGCTTCGTGGGTGCCTCCCGGCCACAGGCTGCCCGCTCCCCGAGCCCATTCACCGGGTTTGATTCCGGCGACGATGTTCCCATGGCCGCGCTGGCTCCGCTGGGGCGTCCGCTTCACATTGTGAACGCGACCCTGAACGCGGTGGCGGACCGGGGCCTCGCCGAACAGGACCGGCGGGCAGAGTCCTTCACCTTCAGCCCCCTCCACTGCGGGTCGTGGAAGCTGGGATACCGGCCCAGCCACGCCTACGCAGGCGGCGATGGCCGCGGTCCCGGCGAGGAACGCGGGGTGAGCCTGGGAACCGCCGCCACGGTGTCCGGCGCCGCCGCCAGTCCCAACATGGGCCGTCGATCCACCCCCGCCCTCACCTTCCTGCTTACCCTCTTCAACGCTCGCCTGGGTGCCTGGTTCGGAAACCCGGGTTCTGCCGGAGAATCGACCTGGGGGGATGCGGAACCCCGCCTCGGCCCCTTCCTTCTCTTCCGCGAACTTCTCGGCGCCACCACCGAGCGCAGCCCCTATGTCTTCCTTTCCGACGGGGGACACTTCGAGAACCTGGGCCTCTACGAGATGGTTCGGAGGCGGTGCCACTTCATCGTGGTGAGCGACGCGAGTTGTGATCCGGAATACCTCCTGGGGGACCTCTCGGAAGCCATCCGCATGATCCGCGTCGACTTCTCGATCGCCATCGATTTTCCCGAAGGGCTCTCCTTCCGTGGGCACGATGACGCCACATCCGGGATGCACTACGCCATCGGTCGGATCCGCTACTCCGGCGCGGACGGCCCCGAGGCGCCGGACGGGATCCTGATCTATGCCAAGGCCACCCTCACCGGGGACGAGCCCTGTGACGTGGTGAACTACGCCCGTTCGAGCCCGTCCTTCCCCCACGAACCGACCTCGCACCAGTTCTTCAGCGAGGCCCAGTTCGAGAGCTATCGGATGCTCGGGTGCCACACCGTGGACGCGCTCTTCGAACGGGGCGGGCCGCTCGCGGACGAGGGATTCCCCGGACGGGGCGACCCCGCACCACTGGAGTCCGTCCCGGGACGGGCCGCATCCGCCCCAGCCCCCGTCGCGGAGGCCGTACGATGACACGCCTGAAGCACTACGAACTGGGAGCGTGCCTCGACCGGGGGGGGATGGGCGAGGTATTTCTTGCCCGCGACACGCGGCTCATGCGGTCGGTGGCAATCAAGTTCCTTAAGGCGGAATCGACCCGAAGCGACCCCCTGGCGGCGCGGCGCTTTCTTCGGGAAGCCCGGGCCGCGTCGGCCCTCAATCACCCGAACATCGTGACGATTCACGAGATCGGTGAGGCCGAGTCGGGCGAGCCGTACATCGTGCAGGAGCTCATCGAGGGGCAGACGCTCAGGGTCCTTGCCGCGTCGTCTCCCGACCCGCTCCAGGTCGCGGAGATCGGGTGTCAGGTCGCCCGCGCCCTGGCTGCGGCCCACGAGGCCGGAATCACGCACCGCGACATGAAGCCGGAGAACGTGATGGTGCGGGAAGATGGCCTGGTGAAGGTCCTCGATTTCGGCCTGGCTCGCCTGGGTTCCGCTTCCGAGGGAGCCGGCGAAACGCAGACCTTCCGGACCGAAGCCGGCCTCTGCATGGGGACGCCGGCCTACATGTCGCCCGAGCATGCGGCCGAGGAGGATGTGGGCCCCCCGTCGGACATCTTCAGCCTCGGGATCGTCCTCTACGAGATTCTCTGCGGGGAACGCCCGTTCCCGGGCAAGGCACCGCTCGCCATCTTCGCGAACCTCCTGACCTCGACCCCCCGGCTCCTGTCGTCACTCTGCCCCGATTCCCCGGCGCGGCTCACTGACCTCGTCCACCAGATGCTGGAGAAGGACCCCCAGAGGCGGCCCGGGGCGAAGGAGGTCGAAGAGGTACTCGGTGCCCTTGTGACCGGTCAGGGAGCGGCCTCAAGGTCCGCGGAGCCCTCAGGACCTCGTGACGATGCCACCGTGGTGGTCGGGCGCGACGGGGAGCGCCAGCGCCTGGCGCGGGCGTTCCGGCACGTACGCGAAGGGGGCGGTCGGATGGTCGCGGTTGCGGGGGAGCCTGGAATCGGGAAATCCACCGTGATCGATGGCTTCCTGGCCGACCTCCGAACCGAGGGGGAGATCCCGCTGATCCTGCGGGGTCACTGCTCGGAGAGCCTCGCCGGCGCAGAAGCCTTCCTGCCGGTGCTCGAAGCCCTGGACCAGCTCCGGAGCGGCGACGCCGCCAGACCCTTCGACGCCGTCTTCCGAAGCGTGGCCCCGACCTGGTTCGCACAGCTTGCCTCCGGGGAGGTGTCCGATACGGAGACCGGGATCCCCGGGGAGCCGGCTCCGGCCGCATCCCCGGAGCGCCTCAAGCGGGAACTGGGATCCCTCCTCGAGGAGATCTCTCGCCACCGCCCGATCGTCCTCGTGATCGAGGATCTTCACTGGGCGGACATCTCGACGGTGGACATGCTGAACTACCTGGCCGGCCGCTTTTCCTCGATGCGGCTTCTCCTCCTGACCGGCTATCGTCCCTCCGATCTGGCGCTTGCGCATCACCCCTTCCTCGGGGTGAGAACCGAGCTGCGCTCCCGGGGCCTGCTGGACGAGATCGAGCTCGGATTCCTGGCTGTCGACGATGTGGCAGCCTACCTCGGCCTCCAGTTTCCCGGCCATCGATTCCCGCCCCGATTCGCGTCCGTCGTGCATGCACGCACGGATGGCAGCCCACTCTTCATGGCCGACCTGGTGCGCTACCTCCGGGACACCGGGGGAATCGTCGAGGGAGAAGCGGGATGGGAACTGGGCAGGGATGCCGCCATCGCCCTCGAGGCCCTCCCCGACACCGTGCGGGCCATGATCGCGAGGAAGATCGACCAGGTGGACACCGAAGACCGGGTGCTTCTGGATGCGGCCTGCGTCATGGGTCGCGAGTTCGACTCCACCACCGTGGGAGAGGCCATCGGAATGGAGCCCATCGAGGTCGAGGACCGGCTCCACCGTCTCGAGCACGTCCACGTTCTCATCCGGATGCTGGAGGAAGCGGATCTCCCGGACGGCGCCCTCACACTCCGGTACCGGTTCGTCCACGCCCTCTACGAAAATTCTCTCTTCGAGGCCCTCCGCCCATCGCGCCGCGTCGCTCTCAGCAGCGCCCTGGCCCGGACCCTCACCGGACACCACGGGAAGGAACTGGGAGCGGTTTCGGCCCGACTGGCCCTTCTCCATGAAGGGGCACGCGAGTTCCAGACCGCCGCCAGCTACTATTTTCTGGCTGCGCAGCGGGCCATCGGTCTTTTCGGCTACCGGGAAGCGCTCTCCCTTTCGGAGCGGGGACTGAAGGGACTGCGGTCGCTCCCCGATGGGCCGGACCGGATGCAGATGGAGCTGGGTCTGCAGATGGTGCACGGCAATGCACTGCGATGCGTGAAGGGATGGGCTGCCCCGGAACTGGAGCGAACCTTCGCCCGGGCGAGGGAACTCTGCCAGGCGCTGAATGACCCGCCGGAACTCTTCCCCGTCCTCTGGAACCTCAACTTCTTCCACATGATCCGGGGGGACCTGGCAGCGTCCAGGGCGCAGGCTGCGTCCCTGCTGGCGCAGGCAGAGGCCGTGGGGAACTCGGCCTACCTCATGTCGGTGCACCATGTGGCGGGCGTCACCTCCGAGTTCCTGGGTGACCTCGTGGAGTCGAACCGACTCCTGGAGCGTGCCCGGGAATTGCACGATCCAGCCCGGCACCTCGAGTACACGCAGATGTTCGGGATCGACCCGGGGATGATTGCCAGGGCCATGTCCGCCCGCCCGCTCTGGTCGCTGGGCTACCCCGACCAGGCACTCCGGCGAAGCCGCGAGACCATCGAACTCGGCCGCTCCCAGCGGCAGCCCGTCTCCCTGGTCTTCGCGCTTCTGGTGGCAGAGGGGGTGCACCTTTTCCGGGGTGAGGCCGCCGAGGCCATCTCCCTCGGTGACGAAGTGATCTCCCTGTGCCGGGAGTACGAGTTCCCCCAGGAGGCGGAGTGGGCGAAGGGCTTCCAGGGAGGCGCCCTTTCCCTGCAGGGGCATGCGGCGGATGGGGTGGCACGCCTCCAGGAAGCCCTTGCGGCGCTCGCGGGACTCGATTCCGGCCTGGTGCGCACGATGTTCCTCTCCCTCCTGGCCGATGCCGCCGTCCAGGCCCGGCAGGTCGACGTGGGGCTCGCAGCGGTGGAGGAGGGCTTCGACCACGCGGCGCGCCGCCTGGAGGGTGGCTTCGTGGGAGAGCTGCACCGCACCCACGGAGAACTGATGCTCCTGGGCGGCGACGAAGGGCGTGCGGCGGAAAGCTTCCGCGAGGCGCTCACCTATACGCGTGCCCAGAAGGCCCGGGGCTTCGAGTTGCGGGCCGCCACGGGCCTTGCCCGCTTCCTCGCGGCCACGGGTCGCCCGGGGGAGGCCCGTGGCGAGCTGCAGCCGGTGCTGCATTCGTTCGCTGAAGGTCACGATACTGCTGATTTCCGGGCGGCATCCTCCCTGCTCACCTCCCTTTCCTGAGGACCCATGTCTCCGTTCGAGCGCCCTTCCGCGACAGAACACGCCGACATCGACGAAATTGCCCGATGGATGAGGATCCTCCAGGCACGATCGGCCAGGAAGGAGAATCGCCCGCTCGGTCGGGGCACGCATACCAAGGGGATCTGCGCGCGAGCGGTCTTCGAGGTCTTCGATGTGCATGCCACGATGTCGGACCCCGAGATGGCGGGGCGCCTTGCCCGGGGGCCCTTTGCCCGGCCGGGGCAGTACCCGGCCCTCGTGCGCTTTGCCAACGCAGCTTCACGCGCGGGATCGGATCGGGCCTCCGACGTGCGAGCGCTCTCCTTCTCCGTGACCTTTCCTCCGGCGGTCCCGGGCGGCGAGGAGCAGCGCGTCGATTTTTCCATGAACGACGCCTCGACCTTTCCCATCAACGACCCCCACGACTTTGCGGTCCTCCTCCGGGTTCTGGCAGCCCAGGGACTGAGGGCGCGGCTTCGGACCCTTGCCGGGCTCAAGTGGTCAGAGCTTCGCGGCCTTTTCCGGACGGGACTTCGCGGGGCGCGTCAGGAGAAGCGCCCCGCCACCGGGTATCAGCGGCGTCGCTACTGGAGCTGCGTCCCCTTCGAACACGGGCCCGACGAGGCCATGAAGTACAGCGCCATCCCGGATCCGGAGAACCCCTTCGGAGGACTCGATGGCAGCGCCGGGCAGCTTCGCAACGAGCTGATGCGGCACCTGGTGGAAGACGAGCGCATGAGTGCCTTCGACTTCGGCCTTCAGCTGCTCGAACCCCGCCAGATGACCCATCGGGGTCGCATCCGCGATGCCGCCTTCTGGGTGGAGAACGCCAGCGTTGAATGGAACGAGGAGGAGGCGCCCTTCCACCGGGTGGCCCGCCTCACCCTGGTCCCGGCCTCGCAGCTGTCCCAGTCCGACTGCCAGGCGGCGTACATCGACGTGACCGAACACCGGATGGCAGAGAACCGTCCCATCGGCGGCATCAATCGGGCGCGCTGGATCGCCGACCGGGGAAGTCGCCTGCGCAGGATGGATCCGCCGGTGGGGGCGCCGCCGCGGAACGCCGGCGTCGAAGCACCCTCCGGCCGCAGGATCCCCCTGGTGGGGGGACTGGCCGGGTCGCTCCGACGCGTGGCCGGAGTCTCTGTCGGACGCCTGGTTCGGGCAGGGGCGCTGGGCGCCGGAGCCGTCTTTCTCCTGGTCGGGGCGCTGTCGCTCCTCACCATGCTCTACAGCCAGTCGGGGCGCGCCATGCTCCCGGCCGAGCCCACCAGCGAGGTGGTCTTCGCAGCGCAGGGGTGGGCGGCGGGGCTCGAGGAGGCGGACCGGCAACTCTACTACTACACTTCGCAGGGGGCAGGGCTTCGGGGAATGCGGTACAGCTGGTTCGTGCACCTCGAGGTCCCCTGGGGGCGTGCCCGCTTCGCCGAGCCCGAACGGATGCGGCGCTGGGGCTTCCTCGTGGACCCGGAAACGGAGGCCAACCCGGACCGCCTCCCCGTCGGGTTTACCCACCACTTCGACCGGGAGCTGAACGAGGAAGTCCTGAGCATCACCTGTTCCGCATGCCACACGGGCGAGCTTCACTTCACCCACGAAGGGCGAACGCGTGCGGTCCGAATCGATGGCGGCCAGGCGATGCACGCCTTTACGGACGCAAGCTTTGGAAACTTCCTCCCGACCCTTCTCACCTCCCTCGTGAGTACGGTCACCAACCCCGTCAAGTTCGACCGGTTCGCACGGCGGGTCCTCGGCGACGGGTATCCCGAGGGGCGGCGCGAGCTGCACCGGGAGGTGCGGGGGGTGCTGGGCACCTTCCTGGGAATCGCATGGAACGAGCGAAAGCTCTATCCGACCCGGGAGGGATACGGCCGGACCGATGCCCTTGCACGCATCGCGAACACCGTGTTCGGAGAGAACCTGGACCATCGGAATCTCGGGATCGGGAATGCACCCGTGAACTACCCTCCGGTCTGGAATATCTGGAAGTTCGACTGGGTGCAGTACAATGCGTCGGTGAGCCAGCCCATGGCGCGGAACATCGGAGAGGCCATGGGCGTGGGGGCCTCCTATGCCCTCGTGAACCGTTACGGCGGACCCGTGCCTCCGGAGGAGCGGTTTCGTTCGTCAGCGATCATCGAGAACCTGCACGCAATCGAGCTCGCCCTCCGTCGCCTCGAGCCCCCGACCTGGAAGGAGGGCGTCATGGGCGCCATCGACCGGGAACTCGCCAACCGGGGGCGCGAGCTCTTCAACCAGAACTGCGTCGGGTGCCATGGCCCTCACGTGGCTTCGGAGCTGCTCAAGACGCGAAACTCCCCCCTCAAGGGGCCGGACGACCCGGAGTGGATCGTCACGCTCCTCTGCGTGGACGACATCGGGACGGACCCGAACACGGCGGTGAACTTCGCGCAGGCCACCGTGGACATCTCCCGCACGGGGCTCACCGCCATGGACCTGCGGGCCATCACGTACCGAAACATGCAGCCCTGGCGGGAGCGGCAGGAGACCCTCCTGGTGGACAGCATTGCGGCGGTCCGGGGGCGCCTCGATGCAGTCGCATCCCAGGGAGGACCGGCCTCGGGACCGATGTCATCCGCTGCGCTGGAATCCACCCTGGCGGCCCTCGAAGGCGAGCTTGCCGACCTGCCGGCCGTCGTCCAGCAGCGCCTCTCCGACCTGGATCCCCGGCGCCTGCCTGTGGGGCTCGCCCTCAGCTTCCTGGGAACGACGATTCGGGATCGGAGCTACCAGGACCACGGGTTCGAGGCCCTGCAGAGGGCGGAGCTCGACGGGTTCGGGATTCTCGATCTTCCGCAGGTCGTGGCCGGGTACAAGGCCCGGCCCCTGGCCGGCATCTGGGCGACTCCACCCTTCCTCCACAACGGCTCCGTGCCCACGATCTACGCACTCCTTTCGCCGGTAGCGGAGCGTCCGACCACCTTTTCGGTGGGGAGCCGCGCGTTCGATCCTGACCGACTCGGCCTCCGGGAACCAGCTTCCGGGCGCTGGTTCACATTCGACACTTCGCTCCCGGGTAACCACAACACGGGGCACGAGTTCAACGAGGGTTACGTCCCCTGGACCCCGGGGAGCGGTCCCCAGGGCGGGCTCATCGGCCCCCTCCTCTCCCACGACGACCGAATGGCCATCATCGAGCACCTCAAGGTGCGTGACGACGATGTGGAGGCACGGGCCGGGGGATACCACGTCACGCCGAGCTGCCCGCTGCCGGGGAGCCGGATGCCCTGAGGTCTCGAAACGAGCCGGAGCCGGCCGGCCCCGGGTGTGGCCTACCCCGGCAGCATCCACAGGGAGAAAGCGACCCAGAGCGCGGCGATGCCTCCCAGGATCAGGTACTCGATGAGAGGCGCCTTCTGCGTTCCCTTCTCCCCGTGGAACCACGCGACCACGGACGATGCCGCCACGCCGGCAACCGCGAACCCGAGGGTGAGGCGGTAGGAGACGTCGGGCAGGATCTCGCGACTGACCAGCTGGTCCATCAGCGTCATCAGGCCCCAGGCCACCCCGAGGGTAAGGAGGACGACCTGCGGAACGCGGCGTTTCAGAATATCCGTCAGGTCGGCCGGGGCAGCGGACGGCCCGTCCACGCTCGCAGGCCGTTCACCGACTTCGGCGTGGGTCAGGATCCGGACGAGGTCACGAGAGGTCGGGCGGTGCGCGGGATTGCGAGCCAGGCAGCGGAGAAGTAGATCGCTCAGACCCGAATCCACGGACGGAAGGAGGTCGCTCAGGGACCGCGGATCCTGCCGGAGTCGGGCGGCGATGAGGCGTGCGCCGTCCACGGCGCCCCAGGGGGCCTCCGTGGAGAGGAGTTCGTACCCGGTGATCCCGAAGGCAAAGATGTCCGCCTGCTCGGTCACCTCCTGCTCGAGGAGCTGCTCCGGCGCCTGGTAGCGAGGCGTGCCCAGGATCTGGCCGTCGAGAGTCAATCGGGCGACGTCCTCCCCGCTGGTCTCGAGGATCGCCGCGATCCCGAAGTCCGACAGGAGCGCCTGCTCCCGCTCCTCGTCCCACAGGATGTTCCCGGGACGAAGGTCCCGGTGGACGATCCCCCGGGCATGCGCCGCCGCGAGTCCCTGCGCGACCTGCCCCAGTACGCGTCGCGCCTCCTCGCTTCCCATCGGACCTTCTGCCGCGAGCCGCTCCTCGAGAGTGCGGCCCTTCACGAACCGCATGACAAGGTAGGGCGTTTCGTCGGGAAGGCGGCCGAAGCGGTAGACGTCGACCACGTTCGGATGCGACAGGGATGCGGAGGCCCGGGCTTCCCGTTCGAAACGCTTTCGGGCCGTTTCGTCGGCGGCTCTGCCCGGAAGCAGGACCTTGATCGCAACGAGTCGCCCGAGTGCCCGGTTTCGCGCCAGGAAGACGCGAGCCATGGTCCCCTTGCCGAGCTCCCGCTTGATATCGTATTCGTCCCCGAGCGCTTCTGTCAGCGCACGGATGGCCTCGCGGCTTTCGAGGCCCGAGACGGTCTGGCTCTCCGGGTCGTCGTTCACGGATCCCTCGTGGGAAGGGTGCGCCCCACCAGGACCGTCACGTTGTCGGTTCCCCCGCCCTCGAGCGCATCTTCGAGCAGCAGCTCGGCGACCTGCCTGGCGTCGGTCCCTGCAATGGCTTCGAGGCGCTCCGCGATGCGTGCGTCGCTCACATGCTTCGTGAGGCCATCGCTGCAGAGCAGTACGACGGTTCCCCGGTTGCGCACGATCCGCGTCACCACCGGAACTGCGGTCTCGCCCCCCATCGCGCTGGAAAGCACGTGCGCCCACCGCGTCCGCTCGGCTACGGTCCGAGTGAGCACGCCCTGGTCCACGAGCTCCTGGGCCACCGTCTGGTCCCGACTGATCTGGTTCAGGGTGCCGTCCCGGTAGACGTAGCACCGGGAGTCTCCCACCTGCAGGAGGTAGGCGTGCGGCCAGAGCCCCAGGAAAAGGGTAAGCGTCGTGGCGAAGCGGCGGGCCCCACCCTCTTCCTCCGTTCGAGCGAGGAGACTCTCGTGGCAGTCGAGGGCAGCCTCGTTCAGCAGGCGTGAAAACACGTCGGGGTCTTCGGCCTCGACGCGCTCGGCCTCGTGGACCGAACGGGATACTGCGTCGAGGAGCACACGCACCGCGAGCCGTGCGGCCTCTCCTCCTCCCTCGGTGCTCCCGACCCCATCCGCCACGATCCCCATGGAGACAAGACGCTCACCCCGAAGCTGGCGTCGCTCCTCCCCGGTTACCTGCGTGGCATCGATGACGCGCCCGCGCGCCAGGAAACCCACGAAGCAGGCGTCCTGATTCTCCCTGCGCTCGAGGCCCTGGTGTGTAAGTCCCCACGCATCGAATTCATCGAATGTGGGCTTGGGAGTCATGCCCGAATCACCGCTCGCATTCATGAGGGTGAAGATCTCACCCCTGCGGACCTCGCGCCAGCATCCCTTTGCCCTGTGCCGCGGTGCTTCAGAGCTTCATCTCGATGACGAAGACATCGTCGAGGGCCGTGTTTCGCGTCCCCACCCCGAACACGAACTCGCCGATTGCCCCTCGCTCGTCCGGGTCGTCGCCGTTTCCATACCGGATTGGCGCCTCGCCGGAGTAGCGGCCGTGGGGCGTTTCGATGTCAATTCTCACCACGGTCAATGGGCCGTCCGAGCCCGTCGGGTCCGCGCGGCAGGTGATGGCCGACGTGAATGTGCCGTCGGATGTGCGAATCCGATTTCGGAGGGCGGCCACGAACTGGCAGCCGCGCGTATACTGCCGGTCTGCCGGGAGGCTGAACACCTCCCGGAAATCGAACAGCACGGGAGGGGATTCCCTGGAGGTGAGCATCAGCAGGGGCACCGGCGGCTCCTTCCGCTCGATCCGGGAGAGCGCCATGTCCCGGAGCAGGATCACGTGCCCTGCAAACGGCTCCGGAATGACCACCTCCCGACCCGCGTTCGGGCACTCCCCGTGTCGCGCGACCCACTGCTTCAGGTGCTCCCGGACCCCGCGGTTCCCGGTGGCCGCCCTGATCGCCGGAAGCATCAGGTGGATGCGGCCCGCCGGACGGACCAGGATCGCCCGTTTCTTCGAGCAGCCGCGGCAGACCATCCGGGTGAGAAACCCCTCGGGTCCGATGCTCTGATCGATGCGCACGAACTCTCCGGCCTGATGGGATGAGAGATTGGCCCTCCAGTGGTCCTCGGGCATGCGGACAAGCCGGGGATCCATGTGGAGTTTCAGGAGCGTCATCGGATTCCGTGGGTTGCAGGGCGATCGGAAGGGGAGAGGGCAGGGAGGCTTCGGCGAGGAAGGCACGCAGCGTCACGAGGAAAGGGCACCCGGTTCCGGAAAGTGCGGGGCCGAACTACTCCGGCCCCGGGGTCCAGCGCAGGCCGACAATGCCGTAGTGAAACCAGGCGAAGCTGTAGACCTCCTCGATGTCGGCCCCGCCTTCCACCGTCCGGTAGCCGGCGTGCAGACTCCATCCCCGGGCCAGGTCCCGACCCGCCATGATGGCCACGTCGAAGGCGCGCCCGGGCCCGCCGGCCAGCCCATCCAGTTCTCCCGCCACGACCCAGCCGGGCGACGGCGTCCAGCGCCCGGCCAGGTGAAGGAGGGGCACGAAGCCCAGGTCCGTCTTCTCCGCCCGGATGGGGGTACCGGTCGGGGAGGTGGACTCGAGACCGATCACCGCATCCCGGATCTTGGCAGTGCCCCCCACCCATCCCTGGAGGGCGCTTGACTCGTGCACCAGGTACCGGTACGTGCCCCGCCAGGAGTTGAAGGTGTAGGTGGCGCGGGCCCCTTCCCCCGCAGGGAAGGTGGATCCCTCGAAGCGAAGGGTTTGGCCGGGGATCACGTCGTCCTGCACCGTGAGCGGAGCCAGGAGGAGCTGGAATCCGTGCCGCTCCCACGGGTTCCATCCGAGGGTGAGGCGTCCGGCCGGCCAGGGACCGCTCCCCAGCAGGTTGCGCAGGGAAAAGCGCGTGGCCGTCCCGTCATTGGGGGCCTCCGCCACGTTCCGGCTCTGCCAGACGGGCCCGGCCTCCAGTTCGACGGTGAAGCGCGGCTGCTGGGCCTGGAGTGGGGCCGGCGAGACCATGGCCGGAACCCGCCCGGGAGCCAGCCCGGCCAGGGCGATCAGGACGAGAGCTGCGGCGAAATGGGGTCGGAGCATGGCGTTCCGGTCCTTGAGGAGCAGAGGGTGAGGGCGAAGGCCGCCAGGGTGCATGAGTTCCTCCCGGGTACTCGAGGCCGCCACCGCCCCGTCAGCCGGAACCTGGAGGCGATCCACCATCCGCCATGGGGGCAGGACGCCCCTCCCACGGGTGGCGGGGGCGAAGTCGTCGGTCGAGAGCCTCAAATCGCCCGCCCGCTGCGTAAGTGGCCGGGACGATCGTGCAAGTACATGCAAAGAAACTAGATAACTTGGGGGATGTGTCCAGCCCTCCGTGCGGTTCAGCTCCTATGCGCCGATGGCGCGGTAGACCGCCTCACGGAGAAGCAGTTCGCGGGGATCGTTCCCTGGGGCCCGAAGAGCATGGGTCCGAAGAGGCCGCCCACGAAGCCGATGAGGCCGCGAGGGAAAGGGCGCATGCGAGGCTCTCGGAGCCATGGAAGGAGGGGAAGGGGAAGGGGAAGGGGTTCGACCTCCTGTCGCCAACTACCCTGGAGCCGAACAGCCGCCAGGGAAGGGCCAGGTTCACGACCAGCGGCCTCGTCTGAAACCCCCGCCACCCCGACTGCGTATGGGGAGGATCGGGCGCCCCGATCCCCACGGGGCCCCCTGCGCCCGGACGGGACGCCGTCCGGGGATCCTGAACCCCAGGACCGGAGCACGGGCCATGTGCCGCCAACCCTTCCTTCCTGCCCTTCTCCTTCCCCTTGCCGTCCTACTCCTCCTGGCCCAACCCGCGGCCCCGGGGCCCCTGGGGGCCGAAGCCCTGGCCCAGGAACGGGAGATCGAGGCCTCGGGGCTCCCCCGGGACATGGTGGACCGGCTGATCCGGATCGTGAATGACCCGGGCACCCACCACTACCAGGGGCCTGCGGTGATTCCCCGGGATTCCGTGGTCCCCGGGCACATGGTGGTGATGGGCTCCCTCGATCTCTGGGGGGAGGTGAACGGCGACGTCATCGTGGTGGGGGGGCACGCCGAGCTTCGGTCGGGGGCCTGGGTCCGGGGCGCCATCACGGTGGTGGATGGCGAGCTCCGGGGTGACTACCTCGGGAGGGTCGAGGGACTCGCGGCCCAGGTCTCCCGGGCCGTCTCCAGGAGCGTCCCCGGGACTCGAGTCACGGGAAGGGATCACGGGGTTTCGGTGCCCATCAGCCGGGACCGGGACCGGGGGGCTTCGTCCCACTTCGCCCTCCGGATCACCGACCACAACCGGGTGGAGGGGCTCCAGGTCATGGCCGGCCCCGTCCTCACCACCGGCGGCGACAACCCCTTCCGGACCACGGCCCTGCTCATCTGGAGGAGTGAGTCGCCGGACGGGCCCCGCGGCGTGGACCGGACCGGCTTCGATGTCCGGATGGAGCAGTTCCTGGGGGGAGGCCGAGCCTTCCGGGCAGGGGGCGGAATCCACTCCCGGGTGGCTCCGGTAGAGGCGTGGGGCCTCTCCGACAAGGAGAACGCCCTGGCCTCCTTCTTCCTCACGACGGACCACCGGGACCACTTCCAGCGCCGGGGGTGGAGCGCGTTCGTCCGGGCCACCCCCGCCTCCCTCCCCCTGGACGCCGCCCTTGAGTTCCAGCGGGAGGAACACGGCTCCCTGGCCGCGGGGGACCCTTGGACGCTCTTCCGGGGAGACCGGGACTGGCGGGAGCAGCCCCTGGTGGCAGAGGGGATCACGCGGGCCCTGGTGGCCCGGGCCTCGGTGGACACCCGGGATGCCCGGCGGGAGCCGGGCGCGGGGTGGTTCGTGGAGGGGAGCGTGCGCAGGAACCTGGGAGGCTCTCTGGCCCTGCCCGCATCGGAACTCGGGCAGTCCGGGACTTCCGTCCCTCCCCCCGTCATGGGTCCCGATCCGGACGCCCAGTTCACCACGGGGATGCTGGACCTCCGTCGCTACAACACCGTGGGCCGGGGGGGACGCTTCAACCTGAGGGGGGTGGTGGGGGGGAGCCTGGACGGAATGCCCCTGCCTCCCCAGTTCCAGCACGCCCTGGGCGGGGTGGGCTCCCTTCCCGGGCACCTCTCCTTCGCCGCGGACTGCGGGGCCCGGGAGGCCCTGGTGGTCCTCGATCCCGGCGCGGAGGGGAGCACCGTCCACCGTCCCTTCTACGGGTGCGACCGCTTCGCCCTGTTCCAGGCAGAATACCGGGGGGCCCTGAACCTGCGGACCGGATTCGGCCTCCCGGTGGCGGAGGAGGAGGGACGGGGGGCACGGCGTCACCACCGCCCAAGCTGGGTGGTCTTCTTCAACTCCGGGCGCGGGTGGTCCGAAGCCGACTGGGGGGACCTCCCCCGGCCCGACTCGCCGGCCCTCCATGACGCCGGAATCGGCCTGATCCTCGGGGAGGGCGGGATCTACTGGGCCTTCCCCGTGGGTGAGCACGGCGACGGGAGCCGGTTCTCCCTCCGGCTCCAGCGGCGGTTCTGAAGGGGGACTCCTCCGGGTCCTCCTCCTTATCCCCAGCGACATGCCCGAACTCGGAAGGGGTCCGCTGTCGCGCTCGCCCTCGCAGCGGTTCCCGGGAGGGACCGCCTGACCCTCGATCTCCTGGCCTGCTGCGCGGTCACCTTGCGAGCGCGTCGGCGAGGAGCGCGGCAAGCTCCTCCTGCACACTCGACGGACTCCCGGGATGCCCGGGCAAGGTCCGAGGAGGCCTCGGGGGAATCGAGAGTCACGGGGGCCACCGGGCAGCCGAGGATGTAGCATGGCCTCCTTGACAAGCTGGTCCTTCCCCTCGGGGAAGTGGTGGTAGAGGGAACCCCGGGGGGCGTCGCTCGCTGCGAGCCCCGGATCTGCGACTGCCGCGCCGGAGAATCGTTCCCATCCGGCACGTGTAGCACCTCGCACTCCACACCTTCCGTGCCACCCCGTGCCATCCCCTCTCGGCGGAGTCTCTCCTGACCCACGAATCTCCGGCCCGGCCCGTTTCGCCGGCCATTTCAGGGCACTGGCCTGCTGCCCTCATCCTGGCCCTGGGGATGGTCGTGGCGGCCATGGTCCTGGGGGGCGCCGTCCGGGACTTCCGAATGGCCGACCGCTTCGTGGAGGTGAAGGGACTGGCCGAGCGTGAGGTCATGGCCGACCTGGCCATCTGGCCCGTTTCGTACATGGTCTCGGCCAACACCCTCGAAGGGCTGAGCGGCGAACTGGAGCGGAACGATCTGGCCGTCCTCGCCTTCCTGGCCTTCCACGGATTCGAAGGCGGCGAGATCTCTCGCACTCCGCCCCGAATCAACGACCAGTGGAGCCACGCGCCTGGATCGCAGCGCCCCGACACCCGTTTCACCGCCGAGCGCACGCTCACGCTCCGGACGGGGAGGGTCGCCGAGACCCGGACGGCGCTGCAGGAGTCGACCCGACTCCTCGAGGAGGGGGTGGTCCTCTCCCCCTCCTGGGGTTCGGCCGTCCAGTTTCTCTTTACCGGACTTGAAGCCCTGAAGCCCGACATGATCGCCCAGGCCACGGCAGACGCCCGGCGGGCCGCCACCCAGTTCGCGGAAGACTCGGGCAGCGACGTGGGGAGCATCCGAACGGCCCGCCAGGGCTTCTTCTCGATCTCGGAGCTGGATCCGTCCATGCCCGAACTCAAGACCGTGCGGGTGGTGACGACCGTGGAATACTTCCTGGACCGCTGAGCCAGATCGGGAAATCGGTGGCCGGCATCCCCGGGCTTCGCGAGACCGGGAGGGGTCACTGGAACCGGATTGGACACCCCGCGTCCGCCCCTGTAAGCTTGGAGGGTGCGCCGTACCCGTGCCCGTCGCCAGTATCGCGGCGCCGCAAGTCCTCCTCCCCCTGGAGCTCCTCGATCGCCCCCGGGTGGGACAGGTTCCCCGGCCGAGCGCACGCCCATGAAGCCCACCACCCCTCGTCACGTGACCCTTGAGGATGGCCGCGCCGCCCTGAGGCAGGGCGCCTGGGAGGAGGCCCTGGATGCCTTCGAAGGGGCCCTGCGGGCCGATGAGGAAGACGCCGCCGCGTGGGAAGGTCTGGCCATCGCAGCTCTCTGGCTCGAGGATCATTCCCGCGTCATCGAGGCACGCGAGCGCAGCCACGCGCTCTACGGCGCCGCCGGTGACCTCCCCGCGGCGGCGCGTCTCGCCCTGGAGCTGGGCGGTGCCCACCTGGAGCTCCGTGGCGAGATGGTGATCGCGAATGGCTGGTTCCAGCGCGGCCGTCGGATCCTGTCCGACCTTCCTCCCACCCCGGAACACGCGCTCGTTCATATCTGGGACGCCTTCTTCGCGCTCGAGGGAGCGCACGATCCGGACGCGGCAAGGGCGCACGCCGAGCGAGCGGTGGAGGTGGCGGAAGCGACCGGTGCGTCGGACCTCACCATGCTCGGCCGCGCCCTCACGGGGGTCTCGCGGGTTATCGGCGGGGAAGTAGGCCCGGGAATGGCCCTCCTGGACGAGGCCGTGGCTTCAGCGGTCGCCGGGGAGTCCAACGACCCGGACATCATCTGCCGCACCTGCTGCTGCATGATCGACGCCTGCGAGCAGGTGCGCGACTGGGGTCGGGCGACCGAGTGGTGCGACCGGCTTCGTGCGCTTTCGGAGCGCTGGCGGGTGGACTCCTTCCTCGCCACCTGCCGGGTCAAGTACAGCGGCGTCCTTCTCTGGCGGGGAGAATGGGAGGCCGCGGAGGAGGAACTCACCCGCGCCCGCGATCACTTCGCCACCACCCGGCCGTCCTCGGCTGCGGCCCCGATGGTCCGGCTTGCCGAGGTGCGGCGGAGGCAGGGACGGAGAAAGGAGGCGGAGGCGCTTCTCGATGGGGTGGGGACCGACCCCCGGGCCGTGCCGGTGCGTGCAGCGCTCGCCATCGATGCGGGAGAGGCGGACCTCGCGGCAGAGCTGCTCATGTCGCTCCTCCGGCGGATCCCCGAGCGCGCATTGACCTTGCGGGTGCACATCCACGAACTCCTGGTAAGGGCGGAACTCGCCCGCGACCATACCGGGGAGGCTGCCTCGGTCCTCGCGCAGCTCGAGGCGCTCACGGAGGAGATCGGCACCGTTCCCATGCGGGCCGCCGCCCTGTCGGCTGGCGGGGCCCTGGCCTTCGCGTCGGGAGACTCCGAGCGTGCGCGCGACTGCTTCGAGGAAGCCGCTCACCTCTTCGAGCGGAGCGGCTCGCCCTACGAATGCGCCTGCGCCAGGGTAGAGATGTCGCGCGCGCTCCATGCCCTCGGAAGCCGGGACCGGGCGACGTCCGAGGCAGCCGGCGCCCTCGCGGTCCTCGATCCGATGGGAGCCGTCCCGGCGGCGGATGCCGCCCGCAAGCTCACCGGAGAACGTGCCGCTCCGGACACCTCGGTCCTCACCCCCCGCCAGCGCGAGGTACTGGCTCTTGCAGCGGAGGGCCTCACCGATCGGGAGATCGGCGAGCGCCTCTTCATCAGCGAGTACACGGTGCACCGGCACATGTCCGACATCCTCGCCCGGCTGGGCGTGCCAACGCGCACGGGTGCGGTGGGGAAGGCACTGCGGGAGGGCCTCCTGTGAGGCGAAGCGTCCGAGGGTCCGGCATCGTCCACCCCGATCGATCGGCCAGGACCCTGCGGATGCGGGGAGGAGAAGGAACTCCCCAGGATTGACCAGTCGGCCCCGTCGAAGAATCTGGTCAGGATCCCGGATGCGGGAGGCGGCGGCGCAGCGCGATCTTCATGGCGGAAGCGGAGACCCGGTCCCGCTCGACGGAGCGTCCGGGTGCATCCATCCACCATCCGAACGATCGAGGAGGAATTCATGGCAACGAGACAGCGCACCGAACGGAACGGGATCGACCTGGATCTCCTTCGCGGCTACGTGGCGGGAATGACCCCGGGGGCCGCGATCACGACCGCCCGCCTCTACCACCGGTGGGAAGGGGGTTTCCATGTCCATGGCCGGCTCGAGGAACTGGAAGAGCAGGGGCGTGTGGAGCTGCGGACGAAGCACACCCTCCGGACCGACTGGCCGGAGCCGATCAGCGGCGACCGGGGCCCCACACCTGGGCTCGAGATGCTCCTTGCCGCCGTGGCGGGGTGCGCTGCGACAACCTGCATTGCGAAAGCGGCGCTGCGCGGGGTCGAGATCCGGAGCCTGGAGGTGACGACAGAGGGGCGGGTCGACCTTTCGGGCATCTTCGAAGTGGGCGTCGAGCCGGCATGGCCCGGGCTTCGCGATGTCCGCGTCACCTTCCACATCGACTCGCCCTCCGACGACGAGACGCTGGACGCGCTGCGCGCGAACGTGGAACGGACCTCCCCCTCCCTGAACTCCAT
>REBP01000245.1 GCA_007692665.1 Gemmatimonadales bacterium | reverse complement strand
GGTGGGGGTCCCCGCGAGGTGGACCCGGCGGGGATCGTCGGCCCAGGGCCCCGCGCAGGGTGCGACAGGGCGACCCTTCCCGGGGGATCGAGCCCAGGGGGCCCGGGGCCCGAAAAAGCTGTCAACCCCCAGGGGGCCGGGATCGGGGACAACTGCATGGGGATCGGGGACGTCGAATTCGCAGATCTTGCGCGACGTGGGACTCTCGCGAGGCGGGGCCCCGCCGGCAGGTGGTGGCCCAGCGCTCGATCCTGCGCTTCACATCCCACGCTTCACATGAAACGTCGATCACCCCGATCGCCCCGCCTCGCCCCGCCTCGCCCCGCAACGCCCCGCATCGCCCTGGCGATCCCTCGCATTCGGCACGGTTCTCGGCCACCCAATCCCGATCATCCGCTCGTTCTCTCCCCATCCACCGGCCCCAGCCGTCCAAGCAGGTCGGAGAGAACACGGTGCGTGAGTCCCCATACCGCCCGCCCGGCGACGTCCCAGGCCGGGAACCGAAGGTCGCCGGCCCCAGGGTACCGGTACGTGGTACGGTTGGCCCGATCCCGGAAATGCGTCAAGGGCACCCAGTGCACCTCGGCGACCTCGAGGGGAGCCGCGATCCGTGCCTCCGTGTCGGAAGGGACCGAAAAGACGATGGGCAGGATCGTGAGGGGAGGCAGCCCCGGGTTCTGGGGCGATACCGCGTCGAGTCGACCCAGCACCTCGCTTTCCGGTCCCAGCCGGATGTCCACCTCTTCCAGGGTCTCGCGCCGCGCCGTATGGAGGAGCGAGGCGTCAGCCGGATCCCGGCGTCCTCCCGGCAGCGCCATGTGCCCGGACCATGGATCCATGTCGTGGGCCGCGCGGCGGATCAGGAGGAGGTTCGGTGGAACCGGCCCCCCGGGAGCCCGAAGGATCACGGCAACCGCCGCGACCCACCCACCCTCCCGAGGCTCGGGATCGTGTTCGGCACCCCGGTACGGGCTGAGGGCGGGACGGAGAGTGGCGAGGTTTGCTGAGAGGGCTGACATGAGGAAGGCTACCCCCTGCCGGGGTCGGGAGTTCGGGACCAGCCCCGGACGCCTTGCGAACCCTGGAGCGGGGCCGTAGCCTTCCTTCATTCCACATCCCATTCCACATCCCGGCAACCCCCCTGCAGGCGGGCGGCCCGGGTCCGGTGTGATGACCCCGCAGCGCCCCTCCACTGCGCCTCAGCCCTGGCATTCCTCCCTGGCATTCCTCCCTGGCATCCCTCCCTTGCTCCCCGATGCCGCCCCTTCCGTCGCGCGCCAGCCATCCCGCGCCAGCCGGCTCCCGAACATGGACAAGCCCGACCTCTCCCCACGCCCCATGGCTGCGCCCGAGGGTGACCGCGAAGCCGTGGATCAGCTCTTCGCAGTCACCTACGAGGAACTGAAGGTTCTGGCCCATCTTCACCGGCGCCGGTGGAATGGAAACCCGACCCTGGGAACCACGGTCCTGGTTCACGAGGCTTACCAGAAGCTTTCCCTTCGCGGGAGCGTGAACCCGCGGGATCGATCCCACTTCCTGGCGGTTGCCGCTCAGGCGATGCGCCAGGTGCTGGTCAACTACGCGGAACGTCAGGCTGCCACCAAGCGCGGTGGAGGCGTGGCGGCCCTTTCGCTGGACGAGGCCAACCCTGTCGCTCCGGACGTGGCAGAGGAGGTGCTGGCGCTCAACCGGGCGCTGCAGGAGCTGGCCCGCGCCGAGCCGCGGAAGGCCCAGGTCGTGGAGTGCCGCTTCTTCGCAGGCATGACCATCGAGGAGACGGCCGAAGCTCTCGGCATCTCTCCCGCCACCGTGAAGCGGGACTGGGTCCTGGCAACCGCATGGCTTCGCCGGGAGATCCTGGCGCTCGGCGGGGAGCCGCTTCCTCCCTCCCGGGAAAGGGGCGCGGCCCCGGCCTGAGGCCGGACAGCCGGCGCGGCCGGTCGTGATCCATCCGGCCCCCGAATCCTGTAACGCACAGTGGGGGCTCCGTAGCCATCGTTACCGAAGCGAAGGGGGAGTGTTGTCAGATCAGCCAGGGCCCGAGGACAGCTCCAGCGCGGCCGAGCGGATTGCCGTGGACGCGATGGATCATGAGAGAGCGGCTCGCGAGGCCTTCATCGCCGGCGAGTGCAGGGGGGATGCGGAGCTGGAGCGGTCGGTCCGGGCCCTCGTCGACGAGTTCACCGACACCGGGGACTGGTTCCGGAGGGTCGCCCTCGGAAGCGGCGTCCTTCTCGAGGCCACCCCCGACCCCCCCGGGAGCGCCGGGAGCGCCAGGAGCGCCAGGAGCGCCGGGAGCGCCGAGGGCGACAGCGCGTCGGGGACCGGCCTGGACGGGACTCCCCGCTCTGCGTCCGAACCCCCTCCCGAGTTCGTCGGTCCCTACCGTGTGCTCGAGATCCTGGGTCAGGGGGGGATGGGCGTCGTCTACCTTGCCGAGCGCCCGGACAGGGACTTCCGGATGCCTGTGGCGCTCAAGGTGCTTCACCCCTACCTCGCCAGCCCCCCCTACAGAAACCGGTTCGTGGCGGAGCGCCAGATCCTGGCGGGACTTGCCCACCCGGGGATCGCGCGGCTCATCGACGGGGGCGTGCTGGAGGACGGCACCCCCTACCTGGTCATGGAGTTCGTCGAGGGCTCGGACCTGGTGTCCTGGGCGGACGCCCGGGGGCTCGACACGAGCAGCCGCGTCCGTCTCTTCCTCCAGGTCTGCCGGGCCGTGGGGTATGCCCACCGGAACCTGGTGGTGCATCGCGATCTGAAGCCCTCGAACACCCGGGTTACCGCGGACGGCGAGGTCAAGCTCCTCGACTTCGGGATCGCCCGGGTCCTGGATGCCGAGGCCGACAGCGAGATCACCCGCCTGCATCCCTTCGCGGGGGCGCCACTCACGCCTGCCTTCGCGAGTCCCGAGCAGCGCCGGGGTGACGCAATCGGAACCCCCTCGGATGTCTACTCCATGGGGAGACTGCTCTGCCGGCTCCTGGGCGCGACGGCGGGGGTGGAATCGGCGGCCCCGACGGAAGCCCGGTCGCATGCGAGCCCGACCTCGACCCTGCGGGCCGGCGCAGATTCCCCGGACGGATCTCCGGGGGTTCCGGATCGCCTCCCTGCGGACCTGGACGCCATCCTGCGCAAGGCGCTGCGCGAGGAGCCGGAGGATCGCTACGGCTCGGCCGACGACCTGGGCGACGACCTGGTCCGGTACCTGGAGGGGCGCCCCGTACGAGCCCGCGACGGGTCGCGCCGGTATCACCTTCGGAAATTCATGGCGAGAAACCGCTGGGCCGTCGCCGCCGCCGGCGTGGCGATCGTGGCGGCCCTTGCCGGCGCGGCAGGGCTGGCGGCCCACACCGTCAGGCTCGGCGTGGAACGGGACCGCGTGGCCCTCGAAGCGGAACGCGCCGAGGCGGTGACCGGGTTTCTTCTGGACCTCTTCGATGTGGCCGGCGAGGGTACGGCACTGGACACGATCCGGGCCGGCACGCTTCTCCGACTCGGGGAGGACCGGTTGCGGGAGCGGCTGGACCAGCACCCCATCGTCCGGCTCGCCATGCTGGACGCGCTGGCGCAGGCGAACTCGCGGCTGGGGGTCGCGGCAGTACCGGAACGGCTGTGGGGCGAACGCCTCGACCTCATGGTGGCCCTTCATGGTGCGGACCATGTGGACGTCGCCCGCGCCCGCCAGCTGTTCGGCAGGCACCTCGTGGGGCTGCGGCACTTCGGCAGGGCCACGGAGGAACTGGAGGAATCTCTCCGAATCCAGGAGCTGATCGCGGCCCGCAGCGGCCAGGGCCCGGAGGAGCGGAAGCTGCTGGCCAGCACCCTGACAATCCTCTCCACTCCCCTTCGATTCCTCGACATGCCCGACTCCGCCGTCGCCGTGGCGCGAAGGGCGCTGGCCATGACCCGAGCGGAGGGGGTGGGAGACCTGGACCTGCTCGAAAGCCTTCACAGCCTGGCCTTCGTATTGCGTGGGGCCGGGGACCTGGACGGCGCCGAGGCGTTGTACCGGGAAGTGCTCGAAGCATCGGTGGCCATGCCCCCCGGGGCGTGGACCTCGTGGCAGCTCCTGAACAACTTCGCCTCCCTGCTGCGGGCGCAGGGCAAGCCTGAGGAGGCCGAGGCCCACTTCCGCGAGGCCCTCGCGGTGGCGCGCTCGCTTTCGGGACCCGATGCGCTCTCCACGGAGGGGGTCCTCGGCAACCTGGTCGATCTTCTCGTTTCGCTGGGGCGCCATGCCGAGGCAGAGGCCCTGGCACTGGAATTCGAGAAGGCACTGCTGGAAACCCACCCACCCGATCACTGGCGGGCCGGGCGAGCCCGCGCCCGTCCGGGCCTGGTGTGGATCGAGTCCGATTCGTGTCAGAGAGGACTCCCCTTTCTCGAGGATGCGGCAGCCATCTACACCGAAGCCCTTGGCGCCGACCACGCGTGGACCGCCAGGGCGCAGGTGAACAGGGCGTTCTGCCTCGTTTCGATGGGCGAAACCGGGCTCGCCCGTCCCCTCCTCGAGGCGAGCCTCCCCCACCTGCTCGCCGAGCGGGATCCCGTGTGGCACACCATCGAGATGGCCGCGGAACTCCTCCAGGGGATCCACGCGGTCGAGGGACGCCCGGCCGAAGCCGAACGGGTCCGACGACTCGCGGTCAGGCCCGGTGCGATCCCGGTGGCTGCCGCCCCCCCGACATCTACGGTACCTCCGACCCCGTAGTCCCCACCTGGCTCGCCGGCACCAGCCGGTAGCGAATCACCTGCTCGTGCCCCATCTCGTGGGTTGCCACCGACACCACCGCGTCGGTGGTGAGCCATGGCCCGCGGGAGGATGCGAAGCCCCGGGGGAGCCGGACCGGTCCCAGGTAGCGCCCGTCCGCATCGAAGACATCGGCCACCGGCTCGGGCTGCACCCACTGCGTGGGACTCGACATGGGGTTGTCCGGGTTGTGGCCGGGGTTCTCCTCCTCCACGGCCGGTGCCGGGCGGAACACCCAGAGCGTCCCGTCTTCGCCGGGCACGAGGGTCGAGAACCAGGGGTGAACCGTGGGGATGTCCACCGAAGGCCACCGCCATGACGGGTCCATGTTCCGGGCCGCCGCGGTGAGCCGCGCCCGCTCGGATGCAGCGTGGGCCGGATCAACCGCCAGCCTGTCGGTGACGCGCTCGATGCGGAGGAACCGCCCGGTGCCGGCATCGCCGGCATCGCCGCGGTCGACGAGGACCGAGTACCGGTCGCTCATGCCCCAGGCGAGGCTGCCGTCCGGGAGCTCCGCCCAGACCATGCGGGGCGAGAAGGGCACGAGGTACGTTGCGCTCCCGGTGCCGCTTTCCACCCGCAGCTGGGCCGGCGTCGAGGGGGCGTCGGGGATGGGGACCGTGTCGGGCCGCGACGGATCGCCGGGCGCGTACCGGACCCGCACGTGCTCCCACTCGGCGAGGGGGCGCCCCGCGTCGCGGAGCGAAGGGTTGGAGATGCGGACTCCCACCGCACCGCCGGCGGTCACCGCACCGCTGCCGGTCACCGCGCCGCCCGCGGATCCTTCGCCCCCGCGCACCACCTGGAAGGGTGTGCTGGTCATGAATCCCGAGGCCAGCGGCCACGACGAGACGAACTCGCCCTCGGCGGTGAAGACCGAGAACCGCGCGCCCTGCTGGTCCCGGATCACGAGGCCGCCACCCTCGCCACCCGGCAGGAGCCGGATCGCGTCGGGGCTCGAGAACTCGCC